>PAAU01000072.1 GCA_002699445.1 Micrococcales bacterium | reverse complement strand
GCCGGGCTCTCGGGTCGCCGAGCAAGAGTCTGGCCGGGATCGATTGCGTTCCGGGCCTTTAGAACGTGTGACTGAACCCGCCGATTGGGAGACCACTCAACTCATCAGTGCGGATTTCGATGACGCCGTTGAGTTTGCCGTACGCCGCTTCCAGCAGGAGCGAGGCATAACGGTGGATGGCATCGTAGGTCCCGAGACGTTTCGTCGACTGGAGGAAGCCCGCTGGCAACTGGGTGATCGAGTCCTGTCCTTAAATCCAAATCACCCAACGATCGGGGAGGACGTCCTCCAACTACAGAACCGGTTGAATGCGATGGGTTTTTCCTGCGGTCGGGAAGATGGTGAGTTCGGTCCCTTCACCGACAAAGCTTTGCGGGACTTTCAGCACAACGTTGGACTGAAAGTAGACGGCGTCTGCGGTCCCGCAACTTTCAGAGGCTTTGGTCAACTTCGTCGTACCGTCGGGGGCAACGAGTCCAGCCACAGCGTCAGAGAGCGTGCCTCGTTGCAACAACTTCGTACCGGGGTTCAGGGCAAGATCGTGGTCCTCGACCCAGCAGTTCTACAGTTGGAGTCCATCGTCGAATGCACCGCAATATCCCGTGATATAGCTGCGCGCATTCAACGCCGACTAGGACCACAGGGTGCTCGGACCACTACAACTCGACCCACTGTCCTCACTGACGATTCGGAAGTAGAACGCGCTCGGTTCTGCAACGAACTCGAAGCTGATCTCGTATTGTCGATTGCGTTGTTCAGTCTCACCGACCAATCACACGGCATATCGGCGTACCACTACGGACGGGACAGCAGTTCACTATCCGTGCCAGGACAGATGCTGGCTGGGCTCATTCTTGACGGACTTAGTCAGTCCATCCCCAACGTTTCTAGTGAGCCGGGCGCCAGAACGTGGGATATTTTGCGACGAACTCGGATGCCAACCGTCCGCTTGGTATGCGGCAACATCGCGGATCCACGAGACCGCGAACAACTCTCAGACCCAGCCGTATTGGATACCATCGCCGACTCTGTAGCGGATGCTGTCGTTGACTTTTTCTCCCCTACCTGACTCGGTCACGTTCGAGTTGGCTCAAATACGTCGTGTCGGCTTTTTTGTTCAGCAGTGACCAGGCAAAGCCGATAGTCACCCCGGCGGCAAAAACAAGTACAACCGACACTGCCCCGCGAGTTAGTAATCTGGCGCTCACTCAGGCATCGTAGAGAATAGAAGTCCACACATCATCTCGACAGCTAGTGAGGAGGTACCGTGTCGTCCGTTGACCCGCCACTAATTCCCGGCTCCCGGCTGGATCCGTGGGTGGCCGCTTACGCCAATCGTGCCGCGGGAATGACTGCCTCGGAGATCCGCGCCTTGTTCGCCGTCGCCTCCCGACCTGAGGTGGTCTCGTTGGCCGGTGGAATGCCCTACGTGGAGGCGCTACCACTCGATGCGCTGGCTGATACAACCGCGCGACTTCTTCGCGAGCGTGGCGCTCAGGCTCTTCAGTACGGTTCCGGTCAAGGCGATAGCGTCTTGCGCGAACAAATCATTGATGTGATGTCAGACGTAGGCGTCTCAGCTCATCCCGATGACGTTGTGGTCACTAGTGGATCGCAAATGGCCTTGGATCTTGTTGTCCGCATTTTTTGCAATCCCGGTGATGTTGTCTTGGTGGAAGCACCAAGTTACGTCGGAGCTCTTGGAATCTTCCGCTCCTATGAATGTGACGTTGTGCACGTCCCCATGGACGGCGAAGGACTGATCCCGGAAGCGCTCGATGAAGCTATCTCGGCAGTACGCGCATCGGGACGTACATTGAAGTTGATCTACACAATCCCGTCATTTCATAATCCTGCCGGGATCACTCAGCCGGCCCAGCGCCGTAAGGAGATTTTAGATATTGCTCTTCGAGAGGGCTTGCTCATCCTCGAGGACGACCCCTACGCACTGCTGGGATTCGACGGAACCGTTCCCCGCGCAATCCGCGCCGATGACGCCGAGCAGGTGATCTACCTCGGATCGTTCTCCAAGACACTGGCTTCTGGTCTCAGGGTTGGTTGGGCGGTAGCACCTCATGGTGTCCGCGAAAAGTTAGTTCTTGCTGCCGAAGCGGCAGTTTTATGTCCCTCAAACTTCACCCAGGGTGTCGTTTCAGAGTTCTTGGCCACCCAACCCTGGCGGGATCAGGTAGACGTCTTTCGAGGTATCTACCGCGAGAGACGCGATGCGCTATTGGAATCCCTCGATACCCTCATGCCGCCGGGCACTGAATGGACCCGTCCAGATGGCGGCTTTTACTCCTGGCTGACACTCCCCGAGCAACTAGACGCAACGGCTATGTTGCCCAGAGCTGTTTCTGCGATGGTGGCCTACGTCCCTGGAACTGGTTTTTTCTCAGACGGTCAAGGACAGCGCAACCTACGCCTATCGTATTGCTACCCAGAACCGGATCGAATCAGAGAAGGCGTTCGTCGTCTGGCGGGAGTGATGGAGCAGGAACTGGAAATCGGGCAAACCTTCGGCACCGCTACCGGTCTTCATCACCCGAGCGGCTCTGAAGCTCCTGCACCGGACTTGAACTGAGAGGATCGCTTATGCCACCCGCGCAAGACATTCCTAAGGTGCTCGTGCTCTGCGGCGGTCTCTCGCCTGAGCGCGATGTGTCAATCCGATCTGGTCGCCGCGTTGCTGAAGCATTAAGGACCCAAGGCATGGCGGTCACGGTCTCTGACGCTGACGCTGATCTGCTGCAACGTCTCGACGCTACTCAACCTGACTGCGTCCTACCGGCACTCCACGGAGCCGGTGGGGAAGACGGCTCGCTAGCGGATGTTCTCGACGCGGTAGGAATCCCCTATATCGGCTCATCCGCAGACTCTGCACGAATCGCCTTCGATAAGGCCGTAGCCAAAGCAGCAGTCCGACACTGGGGACTGCCAACGCCTGATTCGGTAGCACTGCCGCACTCAATGTTTCGTGAGTTAGGCGCTCCTCAACTCATGCATCGGCTCGTCGATCGACTTAAGCTTCCTCTCATTGTTAAACCCACTCGAGGCGGATCCGCGCTTGGAGCAGCAATAGTCCATGACGTAAATGAACTACCCTCAGCGATGGTTGGTGCATTTGCCTACGGCGATGTAGTTCTCGTCGAGCGCTACATCGACGGGACTGAGCTCGCGGTTTCGATAGTCGAAGGAGACGACGGTCCCATCGTTTTACCGGCGGTCGAAGTGGTTCCCGACAGCGGCTTTTACGACTACAACGCGCGCTACACAGCCGGGACTACCGAGTTTTTCGCGCCCGCGAGGGTTTCTGCGGACGTAACTCGGGCGGTCGAGGAGTTGGCCCTGACTGTGCATACCAATATGGTGTTGCGGGATTACTCACGGATCGACCTCATTGTGTCGCCGGAGGGTGTCCCACACTTCCTTGAGGTGAACGTATCGCCGGGCATTACCGAAACATCATTGCTGCCTCAAGCCGTTGAAGCGGCATCTCGGGATTTGGGGGCCCTTTTTGCGCAGTTGGTGCGTCGAGCCATCTCGCGAAATTAATGGTTTAGCTCAGATGTTTCCGTCCTTGACGTTCCTTCGATGATGTCCACTACTCGCGCCAAATCATCGACGGCGGCAAACTCGATAACGATGCGCCCCTTTTTCTGATTGCCCTCGATGCGGACCCGCGTTTCCAGTCGGTCGGATAGTCGATCTGCTGCCGCGTCGTACTCGACCGGGCCACTATGCCTACGAGGGGTCTTCTTTCGTTGGTCTTTGTCCTGACCGACGTGCACTAATTCTTCAGTTGCTCTGACACTGAGGCCTTCAGCCACGATTCGGGCCGCCAGGGTCTCCATATCCGCCTCACTATCGGCAGCCAATATGGCGCGCGCATGGCCCGCACTGAGCACTCCTGCCGCGACACGACGTTGCACTGACGTTGGGAGATTCAGGAGTCGCAAGGTGTTGGCAATCTGCGAGCGAGAACGTCCGATACGCTCTGCCAAGATTTCCTGCGTACAGGAAAAGTCGGCTAACAACTGCTCATACGCAGCGGCCTCCTCCAGAGCGTTGAGATTGGCCCGGTGTAGATTTTCCAAAAGGGCATCGCGCAACATCGCGTCGTCTTCAGTAGTTCGCACGAATGCTGGAATCTTGGTAAGCCCGGCGAGTTTCGCCGCTCTTAGCCGTCGTTCACCTGCCACTAACTCTAACTCCGTACCGGCGGGTCGCACCACGATCGGTTGTAAGAGTCCAACTGTTGCGATGGAGTGCACTAGTTCTTCTAGAGCCTCCTCCTCAAAGATCTGTCGAGGCTGGCGTGGATTCGGTAGGACCACATCAATCGGAACCTCCCGAAAGTCCAGCAGACGTTCGTCCGTAGCCAATCCGTCATTGCTGCCGGGTTCCCGCACATCAACGACGGATGCTGGAGGTGCTACCGGGGCGGTGGGGATTAACGCCCCGAGACCACGTCCTAAACCACGTTTCTGCGTCATCGCATCTCCCTCATCTGTTGTATTGCACAGAGCCGCCAACCTGTGGAAACTGCCGGCAACGCTTTACGCACCATATGTCCGTTTTTTCCGATATCTAGGTAATTCCAGCGGGGAAAGGCGAATATCTGGTGATCTTGACCATCATCCCCAAGTTGATCTCGCATGTGGATTCTCCTGTGGAAAACGCTCAGCTTTCCGTCGTCACTGCTTTTTCCTGCTGATCTGTTAGGTCGACTAGGCGTCGATCTCTTTGGTCTAACTCACGCGCAACAGCGAGGTAGGCCCGAGCACCCACCGACCCAGGATCGTACTGAAGTACTGTTTGGCCATAAGACGGTGCTTCCGATAAACGGACGGATCGAGGTACAACAGCTTCTAGCAGTTCTGCGGGGAAATGCTGTCGAACCTCCTCCGCAACCTGCGGGGCAATCCGAGTTCGACCGTCAAACATCGTCAAAAGAATCGCACTGATAACGAGATTTGGATTCAGGTGTTGCTGGATCATATCCACCGTGCTTGCGAGGTGGCCCAGCCCTTCAAGCGCATAGTACTCACTCTGAAGTGGGATCAGTACCTCGTTAGCGGCCACCAGGGCATTAACCGTTAGTAGCCCCAAACTGGGTGGGCAGTCCAGCAGCACGAAGTCGATAGGATTACCTGCTTCCGCACGCTGGTTTAGGAACGTCTCGACTGCCTTTCGGAGTCTGGTCTCGCGCGCCACCTGACTGACTAGCTCAATGTCTGCCCCCGCCAGATCTACCGTTGCTGGAACCGCTAATAGACCAGGCAATCCCGAAACTGTCGTTGCTGCATCACTAACAGACCTATTCCCGACTAATACTTCATAAGTACCCGGTGAGCCTGGCTCTCGATCCAAGCCAAGGGCAGACGATGCGTTCCCCTGCGGATCCATATCGACCACCAAGACAGTGCAACCTAGGACGGCCAAAGCAGCGGCTAGGTTAACGACTGTAGTCGTTTTAGCTACGCCACCTTTTTGGTTGGCCACTGCAATACAACGAGTACGGTCCCTTGGCCCTATTCTGTCCGCTGGGTCGAGCCGAAGATCGGCGCGCAGGGACTCAATTTCCGGCGGAAACGACTCCGTTATTGGCTCGCGGCTGTTGTCAGCTCCACTCGCTACTGTTTCACGTGAAACATCCACTGTGACTCCTCGCGGATCTTTGCTTCGAATTGGGTCTCTTGGAACCACGACACTGCCGAAGGGCATAGCAATTTCCCAGTCAACAGTTCTCATAAGAACACTCCCCACATACCGCTAGCCTACGTCTCTCATTGAACTTCACGACCTAGGCAGGGCCCCCGATGCCTATATTGGTTGATGACACATCTGCACTACTTCTCAGCTTGATAGCGGACCACGGTCGTAGGCGTCGCCAAACCCTCTACATCTAACGTGATTAGTTCAGCGGGCCGGAGTCCCAACTCACTAGCCAGAGGTGCTGCGGCGGTGATCTCCTGCGAAGCTTTGGCGCCTTTGAGAAGGACCAACTGCCCCGACGGCCGCATTAGTGGGCGAAGCCAACCCACTAATCGAGGGAGAGGTGCGACAGCGCGAGCAGTGACTACGTCTGCCGAGAGGTCTACCAAATCTTCGGCTCTAGCACGGATCACGGAAACCCGATCGGTTAGCGCGAGTTCAGCAATGGTGTCAGTAAGAAACTCACTACGACGAAGGAGCGAGTCAACCAGTACTACTTTCAAGTCGGGTCTTTCGATGGCCCACACCAGGCCTGGTAATCCAGCGCCACTTCCCACATCAATAACGTCAGATCCCGCGGGAACCAATTTCTGGCTGCGTGCAACCACAGCGCAGTTCAGGATATGACGATCGGCGAGGCGGTCTCGCTCACGAGGCCCAATTAGACCCAGCTCAATCCCTCGAGTCCCTAGGATCTGCTCGTATTTAGCGAATCCTGGTTCTGGCCCGGTTTGTTCCACGTGAAACAAACTAAGCGGGGGAAATAACTACGTAGCGGTCGGGGTCGCTGCCTTCGCTCTCACTATTCAAACCCGCTTCAGCCACAGCATCGTGAACTACTTTTCGTTCAAAAGCATTCATGGAATCCAGTCGTACCGGTTCTTGGGCCGCTCGTGCTTCGGCCACCGCAGACGCAGCAATACGCTGCAGCTCCTTGCGTCGCTGGGCGCGGAACCCGGCTACATCTAGCATGAGTCGAGAGCGGTGACCTACCTCACGCGCCACAGCAAGTCGGGTGAGCTCTTGTAAGGCATCCAACACCTTTCCGTCCTCACCCACTAACTGCGCGAGTTCCCCACTATTAACTTCGACGACGGCTACCGCCGCCCGGTCATTCTCGACATCGATATCGATATCACCATCGAGGTCAATGATGTCGAGTAAACCCTCGAGATAATCTGCTGCAGTATCACCCTCAGTGACGAGTTCACTAGATTCGTCACTCTTAGTAGTTTGATCCACATTTGGCTGTAAACTATCGTCGTTTGCGACGACCTCGCCTGCCTCTGACTTCGACAGGGTGTCCTCCGTCATTGCTGCTCCTTATTCCTCACGAATCACACACTCGGGTCGGACTTTTGAGATCCAGGACCGCGTTTACGTTGCGATCGACTCTTCTTTTTAGGTTGGCTGCGTGGCGTTTGTTTGGGCTCTTCAGCCTTCAACGCGTCTTCCACTGACTCTGCTTCGCCCCGCTTGACTGCCTTACGAGCGCCCTTCTCCTTTTGACGCCCCTCCCATGCGGTGTAGGCCGGGGTATTGGGTTGCGGGTTGTTGCGAATGACGTAAAACTGCTGACCCATTGACCACAAGTTTGTAGAAAACCAGTAGATCAAAACACCGATCGGGAAGTTAATACCGAAAATGCCGAACATAAGCGGGAAGACGTACATCAGTATTTTTTGCTGACGGACCATGGGGTTGTCCGAAGCCGTATTCTTCATGATTAGCTGACGTTGGGTGGTGTACGTGGTGGCAACCATCAGGATTATCAGCACAAAGGTAACTACTCGCGTGGCTACTGGACTAAAGCCATCGACTGCTACTTCATCGGCGCTGAGGAATGTTCCGTACAAGGGTGCGCCAAAGATTGACGCATCTCTCGCTTGCTGGAACAGCGCATCGTACTGATCCCAGTTGAAAACCCCTTCTTTTGTTTCCGTCGCGATTCCCTGCAGGACGCTAAAGAGGGCGAAGAAGATAGGCATCTGCAGCAAGATTGGCAAACAGGATGAGAGCGGATTGGTACCGGTTTCCCGATACAGCTTCATCATTTCCTGCGATTGGCGCTCTCGGTCACCCGAGTACTTTTTCTGGATCTCTTTAATCTGCGGTTGGATAACCTGCATATTTCGTTGGGCTTTGATCTGCTTCACGAAAAGTGGGATCAGAACGATCCGAATAACGATCACGAGGCCGACAATCGAAAGGGCCCACGTCCAACCGCTGGCTGGGTCCAATCCGATCGCAGATAGTAGCTGGTGGCACTGAACAAGAATCCAGGAGACACCGGTCCGCAACCAGTCCAAGAGGAACAAGGCTTTCTCCAGGTGTTAAACGACGTCCGAACTGTGTGACCCACTGACCCCCAGCTCAGTCATCCAAGTTTCGGCCGACCCTGAAGGTAGTGGATGCTTCAGGATACCTGAGGTACGGCACAACTTAACCCGCCACCACGATTACTTGGTCTAGTTGCGACGGTCGGGCGACCCCCCGTTGCTTCGCTTAGCGCCGTCAGGGTGAACATGTGAAACCCAATGCCGTCGCCTAGGTACCGGATCCAGCCCACCTCCACTCCACGGGTTGCACCGCAGGATGCGCCAAATCACTAGGACGGTTCCCTTAGCCGCACCGTGGCGATTAATTGCCTTCCGGGCATAGGCGGAACAGCACGGGTAGTAGCGGCAACTACTCGGTAGTACCGGAGAAATAAACCTTTGGTACCCGGCTATCAGCCAAATCAGCAGTGTCCGAAACGGCCACCCAATCACTCGAAATCCGCGTGCTACGGAAGTACGCGTCGAGGTTTTCGTCGACGGTTTTCGCACCGTCGCCGAGTCGTGCGGCTGCCCGCCGTCCAGTTCACTAGCGACCGGTTCACCGTTAATCATTGTCTGTCGAGTGCCTTTCGCACTGCCTTGTCGGCATCCACCGCGAGATTCGAATCCCTGTCAGCGGCACCAGGTAGAGCCCGGAGGACCACCTGCGATCCCTCAGGATAGCTGGGTAACGCACGCGCGATCGCATGCCGAAGTACTCGTGAAACGCGCTTGCGTTGGACCGAGTTGCCTACTTGTTTGCCGACTACTAATCCGACTCGGGAAAATCCTGTCCCAGGTGCGACGACGGCGGTAATCCTTCCGCTGGTTCCTCGCGTCCCAGTTTTACGGACGTGGGTGAAATCAGTAGACGACCGAATCCGGTTGTGCCGTGGCAGCACAGGTCAGGCGGAGAGCCTCTCGCGGCCCTTGGATCGCCGCGCCTTGATAACGGATCTGCCAGCCCTAGTGCGCATGCGAAGTCGAAAGCCATGCTTCTTCGCGCGGCGCCGCTTATTCGGCTGGTACGTGCGCTTCGACATTCGATTTCTCGCTTTCTCGGCTTAGTGATCGCCCTAGGCAACCCTCCTACGGTACGGACAATCTATGGCAATGGTCAAACGCGGTCTCCAGTTGGTTCTCACTGACGTTTGGGTTACGCATACCCAAACGGAGCAAAATAGAGATCAGCTCTCCTCAGTTGAAGCCGACACGCCGAAAAAGTTACACAGATGCAAAGAAATCTTGGGAACCGCCTTGACGAACCCCCGCTGGTTGGGACTACTGTCGCACCGCACCAGAGGAAAAATCGCAGGGTTACGCCATGGGGATCTTTGGCGTTGATTTTTCTATCCACAGGCTGTGGATTTGTTGTGCATCAACCGGACTTGGGCGGTTGATGGTCTTCGGGAGGGGAGCGCATGGCTGATCAGTCGACGTTGGAGCAAGTGTGGCCCACGGTTATTTCGGAAATAGGTAACCAAAGTGTCACCCCGCACCAACGCGGAATTTTATCGCTGATCAGACCAGTTGGAATGGTAGGAACCACCGTTGTCTTGGCAGTTCCGAGCGAGTTTCACAAAGACTCGGTAGAGACCAAGCACAAAGGACCGCTAGCCGTTTCACTCGGGCAGCACCTCGGTCGAGATATCCAACTCGCGCTCACTGTTGACGCTTCAATAGCGCCCGGTCCTGATGACGCGGAAACCGACGTCGTTGCAGATCGCACCTACGCGGAAAATGCTCCAGCCGCACCCACGACTCCGGATGTGGTGGCCAATGGGCACGGCGTGCACAGCACGGAAACAATGACACGCGGTACCCATCGACCCGGATCAGGTGGTCCTCCCACTCGCAACGAGGACTCCCGACTCAACCCTCGCTACACCTTCGAAAGTTTCGTTATCGGCTCCAGCAACCGTTTCGCGCACGCCGCCGCCGTTGCCGCCGCAGAGCAGCCAGCTAAGGCCTACAACCCCTTGGTCATCTACGGGGAGAGTGGACTGGGAAAGACCCACCTCTTACACGCCATTGGGCACTACACCCGCGAGATGTACTCCCACACTCGGGTGAGGTACATCTCCAGCGAAGAGTTCACTAATGAGTTGATCAACTCAATCCGTGACGACACCTCAGCCAACTTCAAGAGGCGCTATCGAGACGTCGATCTTCTTCTGGTAGACGACATTCAGTTCTTGTCCGGGAAAGTACAAACTCAAGAAGAGTTTTTCCACACGTTCAACACTCTTCATAACAACGACAAACAGATTGTCGTGACCTGCGACATCCACCCACGGCAACTCGCTGATTTTGAAGACCGCATGCGCTCCCGGTTCGAATGGGGGCTCATCACCGACGTTCAACCGCCGGACCTGGAAACCCGCATTGCAATCCTTCGTAAGAAGACTTATCAGGAAAACATGCGTGTTCCCGATGACGTCTTGGAATACATCGCTGATCGGATCTCTAACAACATCCGAGAGCTAGAGGGTTCACTCATTCGCGTATGCGCATTCGCCAGCCTGAATAAGCAGCCAGTAAACCAGGAATTGGCCCAAGAGGTCTTGCGGGATTTGATATCCGACCAAGGTCGACCTGATATCTCCGCCGGACTAATCATGTCCGAAACGGCCCAGTACTACGGTTTCAGTCTCGATGACCTGTGTGGGCCCTCAAGAAGCCGCAATCTAGTCTCCGCTCGCCAGGTCGCTATGTATCTATGCCGTGAGTTGACGGATCTGTCCTTCCCTAAGGTAGGACAGGCGTTTGGCGGCAGAGACCACACGACCGTGATGCACGCTGAGCGTAAGATTCGAAAAGAAATATCTCAACGTCGCAGCTTGTACAACCAGGTGGATCACTTGACACAGCGCGTCAAAACGCAAGCACGGTCTAGTCGCTCATTTTCTTGATGGCAAGCCGGGTGTCCCCGGCGCAATGGCGCTACTAATCTGAAACTAGTCTCATCTTTTGGGTTTAAGGGTCGGACCTAGGAGGTAAACCCTGACTATGGATACGCGCTACATGGAAATTCCCGTTGTTGTTACAGCTGCCGTACTCGTCGCCGCTGCCGGAGTTCACTACGGTTGGAACCGCCGAGTTCGTTCGCTTTACATTTGATTCATGACCTTTGCTTGGCTCAAGAGGTTGCCTGGCCCTTTAAGACTGTCTAAATACCAGTCAGAGAGAGCTGTTGATGAACTGTTGATGGCCACTGGAAATACAGCTTTGTAGTTCGATGAAACGCTGGAAAACTCGCTAACCGGCTCTGACAATCCACATTTGTACACAGTTCGTATCGTCACTACCCACAACCCCTTGGGACGACGACACGCGTATTTTCCTCCGCATATGACAGTTATCCACCTCATCCCCAGTGCCTACTACTACTACTACTTATTTCAAGGATTGAGTTATTTCAGTAATTGGCTATGTGGATCCACGGGTACAAGTCCTTCGGGAAGTAGCAACAAGCAAATACGAAACACCTTGGTCAACCACTAGCCGAGCGCTGGCTCGTCACAGGCATGTGGCAAGATGAGCGGTCATAACTCGGGGAGGGAATTATGAAGATCCGAGTCGAGCAAAACGAACTCAAGCGAGCCGTCGGATGGGCGGCGCGAACTTTGCCGAGTAGGCCGGCTTCGCCGCTTCATGCGGGTATTCGAATTGAGGCTGGCAGCGATCAGATAGATCTGACGACGTTTGATGCAGAAACGTCCACCAGAGCAGACGTAAGTGCTGTGATTGATGAGCCTGGGGCTGCAATGGTTCCAGGACGACTACTTGCCGAGATTGCTAAAGAACTGCCCAGCCAGCCTGTGGAGCTGACTCTTGATGGTTCCCGGTTGAGTCTGCAATGCGGCCGGTCCAATTTTGGGTTGCCGACCTATCCACTTGATCAGCAGGCCGAACTCCCGCAGATGCCAGAGCACCGCGGTGTTGTTGATGCAGAGACATTCGTGGAAGCAATTAGTCAGGTGCAGATCGCTGCAAGTCGTGATGATCTGCTGCCACCTCTCACAGGTGTTCGCATTGAGTTGAGCGATACTCACATGACCTTGGTTGCAACCGATCGCTATCGCTTGGCTATCCGCGAGTTTCCGTGGCGACCCAGCGGCGGTGGGAACGAGTTGAATGCGCTAGTAAAGGCACGTCAACTCGGTGATTTGGCGCATTCGTTGGATCCGACCGACTCCGTGAAGGTTGCACTGTCAGATGAGGAAGATGGCCAGATTGGCTTCAGTTTGGCCGGACGAGAACTCATAACCCGAGTACTTCATGGTGAGTTCCCTGCCTACCGGGCTCTACTCCCGGATTCCGCGAGCTCTCGAGTAACAGTTGCATCTGATGACCTCATGTCGGCAGTGAAACGAGTCAAGATCGTCACCACGGAACGGAATACACCGATCACGTTGACGATCTCGGACGACGAACTACTTCTTAGAGCGAGCGGCTTTGATGACGCACTGGCTGCCGAGTCGATGGAATGTCAGCTTGAAGGAGAGCCGTTGAAGATCGCATTTAATCCCGAACTCATTGTTGAGGGGTTGAACGCACTTAAGGCGGACGAGGTGGATATCGCCTGTAATGGATCAAGCAAGGCAGCGGTATTTCAGGCAACAGGTGACGATAGCGGGTACCGCTACCTCTTAATGCCTATGCGCTTTAGCTGACCTGATGTGGGTCCGCGAACTCTCCCTGGCTGACTTTCGGTCCTACGAGAGTGTGGATGTTGAGTTCAGCCCCGGCGAAGTGGTCCTGTCCGGTCTGAATGGACGCGGAAAGACCAACTTGGTGGAAGCCGTCGGCTACGCCGCGGGTCTCGAAAGTCACCGTGTCAGTAGTGATTCCGCACTTATCCGTCGTGACTGCGAGCGGGCAGTAATTCGGCTAACTGCGGTTATTGCGGGGCGAGAGACCACCATCGAACTACAAATCAACGCGGGTCGGGCTAATAAGGTTCAGGTGAATGGATCACCGCTACCACGCACGCGAGATGTCCTAGGCGTATTTCGTTGTGTCACCTTTGCGCCCGAGGATTTACGTCTAGTCAAAGGGGAACCCAGTGAGCGGCGCCGCTTCCTGGATGGCGTAATGGCTCAGGTAGCGCCGAGATACGCGGGAGTTCGGAGCGATTTTGAAAAAGCCCTCAAGCAACGAAATGCATTACTACGTTCTGCTGCCGGAATGTCAGCCTCAGATTTCGCCGCCTCAGTACAGGTTTGGGACGAGCGCTATGTACCGTTGGCTGCCGAACTGACCTGGGGACGACTAAACGCGGTCCGCAGGCTGACTGAACCGGTAGCTCTTGCCTATCAGTCCATCAGTCCGGCTGCGGACACCTGCCGCATTAACTACGTATCGGCAATTCCAAGCCTAGTGGCGGCCACAAGTATCGAGGAGATTCACGGTCTGATTATTGAGTCGTTGATTGAACGCCGGAGTGAAGAGATGAGACGAGGTGCGACATCGGTTGGCCCCCACCGAGACGACCTAGATCTGCAACTGAACGAAATGCCGGCCCGGACCCATGCCAGTCACGGTGAATCGTGGTCACTTGCGCTGTCATTGCGTCTCGCGGCCTTCGAAACTTTGACGGAAATTGGTGGTGAGCCGCCGATCTTGATCCTGGACGACGTGTTTGCGGAGCTTGATGAGACTCGACGGGGTCGCTTGCTAGCAGCGATTTCACCAGCGGAACAGGTCTTCATCACCGCAGCGGTGACAGCTGATGTTCCCACCGGGATTGTGGGTCAGCGCTGGCAGGTAGATGCTGGAGATACCAGTCATGTTGAGCTGGAGACCGCCTAGTCGATCCCACGTATGCTGATGCGCATGGCTGACGATTCCGTAGATCCTGCAGTGCAGGCTCTAGCTCGGGCTCGGTCGGTGTCGGGGTCTCAGTCGCGTCGACGAGCCGTCAAACCCACGCATTACAGTGGTGCCGCCCCGGACGATCGTGATCCAGGCGCTCTAGGGCGCATCTTGGACGATTGGGCGCGAAGTCACGGCTACAGTCACCGGCTTGCGGTTTCCGCGCTGCTGGATCGATGGGAGCAGATCGTCGGTAGCGAAGTCGCTGCTCATGTATCGGTGGGAGAATATCGACCGACCAAATCCGGGGGAACGGTTGTACTCACCGCCGATTCACCATCGTGGGCCTTGCAAATGAAATACCTCAAGGACACAGTTTTAGTCCGTATCGAGGAAGAGGTCGGGCCAGGCGTCGTTAGCCACATCAGCATCGTTGGGCCCAAGGAATCATCGAGAAGGGCGGGTAGGCTACGTGTGAGACACGGTCGCCGTTCGCCCCGAATTTGATTTATCGCCCTGAGAGCCACCACCTAGTGGTGTCGTGGGGGGAGTCGTGAATGGGGTTTGGTAGCGGGAAATCGACTCTCACGGCCCCGCATGGTCAAAGGTTACGTAGATGAGCGGTAGACTAATAGACCTATTCGGGATTTCGGTCGTCTGCTTTCTAGTATTACCTCCGCCCCATTACGCCTAGGAGACTCGTTGTCCTACGACGCAAGCGCCATCACAGTACTCGAAGGACTCGAAGCGGTTCGTAAACGTCCAGGTATGTATATCGGTTCCACCGGAGAGCGGGGCCTACACCACCTCGTCTACGAAGTGGTAGACAACGCCGTCGATGAAGCAATGGCTGGGCACTGCGACCAGATCGACGTGGTGCTGATGGCCGACGGTGGCGTCAGAGTCACCGATAACGGCAGAGGTATTCCAGTAGATATCCATCCGGAAGAGGGTCGACCCGCGGTCGAAATCGTCATGACTGTGTTGCACGCTGGCGGCAAGTTTGGCGGAGGTGGGTATTCGGTGTCTGGTGGGTTGCATGGTGTTGGCGTATCAGTAGTTAACGCCTTGTCCCACCGGATGGCCGTCGAAGTTCATCGTGACGGGAGTATTTGGCGGCAAGGCTATACCGGGGGTGTACCTGACGAAGCACTTGCTGAGTTCGGTACGACAACACAAGCGGGAACCACTATCGAGTTTTGGCCCGACCCCGAAATCTTTGAGACAACACACTTCGACTTTGAGACACTCGCGTCTCGGTTTCAGGAGATGGCATTTCTGAACCGGGGGCTTCAGATCGCGTTACGTGACGAACGGGAACCGCGAGTCTTGGACGCCGACCAAGCTGGTGTCGAAGAAGAAAGTGGCGTCCCAAGGTCTGTCACCTATCGCTACGAGGGTGGCATCGTGGACTTTGTTGCGCATCTCAATGCGACAAAGGGAGCGTCCAACCCTTCGATCATTAGTTTCGAAGGAGAGGATCTGGAAAACCAGCTGGCGGTCGAAGTAGCCATGCAATGGAATCAAGGCTTCAACGAATCCGTCTACACCTTCGCCAACACGATCAATACCGTTGGTGGTGGTACTCACGAAGAGGGATTTCGTACGGCACTCACGTCGCTAATTAATAAGTTCGCACGCGAGTGGGGCGTCCTGAAAGATAAGCAGGCCAATCTTTCAGGCGAGGATATTCGCGAAGGTCTGACGGCGATCGTTTCACTTAAGTTGGGCGAACCACAGTTTGAGGGTCAAACCAAAGGGAAGCTCGGAAATACTGAAGCTAAGACGTACGTCCAAAAGATGGTCAACGACCATCTCGGAGCCTGGTTCGAGGCTAATCCCGCGGAAGGCAAGAGCATTGCGCGCAAGTCAGCTGATGCGGCAGCAGCTCGCCTCGCTGCTCGCAAGGCTCGTGATCTTGCTCGGAATCGCAAGGGTCTTCTTGGCGGAGCTGGGCTTCCTGGAAAACTCATTGACTGTTCGTCGCGGGAACCGGAAGCATGTGAGATCTTCATCGTTGAAGGAGATTCCGCCGGTGGTAGTGCCCGCAGTGGGCGGGATCCTCAGATTCAAGCGATCTTGCCGATTAGAGGAAAGATTCTCAATGTCGAGAAGGCCCGAATGGATCGAACTCTGAACAACAATGAGGTACAGGCCATCGTTTCTGCGCTCGGGGCTGGCGTCAAAGAAGAGTTCGAACCGGAAAAGTTGCGCTATCACAAGATAGTCCTGATGGCTGATGCTGATGTCGACGGTCAACATATCCGGACGTTGCTACTCACTTTCCTTTTCCGTTTTATGCCAGAACTTATCGAGGGAGGTTACGTGTACCTCGCGCAACCACCGCTGTACAAGATCGACTGGTCGCAAGGTGAAGTGCAGTTTGCCTATACCGATCGGGAGCGGGACGCCTTGCTGACCCAGGGGAAATCCGAGGGCCGCAAACTTCGCAGAGGCGGTGAGGTTCAGCGCTACAAGGGTCTTGGGGAGATGAATGCCAGTGAACTGTGGGAAACGACCATGGATCCGCAACGGCGACTCATGCTTCAAGTTGATATTGACAGTGCCGCCGAGGCAGACGAAATCTTTAGCCAGTTAATGGGTGAAGACGTTGAGGCTCGCCGACGTTTCATTCAAGACAATGCCGCTGATGTTCGCTTCCTCGACGTCTAAGTAGAAGGAATCCAAGTGCCCGACGAAGATACTGTTGAAGTCGATTTCGACCGAATCGAGCGAGTTGATCTCCGTGAGGAGATGAAGAAGTCCTACATGGACTACGCGATGTCGGTCATTGTTTCACGGGCTCTCCCAGATGTTAGGGACGGTCTGAAGCCGGTGCACCGCCGAGTGATCTTCGCCATGTATGACGGGGGATATCGACCAGACCGCGGTTATAGCAAGTGTGCTCGCGTCGTGGGCGATGTTATGGGTCACTATCACCCTCACGGTGATAGCGCGATTTACGACACCTTGGTCAGATTGGCCCAGCCCTGGAGTTTGCGCTACCCACTCGTCGATGGACAGGGCAACTTCGGTTCACCAGGCAACGACCCTGCCGCCGCCATGCGTTATACGGAATGCCGGATGGCTCCACTAGCGATGGAAATCGTGCGGGATATTGACGAAGAAACTGTCGATTTCCGCGCGAACTACGACGGAAAGACGGAGGAACCCGTCGTACTGCCTGCCCGCTTCCCGAATCTTCTCGTGAATGGAAGCGCGGGAATCGCAGTTGGGATGGCGACGAATATTCCGCCACACAACCTCCGGGAGATCTCCGCCGGCGCATTGTGGGCCTTGGAGCACCCAGATGCTGATCGGGACGAGTTGCTGGCGGCGTTGCTGGAAAGAATAAAGGGGCCCGACTTCCCAACCGGTGGCATCATCGTCGGTCGTCGCGGTATCGAAGAGGCGTATCGGACCGGACGAGGGTCTATCGTCACTCGGGCGCGGGTAGAGGTTGAAGAGGACAGCCGCAATCGACAACTCTTGATCGTTACTGAGCTGCCCTACCAGGTCAATCCTGACAATCTACTCATCAAGATCGCTGAGCTGGTGCGGGAAGGTCGGCTCGACGGCATCGCCGACGTCCGGGATGACTCATCGTCACGCACTGGAATGCGCCTGGTGATCGAACTCAAGCGGGACGCAGTTGCTCAGGTCGTCCTGAATAATCTTTACAAGCAGACACAACTGCAGGATTCTTTCGGCGCCAATATGTTGGCACTGGTCGATGGGAAGCCTCGGACGTTGGCCCTGGATCAATTCATCAGATACTGGATTGCTCATCAGATAGAGGTCATCCAACGTCGTTCGAGATTCCGACTACGGAAGGCTGAGGAACGCGCGCACATTCTGCGCGGTTATCTCAAAGCTCTGGACGCGATCGACGAGGTAGTAGCACTCATCAGAGCCTCTGCAACGGTTGAGGCAGCCAGAACGGGATTGATTGATCTGCTAGAGATTGATGAGATTCAAGCGACAGCCATTCTAGATATGCAGCTACGAAGATTAGCTGCTCTAGAACGACAGAAGATCCTCGACGAGTACGAGGAACTTATGGAAAAGATCGCCGACCTGAACGATATTCTGGATCGGCCGGAACGGCAACGCTCAATCGTTGGCGCAGAACTCACTGGGGTCGTCGACAAGTATGGAGACGAGCGTCGCACCGAATTTGCCCCCTGGGAGGGGGATATGGCGGATGAGGATTTTATCGCCGAAACTGACGCAGTTGTCACTATCACTCACGGGGGTTACGCGAAACGGACGGCCCTTGACCTTTACCGATCGCAACGTAGAGGCGGCAAAGGGGTACGCGGCGCCCAGTTGCGAGCAGACGACGTGGTGGATCACCTTTTCGTGACGACAACCCACCACTGGATTCTTTTCTTCACGAATAAGGGTCGCGTCTACCGGGCTAAGGCGTACCAACTACCGGAAGTCGGTCGGGACGGAAAAGGTCAGCACGTAGCCAATCTCCTGGCATTTCAGCCGGATGAGCAAATAGCTCAGGTCCTCACGTTGCGAAGCTACGACGATCAGCCCTACCTGGTCCTTGCCACTAAGGACGGTCGAGTAAAGAAAAGTCGCCTGTCCGAGTATGACTCGGCGCGAACCGGGGGAATTGTTGCCATCAATTTGGCGGAATCGGATGAAGTCATTTCAGCTGAACTTATTGGTGATGAGGCAGATCTGCTCTTAGTCAGCCGGGAGGGATACTCGGTGCGCTTTGTCTCCGATGACAGCCAGTTGCGACCGATGGGTCGGGCCACAAGTGGTGTCGGGGGTATTAGGTTGCGGGAGGGCGACCAGTTGCTGTCAATGCAGGTCACAGAGCAGGGACAGTACGTCGTAACAATCACCGATGGTGGCTTTGGTAAGCGAACGCCGATTGAGGAGTGGAGCAGGAAGAATCGCAACATTCAAGGTGTACGTGCGATGCGACTCGTTAGTGAACGCGGCGGGCTGATCGGTGCGTTGGCTTGCGATGAGGGGGATGAGGTCCTAGCCATTGCGGACAACGGGACCGTCATCCGGACGCCAGTCGAGCAGATCAGAGCCACGAGCCGAGACACGATGGGAGTTTCTGTTATGGGCCTAGCTGAGGGGCAGTCGGTCGTGGCGATTGCACGAGCGGCGGAGCAGGAGGACGATCCGGCGATGGACGGTAATGAATACGACCCGAGCGACTCAGAGCCGGGGGAATCTGCGGAATCGACCGATCGGCCCGGTACTCTCGATGAGTCGAGCGGCACAGACGTGGTCACTAACGTTGACGAAACCACAGCGAACCCGCATGCGGAAGACGAGGAGCGGAACTGATGAATACTCCTGGCTCAGCTCATCCCACAGGTGTGAACGGCCCTCAGCAACCGAGGGTGGTGACTAGTTCTGCTCAGTCCGCGACTGGCGATGGCGGCCGGCCGCCGGCCCCGACCTCACGACAGCAAGCGGCACCGCCACCAGTGGCAAAACCGACCAAGCGTTCGGATGCTCCAGCACCGAAGGCACGAGCCAGGCATGCGCATCTTTTCGTTACCCACATCGACCCTTGGTCAGTCGCTAAGAACGCCTTCATGTTGGCGTTGGCGCTGGGCGTGGTGATTATTGTCGCTGTGACGTTGATCTGGGTAATGCTCACCGTTAGCGGCACTTTGGAATCCGTTACAGCCACAGTTACTGATTTGGCCGGTGGCGGCGAAGAGACACTCAATACCGCGAGTCTGTTTTCTTTCTCTCGAGTAATCGGTGCTGCATCGCTGCTCGCATTGCTTGAGGTAATTCTGTTGACAGCATTAGCCACATTGTTCGCATTTCTGTACAACATTGCGGTGGGAATCACCGGCGGACTGCAAGTTACGCTCACCGACGATTCCTGAGTTCACTCCCCGTCTTCACTCGCGTGGCCGGTATCGGTATCCTGCATGAGGTGCGGGCCTATAGCTCAGCCTGGTTAGAGCGCTTCCCTGATAAGGAAGAGGTCGATGGTTCAAGTCCATCTAGGCCCACTGGCGGATCCATCCAATTCCGGAGCGGAACCGTCGAAGGAAGGGAATACCCATGAAGAAGCTGCTGCTGCTCGGTGTAGTTGCCGGTGCCGCCTACCTTATCTACCGCCAGGTCATGGCCT
This sequence comes from Micrococcales bacterium, assembly GCA_002699445.1. GTDB lineage: Bacteria > Actinomycetota > Actinomycetes > S36-B12. The sequence continues at coordinate 33,902 of PAAU01000072.1, read as the reverse complement.
CACGAGCCGAAGAGGACCTGTGGAGTGAGGCGACTAATGCGCCTGACTTCAGTGCCACGTACCCGCCGGCTGGTGATGGAGGCAGCGGCGATCCGCAGTAGTACTGCAGGGGGCGTAGCTCAACTGGCAGAGCACCGCCTTTGCAAGGCGGGGGTTGAGAGTTCAAGTCTCTTCGCCTCCACAACCCTGCGCGAAAAGTAGGTTAAAACGTCCGGCAACTTTTTGCTGGCCTAACGAGAGGATGACTCTTGGCTACCAAGACGGTCGCAACAATCGACACCAACCAGGGAGAAATCCAGGTTGAGTTATTTGCAAATCACGCTCCGAAGACGGTTCGTAACTTCGTCGGCCTCGCCACCGGCGACATCGAGTGGACTGATCCAGCCACCGGGAAGAAGCGAAATGACCCGCTCTATCAGGACGTGATCTTCCACCGGGTCATCAAGGGATTCATGTTGCAGGGTGGCGATCCGTTGGGTCAAGGAACTGGCGGTCCTGGCTATCAGTTCGCAGATGAAATTCACCCGGAACTGACCTTCGACCGTCCGTACCTGCTGGCTATGGCGAATGCGGGTCCGAACACCAACGGATCCCAGTTCTTCATCACGACGGTTCCTACCCCCCACCTCAACGGGCGTCACACAATCTTCGGGCAGGTTATTGCCGGACAAGACGTGGTTGATGCCATCGAGGCTGTCCCAACGGGACGTCAGGATCGGCCGAAAGACGATGTGGTAATAAATTCGATTTCTGTGGCAGAGGTTGACTCCTGAGCGAAGAGAGTGCGGGCGTAACCGCCCCTACGTGCTACCGGCACCCAGATCGGGAAACTTATATTAATTGTTCCCGTTGTAATCGTGCGATTTGCCCGGACTGTATGGTTGCGGCCCCCGTCGGTTTTCACTGCCCTGAGTGTGTCCGAGAGGCTTCAGTAAAGACTCGCAAGGTAGTTACACCGATCGGTGGTACCGCTATACGAGATACCTACGTCACCAAGATCCTCATTGGGATTAATGTGGGTCTCTTTCTAATCCAGTTTGTTGCGGGCCGACAGGAAGTGATTGCGCAGTGGGGCATGTACCCAGCAGCGGTATCAATCGGTGGCGAGTGGTGGCGGCTGATCACCGCAACGTTTCTTCACGCAAGTTTGTGGCATATCGGCTTCAACATGTTGGTGCTGTGGTTGGTGGGTCGCCCGTTGGAGTCACTGCTGGGTCACAGCCGATTCATTGTGCTCTATCTTTTGTCCGCGTTGGGCGGATCGATCGCTTCCTACGCCTTCAGCCCGTTAAATACGCTGTCAGTTGGCGCGAGCGGCGCCATCTTTGGGTTAATGGCGGCTTTACTTGTCACCGGACATTCTCTGAAGGCAGACGTTACTCAGATCGCGGTGTTGCTTGTACTCAACTTCTTTATTGGGTTCGTTGTCGCGGGTATCGACTGGCGTGCCCATCTGGGTGGAGCACTCGTAGGTGCGATGGTGGCTGCGGTCATGTCGTATGCCCCAAAGCAGAGTCGAGTGCTTTGGCAAACCTTAGGAGTACTGGCCGTAGCTGGCTTGCTCGTTGTGGCAATGATGCTGCGCACTACTCAAATTCAGACAGAGCTACTCGACAGTGGCGGGCAGTTGGTGCCCGGGACGGCTCAGCAACGCTAGGACGATGCCACTAACGACAATCAAGCCGCCGATGATCTGTCCTGCTTCGAGAGTCTGATCGAATAACCACCAGGCGACGACTGCTGATCCCACAGGCTCGGCAGTCGCGATGATACTGACATAGATCGCGGGGATGAACTTCATAGCCGTAGTCTCGGCACTAAATGGGATGACGGTACCGAGGGCAACTACCCACAGCAATACCAGTCCAAGCGGTACCACAAGGCCTCCGACTGCCTCCGGTGTTTGGGCATCGTCTGTTAACGAGATCGACCACCAAGCACTAGCGAATCCGGTCAGGCCGACGACGGTCCACAGAATCCCCGAGATACTGAAACCCCAAAAGGTGACTGCTATTGGATCGGAGCGTGAGACCAGCCGCTCTCCGAATATGAAGTAGGTAGCGAACGCGAAACTACACGCGATACCGGCCAAGATTCCCACTGGATCGAGATCACCGAGACCTGCACCAGCGATCACGGCTAAACCCACAACGGTCAGGCTCACAGCCGGCCAAAGGAGACGGTTGACCTCCTGACGCCGAACAATCCGTGCCCATAAAGCGACCCAGACCGGAGCCAGAAACTCGAGGAGCAAGGCAAGTCCAATAGGAATGCGAGAAATCGCCTCAAAGTAGAACAACGGCATGATGCCAACTCCGACCAGACCGTAGATGAGTAATACACCGTGGTCTTGCTTCGGTATTCGCCACTGGGAACGGCGAAAGAGTAGAACGGCCAGTCCCAAGAGTGAGGCTGAACCTACTGCCCGAACACCCGAAAGGACAGCAGCCGAGATACCGGAATCTAAGGCGATGCGTGAAACTCCGGCGTTGATGGAAAAAGCAACTACACCAAAAAGTACGAGTCCGACCGCGAGGGTTTCGCGGGGTATCGGAGTGGATCGCACGCCACAGTGTAGCCGCGCCAATATCCACAGGTTTTCCCCAAGTGGGGAAAACCACAACCATGTAGTTAGTCGCTGACTACGACTCGAACGAACTGTGGATAACGGGTGTTTGGTGACGGACTGACGCGAGAACAAAGCACCCAAAAATGTCTAAAAGGGACTTAAGGTGAGGAGTCCGCAGGATTTTTCCGCGTGAATGTGCGGAATCCACGGTGTTGATTACTCCCGGTGACGAGGCCGATCTCGTGCGTATTGACGGGGGATAAGGATGTGGAAAACTACTCCCACTTTGTGGAGAGGAAGAATCCTATGCCGATGAAGACGAATCCCACGGCGACGTTCCAGCCAGCAAGATCCACCATCAACGGGTTGTCTGGGGAGACGTACCAAACAACGATCCATGCCAAACCAATGACAAACATGGCCACCATCACTGGCGCGAGCCACCGTGAATTGCCGATCTTCACCGGAGGCTTCTTGTCGTCGGATTTCCTCGTCGTGGACTCAGGCGGTGGCGTGTAGGCCGACTTCTTGCGGCGATGTGACTCGGGCACGATTTCCTCTCAGAGGGTGGCTAGGGCCTAATCATGCCCTACCAGCCTGATGGGCTCCACCACCCGGCTCACCATTTCTCCGTATCGGCGTAATGACTGGCGTTCGGTGATGCTGATCAGCGCGGCTAATCTGGAGGCAACAAACGCGGGAGTGGGAATGAGCGGCAGCAAGTCTGATAGTGGGAAGCCACTGCGTCGTGCCGTTCGGACGGTTGGGGAAATTCTCATTACGGCTGGCGTCGTTTTGCTCCTTTTCGTTGGTTGGCAGCTGTGGTGGACGGATATTTTGGCTGGCCGGGCGCAGGCTCAGACTCGAGATCAGCTGGAGCAGCAGTGGCAATCCGATGGGCCCATCGACACAGATACAGTCGACACAGATATCAAGACTGAATACGGAGAGCCGTTCGGCCTGCTCTATGTACCCAGACTGGGAGATCGGGCGTGGAAGGTCCCGATCATTCAGGGGACGGAGCACTCGCTCTTAGCAAACGGAGTAGGACACCACGTCAATTCCGCACTTCCAGGTCAGCTGGGTAACTTTGCCATCGCAGGGCATCGCACAACTTATGGTGCGCCGTTCGCCGATATCGATGCACTCAAGCCGGGTGATGAAGTAGTTGTGGAGACTCGTAAAGGCTGGTTCATCTATGAGTTGGATCGGGACAAGATTATTTCAGCGACCGACGGCTGGGTCCTAGACCCTGTTCCGGGTCGTCCGGCTGGTTCGCAGCCGCGCCAAGCGCTGCTGACCATGTACGCATGTCATCCGAAGTACAGTGCCGCTGAGCGTTATGTGTGGTTCGGGGAACTCAGGGATGAGATACCTCGCTCCTCCGGGAAACCGGTCCAGCTGAACCGAGCGGGGAACTGAAATGTACGCCTGGCTTTGGCATCGTCTGCCCGGATCTACGTCAATACGGGTAATACTTGTGGTGTGCGCAGTGCTGATCGTGGTTGCGTTGCTGTTCCTTTTGGTGTTTCCCTGGGTGGAATCAATTATTGAGTTCGATAACACTCAAGTGCCGCAAGCGGTAGGGCTAGGAGATCAACAGTGACCGCCAGCATCCTGGTCGTGGATAACTACGACTCTTTTGTCTTTAATCTCGCCCAATACTTGGCGCAGATTGGGGCTGACGTCGAAGTGAAGCGCAATGATGCGGTCTCGGCTGCGGATGCCGCGAACTTCGATGGAGTGTTACTGAGCCCAGGTCCTGGAACTCCCGACGATTCTGGAGTTTGTCGGCAGATCGTAGCGGAGCACGGAAGTCGATTACCGATACTAGGAGTGTGCTTGGGTCACCAGGCAATCGCTGAGGTTTACGGTGCGGTGGTAGCGCGGGCACCTGAGCTGCTTCATGGCAAGACATCGTTGGTGAAACACGATGGTCGAGGAGTCTTTACAGACATTCCGTCACCCTTTACAGCTACGAGATATCACTCCTTGGCCGTCGTCAACGATACGGTTCCACCCCTACTGGAGGTGACTGCTCGCACTTCGAGTGGAGTGATCATGGGGCTGCGTCATAAAGAGCATCCCGTAGAAGGCGTCCAGTTCCATCCCGAATCTGTGCTCACGGAACATGGACATCAACTGCTGGCCAACTGGGTGGCGAGCTGCGGAGATGACTCCGCCCGGGAGCGAGCACGAGGGCTCAAACCAGTAGTGGCTTAAGCCCCCAGTCCCTAAGGTTGGAAATCTCCTTCAGCCTCTGGCGGCGACAGGTTCTGCGGTGGTGCCGACTGACCCTGACGGTCGGGGTTCTGCTGATTTTGACTCGAGGTCGTTGGTGACGGACCTGGTGAGATGTAAATCGTCACGGTATCGCCCTTAGAGACCTTCGTACCAGCGTCGGGGCTCTGCCTCGATACGCTTCCGGCTGGTTGAGTCGTTGGTTCCGTTTCCGCTTCTACGGCCACCCGAAGACCCTGATTGGATAGTTCGGTTCGAGCTTCTTGTTCGGACTTGCCCGTCACCCCCGGAACAGTAACTTGACCATTAGAGACCACGATGTTGATTGCCGTGCCCTTGGCGACCGATGTTCCTTGATCCGGAGATTGGCTCAGCACGTAGCCTTCGGGCTGGTCGCTGTCGCTTTCGCGCACGTTACCTAGCTCCAAATCGGTCAGTTCCAGCTGTTTTCGTGCCGCGTCTGGACTGGCAGTCCCGACCACATTCGGCACGATTGCTTCACCGGGTCCGCCGGATACGGTCAGATCGACTCCCTGACCCTCTTCCAGCATCTCTCCGGCTGCCGGATCCTGCTGTAGCACAGTGCCCTCGGCCTTGTTTGAGGTCTTGGTTGATAGCTGTCCAACACGTAGTCCGGCGCCTTCAAGCGAAGATTGCGCTTGTTGTAGGTTCTGATTCTTCACGTTGGGTACTTCAATATCGTCTGCTCGATTCGAACCAAAAAGCCCGTCACCAAATGCAAAGGCCCCACCGAGCAGCAGCAAGATTGCTGCAATAAGGGCCACCCATATCCACCCCGATCGCTTCTTCTTTTCCTCTTCTACGGGTTCGGGGACAACCGGCGGCATCGCCTGAGTGGGATTTGGATCGGCAACAACTGGTATTGGCGCAGTCACCGGGGCTCCGGAGATTGCGTTATCTACATCAGTCTTAAATGCGGCCGCCGTCTGATATCGATCATCGGGATTCTTGGCGAGAGCTCGTAGAACGATGGCGTCGACGTCGGGCGTGACCTGACTATCCAGCTCCGAGGGCGGAATCGGCTGTTCACTTACATGTTGGTAGGCCACCGCTACCGGAGTTTCTCCCATGAAGGGGGCACGATCGGTCAGCAGTTCGTACAGCACGCATCCGGTGGAATATAGGTCTGAGCGTGCGTCGACCACCTCGCCCTTGGCCTGCTCGGGCGAGAGATACTGAGCCGTTCCCATAACTTGGGATGCGGCAGTCATCGTTTGACCACTTGCCGCCAAAGCCCGGGCAATACCGAAATCCATGACTTTAACGTCACCGGATTTGGTGATCATGATGTTGGCCGGTTTGATATCCCGATGGACTATTCCATGACGATGACTGTAATCCAAGGCCGCCAGAGTCTGAGAAATGATGTCTAGTGCCCGTTCGGGGAGAAGACGGCGACCGCTGTGGATGAGTTGACGTAGCGTCATACCGTCGACGTACTCCATCACTATGTATGGAACGGTGACCGCAGTCGGCCCGCTTCCTAACGTTCCTTCTCCGGTGTCGTAGACAGCGACAATATTCGGGTGGTTAAGGGCTGCGGCACTGTGGGCTTCCCGCCGGAATCGTTGGTGGAAGGACGGATCACGCGCTAACTCAGGACGGAGAATTTTGACGGCTACTCGACGCCCCAGCCGCAGGTCATAGGCTTCGTGGACTTCGGCCATGCCACCCTGGCCCAGGAGCTCGCCAATCTCGTAGCGGTCACCGAGCATTGTCTTCTCGGAGCCAGCGGGAACCATGGGGCTAGCACTTGAGAGATCGCCCATGGTGGACTCGTCGGGGGACTCTCCCTCGGATGGGGGCCCGCCGGCATTCTGCTCGTCGCTCATGCGCTCTCCTCTAGTTGACCTTCTCTTATGATGCCTTGTGTGAGTACCCGGGTTGCTCAGCGACCCAAGACCGATTCCATAACGGCTCGTGCGATGGGTGCCGCCAGGGCATTTCCACTACCACCAGATTTCTCCAGCACCACGGCGACGGCGACCTCAGGAGATGCAGCAGGCGCAAAAGAGGTAAACCAGACCGTATTGGGCTGGTTTTCACCGTTTTCAGCCGTGCCAGTCTTACCAGCTACGCGAACCCCGGAGATAGAGCCGTTGCTTCCGGTGCCCCTGTCTACGACCTGCACCATCATTTCTGTGAGCTGCTGAGCGGTGGTCGCCGTGACAGCTTGACCAAAGGTCTCCGGAGCTGTGGTGTCGAGTACGGTTTTTTCGGGACTACTAATTTCGGTTACGAGGTAGGGGTACATCACTGCACCAGCCTGGGCAACGCCCGCCACAACCTGAGCCATGTTCAACGCTGTTGCCCGAACGTCAAACTGTCCAATCCCAGAAAGTGCGGTCTGCGCGTCGTCGAGATCTGTCGGGTAACGACCGGCTGCGGCCGGCATTGGGACCTCGAAACTCGTTCCGAAACCGAATCTCTCGGCTTGTGCCCGGATTGCGTCGTCGCCGAGTTGGTTGGCCAACCAAGCAAACGCGGTATTACAGGAGACGACCAGAGCCTCGGTGAGAGTCACCTCACCACTAGGCCCACAGGCGGTTCCGGAGGCATTTCGTAACTGCGTGGTGGTGCCCGGCAGGGTGTACCGAGCTGGCCCCGGAATAACCGATTGCGGAGTGAATTGACCAGATTCCAGAGCTGTTGCGGCGACTACGATTTTGAAGGTGGAGCCAGGTGGGCTTGATGAGGCCAGGGGACGATTGAGAAGTGGCTCTTCGGGATTGCTGGTCAATTCTTTGTAGTAGCGCTGGATCTCCTCGGAGTCATTCGATGACAACTTATTGGGGTCGAACGAGGGGGATTGTGCCATCGCCAGGATTTTCCCGGTGCGAGGTTCGAGGGCGACTACGGCACCTTTACGTCCTGCTAGCCCCTCAAACGCAGCTTTCTGGGCGCCGGCATCTAAGCCGAGGCTCACCAAGCCTCCCTTGGGATCACGGCCGGCGATCAGTTGTTGCAGACGGTCGAACAATAAGCGGTCATCTGTGCCAGCTAGGACTGAATTTTCGGTCCGCTCGATGCCGGTAGCCCCGTAGACCAGGGAGTAGAAACCCGTCGCGGGAGCAAACAGTGGTCCATTGGAATAACGTCGCAGATATTTGAGATCGCCACCGGTTTCGATACTCTTCGCGACAGCCTCACGACCGACCAAGATGGGCCCACGATCTCGGCTGTACTCCTGCAGGATTGATCTCGCATTGCCGCTCGCAGAACGGTACTCATCAGCTTTGAAGATTTGGATGTATGTCAGATTTGCGATCACTGCAATCAACAAGATGGCACACGCACCAGCAACCCGGGTAAGTGCCTTACTCATGAAGGCGTCACTTTCTGTGGTGGCGGTGTTAATTCTCGGGAACCCGCCGGAGGAGGTCTGCGAGTGATGTCGGATATTCGGAGCAGGAGTCCAATCATGATCCAGTTAGCGATGAGGGCTGATCCCCCCGCACTCAAGAATGGCGTAGTCAAACCGGTCATAGGGATCAGCTTTGTGACGCCGCCTGCGACGACGAAAACTTGGAGTGCAAAAACCACTGAGAGTCCGGAGGCAAGGAGTCGTCCGAACACATCCCGACAAGAGAGGGCCGTGCGCAGACCTCGCTGCACAAGAATGCCGTACAGCAGAAGGAGGGCCATGATTCCCGTCAGACCCAGTTCCTCGCCGAAAGCAGCCAGGATGAAATCACTACTAGCAAATGGAACGAGCTGGGGGTACCCCTGCCCTAGACCTGTACCGAACATGCCACCGTTGGCCAAGCCGTAAAGAGACTGCACAATCTGGAAGCCAGAATCGTTGGCGTATTGGAATGGGTCCAACCAGATTTCGACGCGCACCCGCACGTGATCAAAAGTGAGGTAAAGAAGTGTGGCGCCCACCAGGAACATACCGGCGCCGAGTACCACCCAGCCGAATCGCTGGGTAGCGACGTAAACCATAGCGACGAACAAGCCGAAGAAGATCACAGCTGTTCCCAGATCCTGTTCGAAAGCCATGATGGCTAGAGCCAGAACCCATGCGCCTAGTAACGGTCCGGTGTCACGGAGCCGGGGTAGCGAAATACCCAACACTTTGCGTCGCACATTCGCCAGCGAGTCTCGATGAATCACGAGGTAGCCAGCCATAAATATGGTCAGAACGATCTTGGCGAGCTCACCGGGCTGGTAAGTGAATGGACCGATCTTGATCCAAAGTGTGGCTCCGTTGACGGTGTGCCCAATGATGGGGAAGAGCGGCATGAGGAGCAGCAGCACACCGAGGAGTAGCGAGATGTAGGTATATCGCTGCAGCTTTCGGTGGTCGCGAACAATCAAGAGGATGACGCACAGTAGACCGATACCCACGATGGTCCAGGTCAATTGTCCCAAGGATTCCGGTGTCGGCTCGGGACTGCCATTTTCGACGGCACGCTGACTGGCTGCAATGTCCAAGCGATAGATCATCGCCAGTCCGAGCAGATTGAGCAAGAAAGCGGTCGGCAACATGATCGGCTCGGCGTAGGGCGCCAACGCTCGCACAACACCATGCGCGATAAGTCCCGCTCCTGCCGTAACGCCTAGCGTTAACCAGAATCGGTCGGGTAGTCCTTCACCAGTTCCCACCCCAACGATGGCCAGTGCCGCCGTTCCTACGAACCAAGCAAAGATCAAGAGCCCCAGTTCCTGGTTACGACGGGTCGGTTGAGTCGCTTCGATTTCGGAGGGGGATGCGGTCGGCGCGCTCATCACAACGTTTGCTCTCCCGGGCAACCCGGCTCGTTCGGCTTCTCTTTACATTTGATCGCTTCTTGGCGCAGTTCCTCGACTACTTTCTCTGCGGTACTCAAGGAAGTTGTTTCGATCCCGGAACGCAGTTGTTCCTGGTCGTAGCTGGGAAGTTCCGCCACAGCTTGGTCTGTAACCGAGTGAAGTTGTTGCAGTGGAATGGGACCAAGAGATCCCTCAACTCCCCGGTAAATGGCAACTTGGCCATCTTGCGGGGCGACGTACCATTGCTGGGAGATCCACCAAACCAGCGCTACTCCGACGAGTGCCAGTGCTGTGAGAAGAGTGGCTCCAGCAACTAGAACGATCTTCAGCCAGTTGGCTTGACCAGAACGACCGGGATTGCCAGCAGCAGGTATTGGTGGTGCTGGGTCGGAATATCTCTGTTCGATTTGTGACGGATCAGGTTGCTCATCTACCGGCCAAGGAACGTTCGGGAGTTTTGCTCGATTAGCTGGCTCGCCGGCAGCTCCGACGACCACTGGGTCCGTTTCTTCTTCTGAGTCGTCGCTTTCAAGCAGATCCGCGACGACGACCGTCACATTGTCGGGAGCGCCCGCCTCGAGGGCCATATCGACGAGTCGTGTGACCGCAGCCGTGGGATCCGCGACCTCACGGAGGACCGCGGCCAACTCATCATCAGGTACCACTCCGGAGAGTCCATCCGAGCAGAGCAGGAACCTGTCGCCAACTCGCGTTTCACGGACCGAGAGATCGGCTTCAACGTGACGCATACCGTCTACCGCGCGGCTCACCAAATTCCTGCGCGGGTGGTACCTCGCCTCTTCGGAGGTGATATTTCCTGCGTCCACCAGACTTTGCACATAAGTATGGTCTTTGGTGATTTGTGCGAGTTGATCGTCCCTAAAGATGTAGGCACGCGAATCACCAACGTGGAATACCACCATGCGGGAACCGCTTCGAGCTAATCCGGTAACGGTTGTCCCCATTCCTTGGTTGCTGGGCTCGGCGCTAATGATGTCGCCGATGCGCTCCGTGAGTTGATCCACCCCGTCGGCTAAGTGCTCGAGCAGGTCCTCTTGATTTACCGGTTCGGCAGCGATTTCGGCAAAAGTCGCGACCGCCATCGCACTCGCCAGCTCGCCGGCAGCGTATCCACCCATGCCATCAGCGACCATTACGAGGTTGTCGTCGACAAAGCCGCTGTCTTCATTTCCCGGGCGAATCAGTCCGACATCGGAACGGGCTGCGTACTGCAGTTGGAGCCGCGTCACTTTCTCACCTGCATAACAGTGCGGCCGATTCGCAACGGAACTCCGGTGGGCAGGACTGTCGGGCGGCTGATTCGAGTGCTTTCCAGCCAGGTGCCATTCGTTGAGTTGAGATCCTCAACGATCCATTGGTCATCAACGGGGTAGATGCGAGCATGCTCGCCGGATGCGTAATCGTCATCGACTACTAGCGTTGAATCAGGCGCTCGCCCAATTGATATCGAGCCGCTGCCGAGCGGAACCACGGTTCCCGAGAGCGGACCCTCTGTGACGACGAGCCTAGATCCTTTGCCACTAGATCGAGACCGTCTGGGTGCGGGTGAAACTGACGCAGTCGTGGCGACAACGGATGGTCGTGCTTCCCTGGGAGCTCGGAGGTCCCGACGCAGCACTCCTAGTGTGTAAAAGACACCGATCCACAGCAGTACAAGAAAGCCCAAGCGCAAGAGTGTCAGGGCAAGTTCAGACATCAGGCATCCCGGTAGGTCACAACTGTCGAACCGAACTGGATGCGAGCCCCGTCGTATAGGGGAGCTTCGCTAATCTTGCGTCCTTCCAACAGAGTGCCGTTAGTCGACCCTAGATCACGAACAACGACTGGTAGACCTAGAACAATATCTGCGTGGGCTCGACTGATTCCCGGATCGTCGATCTGGATGTCAGCGCCCGTGCCTCTACCCACGCGAATTCGGCTCCGAGTCAGGGGATAGGACTTGGAGCCCACGACTAGACGAGGATGACCTGTCGCGGGACCGGGATCGATTGGTGCTGCTGGCGGGGTTGAGGGGTGGTTGTCCCGTTCCGCCAAGCTCCGGATGTGAAAGATGCCGGTTTCAAGAGTTGGATCCTCCGCAAAGGACACCTCAACTGGTCCCAGAAAGGTATAGCGCTGCTCAGTTGCATATTCGCGGACTACTTCGGATAGCTCGACTCGCATTTGCTCGTCGTAGATATCCAAACGTTCCAGGTCACTGCTGGCGAGCTCGATGGAAAATACATTGGGAACAACTGTTCGCCCTTTGCTCACAATGGCGGATCGAGTGTCCATTTCGCGCTGTATCCGGGAGGCTAGTTCAACTGGTTCGACGACGTCTCGAAAGGCCTTTGCGAAACCACCGTTGACCAACTGATCGAGTCGCTGCTCGAAGTTGTCCAACAACCCCATAAAACTCTCCGATTCTTCTGCTTCAGCCTGATGCTATCTAGACATCAGCCCTTAGGCGTGCATAGCCGCGGAAGCAGAGTCGCTGCGGTGATATTCTGATGCGGCTGCGCGAGTGGCGGAACAGGCAGACGCGCACGGTTCAGGTCCGTGTGCCCGCAAGGGCGTGGGGGTTCAACTCCCCCCTCGCGCACGATGGTTGCGTTTCGCACCAACTGTGAACATTTGGTGTCCCATTGAGGCTTTAGTGGGACACCAGTTGTTTGCGGCCTGAGTCGGCTAGCCGGTTTACTGGACCGACTTAAAGCCGGCTACTAGAAGATGTATTCTCGCCCGCGGCTTGCAATGGGGATGTAGGCCCCTCTATTTTCTGCCCATGGGTGAGTCAACAAATGGCGAAACAATTATGGATGGGATGCCGCGCTGGCTTAGGCGTCTCGGAGTCGGTGCCTGGCTCGTCCTAGGGGTCATCGCATTGGTAGTAGGACTCTATTTTGGTCTTGCTCAGTTATCGGGCCTCCTGATCCCGCTCGCGGTGGCGGTTGTTGTTGGAATGATCTTTTATCCTCTGGTCGATCGCTTGGCTGCTCTCGGGCTCCCCCGCTCACTGTCGGCCGCGCTCGTATTACTAGGACTTATTTCGATCACGGCCGCCTCAGTGTTTCTGGCAGTGAAAGGAGTATTCGATCAGCGGGACCTTATTTCTGCCCAGTTAACGCAGGGCTGGGCAGTGATTCAGGACTGGCTCGCTCAGCAGGGTTTGACCCTAGAAGGCTTGGAGTCTCTGTGGGAATCCGTTGGTTCGGGAGCCTCTAGCGGCGCAGCTGGTAGTGCTATTCAGGCTGGATTTTCTAGCGTAGCGGCCTTCTTGATTGGTCTCTTCATAGGTGTTTTCTTGCTCTACTACCTGTTAAAGGACTGGCAACCAATCCGTGATTGGGTTGCTGGGAGCATGGGATTACCGAAAGCCCTTGGTTCTGGTTTGTTGGATGACGCTACGGATTCGATCCGATCCTATTTTTCCGGATTGGCCATCAGTAGTATCCCGGTCTCGATCACGATCGGGCTAGCTATGCTCGTGCTCGATATTCCACTAGCCTTCACGGTTGCACTTGTGACTTTTGTGACGTCATTCATCCCTTATCTTGGCGCCATCGTAAGTGGTGCTTTCGCGGTGCTAGTGGCGCTGGGGGCCGGTGGGTTGCAGGACGCATTGATCATGCTGGTGGTCGTGCTTATCACCCAGAACGTTATTCAGACCCTTTTACTGACCAAGGTCACGAGCGACAAACTGTCCTTGCATCCGATAGTCAACCTGGGATCGACAATTGTCGGTGCCACATTAGCCGGCTTGGTCGGTGCCACCTTGTCGGCGCCGATCGTGGCAACTCTGATCGCGGTTCGAAAGCGCCTGGTGACTTATCGGGAGCAGGACAGTACGGAGGACCTTTCTAGCGAAAGTGCACGCGTGACGGACTAGGCCGGACTACGCCACCGAATGTCGCAGGATTGAGATAAATTTCGTGGAATCAGTATATTTACCTTCGAATTCCGAAGATTATTGGTCTCTTAAGCGGCTATAACGCAAAAAAAGTCACTCTTGTGTCGCATTTGTGTCCTGAATATGTTTTATTTTGAGCATAAATGGGCAACAATATAGGCATGTCGGAAAATGACCATGACTGCGGTCCCACTTGCCCCTCCTGCGATTTCCCCACACGGGTGGTGGACCAATGGCGTGACTACTCGACGACCCGCGGTCCGATGACCTCCTACGAGGTGACGTACTGCGACAGCTGCAAGTTGTCCAGCCTCAACCGTCGGTCGGCTCAAGACCATCGCGTCATCGCTTAGGTCACTGATCCGCCCCAACGAGGGGCTGGGACAGGATGCTTCGCCACCTCGTAGTCTGAAGCCGTGTCAAACGACATCACGGTGCGACAGGCGACCGCAAGAGACATCTCAGAGCTCGCAGACATTGCGGAGCGAACTTTCCCGCTAGCCTGCCCAGCGGATACGTCGTCGAAAGATATTCAAGACTACATTCAGCAGAGTTTGAGCGAAGTGGCGTTCGGTGACCATATGAGTTCCGCAGAAACGGATTTCTACTTGGCGGGTGTCGGCGAAGGTGCGGCCGTGGGCTACTCCATGTTGGTAGACGGCTCCTCGGGAGGTCCGGCCGGTATGGGGGAAGATCTCGTTGAGCTGCGGCGCATCTATGTTGTCGCTGAGGCACACGGAAAAGGGGTAGGCGCGGCCCTGTTAGAGAGGGCGGAGAAGCGTGCTCGCGGCTTAGGTCGAAGCGGGATTTGGCTGGGGACGAATCAGGCGAACCACCGAGCGATTAGCTTCTATCGCAAGCATGGTTTCCAACAGGTGGGAACCAGGACCTTCGAGGTCGGGAAGTCAGTTGAGCAAGACTTCGTGATGACAAAGCAGTTGGGCTAGAACTAGTACCGCTGTGCCTCAAGTTCCTGGAGCTCCGACAAAACGTTCTTGGGCATCTTGTCCAGCCAATCAGCCAAATCCTGGAAACTGACAAAGTCAACGTCGGGGTACTTCTCGGCTGCGTCCTTCAGGAATCGATGCAGGCTCTTCACGTAGGCGCTGCAGAGCCAATCGTTGAGATGAGAGCCGATGACTAGGGGCGCTCGGTTACCTTCATAGACGCCCTCAAGAGCCATCATCATGGTGTCGTACGTCTGTTCCTCGACCCGTTGGCACGTTTCCTTACTACCGTTGACTTCTCCATCGTTTTGGTTAACGAGGAGGTTGTAGTCCATGGACAACACCCATTTCTCGGTTCCCGCTAACTTGATGGCGGGCAGCGGGAATAGCCACAAGTCGCTTTTCTCGTGCTTGCGAGGCCACTGCAAGGCGCCGGGGTCAGATGCCTCGTAACGAAAGCCTGCTTCGGCGAACGATCGATGCATTTGTGAACGATCACCCTCTAGACAGGGTGTACGTGAGCCGGTGAATACGGAGGAGTCAAAGGACAGGGTTGGTGCCGAAGCTGCCTGAGGGTTGTACTTCGCCCAGTTGTCGAGAAACTTTCGTGATTGCGTCAATTCGGAATCCCAGTCAGCCGAGTTCCAGGTACCAACACCGCTGGGACCGCAGAAGTGCCCTAGAAAGTGGGTGGCAATCTCGTGGCCTTCCCGGTACATCCGATCAAAGACCTCGACTCGACGCTCCACCATCGCGGCATCGGCAAAGGGAAGGTCCGACGAACCCCGAGGGCGATTGGGCGGATTGTAGGCATTGCGCTGTTGATCAGGTAGTAGGCACAGTCCAGTGATGAAGAAGGTAATACGCGCTTGGATGGTCTGAGCGACATCCAGCAGGTCGGTCGCGACTCCACCGGAGGTCTCGCAGCCGCCGTCGATGGAAATCACGACAACTTGCTTGGGCTTCTCACCGGGCAAGGGGAGCGGAATATCTTTGGCCGGCTGCCCAATAGGGGGGGCAGTTACCGAATCACGTGCTCCCGCAATGACTGCTCCATCGCTGGCACTGGAAATCTGCTGGCCGTCCGTATTTTGCGCGGAATCCGAAGACTTGGGGAGTTGGAAGGACAACGTTACGACGAGAACCCCAGCCGCAATCGCAGCGATTGCTCGCCAAGGAACGCTACTGCTCATCGGTACCCCTTACTTGTATATTCTCGCCCGCGACTTATGAATTCTGACGAGGTGGTCGGGGTGAGTCGCCGTCGATTAGCTGCCGTATTGAGTAGGTGCCGATGGAGGTCCTTGTACTTCAGTCCGACTGACCTCAGCATCGAGGACCGACTGCAAGAGGATAGGTTGTCCTCTATGCCGAAGTTACTCGAGACCATTCCGGAAATCTCTGTCGCCGGTGGACGTTGCCAACTGCCGCCAGGAGACAAGAATGGGGCTACTGGGACCCCCCGCCAAGCTCTTGTTGGCTGGCACAATCAGGGGGCCCGGACAGTTTTTTTCGTTGACGAAGATGCCGTGGCAGGCAGCGGTGATAACCTCGCGGCCATTTCGGATGCTGCGCATAAGGGTGGCGGCCGCGTTCATCTCATCTACTCGGGCGATATCTCAAATGATGAGCGGCTCACAGCAGCCCTGGCTTCGGGTGCATCACAGATTGTGCTCGAGGTTGCGGATTCATCCGATGCTGACTGGGTGCGGGACACCCTCAAACACCAACATCAGCGGGTACTGGCGGGAATCAATATTCACGGGGGCGATGCGGTAGATCGTCACGGTAAGTCGGTCGGTGACCTTTACGGCCTGATCGATGACCTAGCCACATACGGTTCCCCGAGTTTCGTGATTTCAGAGAACTCTGGCAGGGACCATTGGTTTCACAAAGATCGGCACGTTCTAGCGGGGATTTGTGAATCTGTATCGGCTCCTGTGTTTGCCCGCGGAGCGGTTAAGCACGAGACAGATATTCATGCACTTGTTCCACTCAACCCGCAGGGACTGGTGGCGGTCATTGTCGGCAAGCCGCTGACCGAGGGTGCCTTCACTCTCGAAGATGCCGTCACCGCGGCAGAGGCGCGCTACGACCCCTACGAGTGGGGACCGCCGCAGCCCTAGCCTTAGTCGCTCTTGGGCCAATCTGACAGTGTCTTCAAGTACATGTCACGAACTTGAGTGATGTGATCGTCTAGATCAGCTAAGTCCCAGCCTTTGGTCTCGACTGGGGGCAACACGGCCACGTCCACGACGCCAGGATGTACAACATAGGAATGTGCTGCCATGATCTCGCCACAGTTGCGCATGACAACGGGGATGAGAGGCACTTCCGCCTGCATCGCGATGTGAAATGGACCCTTCTTGAACGGAAGGAGCCGAGGGGTAGGTGAGCGGGTTCCTTCGGGTGCGACTGCTAAGGATCGCCCGTCTTTGAGAGCTGCGACAACCGGTTCTAACGCCTCACGCGCCTTGACGTTGTTGGTGCGGTCGATATACGCGACGTTTGCCATCCACCCCACAGGGCCAAAAATTGGATCCTTTTCTAACGACTTCTTCGCTACACCTGTGAAGTTTTCCCTCAGCAGGGCAGCGAGCACTAGGGCGTCCAGTTGACTTTGGTGGTTGAACAAGAAAACGGCCGGTCGGCGTGACCACAAATTCTCTTCGCCTACTATGTTGAGGGTCACTCCGGCTGTTCGCAGCATCACATCGGCACCAAGTCCAGAGGCGAAGTTAGCTGCTGCCGATCGACTGCCTCGAGCGATTCCCACTCCGGCGGCGGCGGCCACTACTGCACTAAAGGCGCCGACAGCGGCTGCACTGCGTACTAGGTCGATTGGCCGATCCTGTGGCGGTCGATCTAGTCGAGCCGAGGGCCAACCCCGCTCTTTGGCTGTCTGCTTTAGCGTGCTGTCGGCATTGATTGCGCAGGGGTTTCCAACCAGATCCAGGAAAGAGATATCACCAGCACCGTTGGCGTAGGCAAACGACTCCTTGAGTTGAAGTCTTTTCTTTCGCGCAAACTGCTTGACCGCGGCAGCTTTATCTTTACCCCAACGAACGGGAGAGTCGAGTGCGCCGCTGTAGCGATCGTACTGATCGATAACCATTTCGGTCGCGATCACATTCTCGATACCTAGATCCTCAGCAGCCGGAAGGATCATCGGACGAAGCCCAGATGTCGCGATAACGACCGTATGCCCCATCCGATGGTGCGCATCGATCAACATCCGAGCCTCCGGATAAACCAGATGGCTCAGTTGTGTCTCGAAAACCTCTCGGCTGCGGTCGCTCAGAGAATCGACCTCTTTTCCGGTTTGTCGTGAGGCGCCAATCCGTATTAGCTCGGATATGTCTCTCCCGCGACGAGAAGAGCTTCGACGCTCGGTGAGGGACTCGACGAGTTGGGTGAAACCCAGGTCACCTGTACGAGTGCGTGGTTGGAAAAAAACTGAAGCGGAGTAGCAGTCGACGATTGTTTGGTCGAAATCGAAGAACGCACCTATTTGGTGTCCCTCGGGTGCGCTTTCAATGCGATCCAATAGCGAGGCGATGTTAGACATCAGTAGCCGCCGTCGCTATTTCAACTTCATTGGCTCCGCGATTTTCCTGATCTATCCTGCGGATTTTGGAGATCCTTTCGACAAGTTCTTGCATTTCGTTAGCAAAGTCTTGACGGCGTTTTTGCAGACCAGGTTCACCGGACCCGATTAACCCCAAGTTCTCGACTAAAGCGAAGGCGTTTTTGAAGTAATCCTTGGAAATTGATTCAGCCGAGTGCAAATCCTGCTGCAACCACATTTGCTTTGCAACGCCTATGCATTGGCTGACGAGTTGCTCCTCATCTCCTCGGACGAAGTCGTCAAGTTTGGCGAGTTCTTCGGCCAGCAAGGCATAAGACTCTAAGAAGGGCCCGACCACCCGGTGGGACAGTAGCAATCTTTCTTTGTGAAGCATCCTTCGTAGGTCTGCTTTCGTAAAGTCCGATTGCTGCCAATCGGGGTAGATCAGGGAGCACTCATCCGCGATCTGTTCGGCGAATTCTTCCGTGCGAGGAAAGAAGAATTCAAACTTCAGTAAATCCTTGAGTCGGCGCGCGTTGTCCCATACAGCCATGACGAGTTCGTCGGCGTCCTCCTCAAGAGCCTTCAATACAGAAAGCTCCGTGATCGCCCGATTGACGAAGAAGTGGATGATGGTGTTCCGGTAGAACGCTGCTTCGTGTTGGTGTTCTAAGTCGATGTAGAGAATCTGGTCCTTGCCTCCCTCGTAGAGATTGACAACACCCTTATCCACCAGATTGGCAATCGAATCGCGTAGTAAGCCGTGACTCGATAAGTCAATGTTTCCCGTCATGGGAAACTGCCGGCGGCCAATGTAGGTCATCAGCGGTTCCAAAATTTGACGACCCTCGGAAATAGTGATGGCTCGAGCACCGTTGTCCAGCAGCGCAAAAGTGACTAGAGCTGATGGCGTTATTGGTGTGACTGCGTTGATGCGGTTCGCGACCTCGAAGGCCACCATATTTATCGCGAGTCGTGGGCGCGGACTGCCTTCCGAATCACGCGTGAGATCGATGGCATCGCCGAGCGACAGCGGTTCACCGAAGCGAAGGTGAGCTTTTCCTAGGCGGGTAGATTGCGAGCGGGAGAATTGATATAGCCACTTAAGGCTTTCTGGCGACTTAGAACCGCCCATCTCTTCCGCCGAAATGGCACCTACCTCATGTTGTGCGTCGTAGATGATAGATGTCGGGATGACGTAAACCTCATTTTCAGGTTGCTCCTCTTCGACAGCGTCCATCACATACTTAAGCACCCCGTATCGGGGTGGTCGCAATTTTCCAGTCCGAGTTCTCCCTCCTTCGATGTACCACTCCAAGTTCTTCTTATTTTGAATCAAGTAGGCGATATAGCGCTTGAATACCGCCCGGTACACGAGATCGTCACGGAACTCTCGCCGCATGAAAACGGTTCCATTGCGCTGTGCAATTAGTGAAACGGGCCACAGCGCCAAGTTTGATCCACCGATGGTGTTGTTTGGCGGAAAGCCAAACTGGTGGAGGGCAGAGCGAAGCACTGGCGGGTCGAGGTAGGAACGGTGGTTAGGCAGAAAGATTAGTGATGATGAGCGATTCAGGTCACGTAGGTATTGAATAGCCTCTGGATCGAAATCTAACCGGTACGCGCGAGCGATCCATCGGCAGAAGCGATCCCAGGCAGCAACGGTGACTTTACCCGGGCGCGTAGCCATCTCTTTGAGGTCTGCGCGGGCCTCTGCTTGCAAATCCGGCACGGGTCGCCCCGTTTCCAACGAAATCCGCTGCAACTGGTCTTGGAAGCGGGCCGTGCCCAGAACTTCATCCACGCTCATCCTTTATCTCGTTGACACTGGCAAAGATAGTGACCTAGGTGGCCAGGACGCGAGAGCAATGGCAAACCCGAAGATGTTTTGTCGGGAGTTTCTTCTTTTGAGGCTCTGGATTACGATATCCGTTATTCGGGTAACTAGGTGGGGAGATTTGGTGCAGTAGGTGCAACCGAGCCACTGAAACCCAATTTCTCGGTCTATTCGCGCACAATGAGGTTCTGGTGGTTGAGACCGCACGGGTTTTCTTGGCTGGGAGTAGCTATGCGGCTGTTACAGATGGGATTTGGTTCCCTGGCGTTGTCGCTCGCCGGGGGGCTGCTAGTCGCTATGCCGGCTACGGGAAGCTACGGCGGAAGCTTCGCAGTAGATGTGGATGTTGACGGTGATGGCCGACCGGATGAAGTCATGCTCAGCACGGATGAATCGGGCGAGCGGACTCAAGTTTCGATAACTACCGCTGCAAAAGAGTCCGCGACAGTGAGCATGCCGTGGCGTGGAGCCAGCGATATGAGCCCCGGAAAGCGACTGGAAGGTGTGGCTCCAGTAGTGAACCGATCGGGGAGTGATGTGGTGGTGCGACTTTCCGCGGGTCGGTGTACTCGATATCGGATCTGGAACTACTCGGCGGGCAAACTGACGGCAGTTCCCAAACCGCAGGGCGGCTTGACCTGGCGAGTTTGTGGTCTGGGGGCTGACCAAAAGGGCCAGGGTTTTCGGAGCGTGATCAGCCAAGGAACGCCCAAAGTCTTGATGTATCGCGGGGAACGGAAGGGCGACGCCGCGAATTTGACTAAAGTGAAGTTCCGTTGGCAAGACAACCAGTGGACGCGAGCTGGCGGCAAGGTCGTGAAGCAGGTGCGGCCCGAGTCGGTATTGGATCGTTGGAGATTAGGCTTCAGCTGGCGCACATCGTGAACACCGCTGGCCCTGCACCCGGCTAGTTGTCCAGGACGTCGTTGAGCCAGTCGGCGATGTCACCGAGGATTTGATCCTTCTCGAGTTCATGGTGCAACTCGTGGTAGAGATCCTCGTATTGGTAGAGGGTGAGGTCGCCGTCAACGCGCTCGACAAACTCGCGGCTAGCCGCCGGGATGGTCCAGATATCACCAGTACCGTGGAGCATAAGCAGCGGTACGGGGTATTCCGTGGTCTCTTGCATGTCTGCCATCGCAGCTAGGGATTGCTTGGCGAATGCGAACGATGCTTTGTCATGCACCATGGTGTCGTCGACATAGGCCTTGACTTCCGCTTCGTCGCGGCTGATTCCGGTCGGATCGCCACCGGTGCCCAGAGTGAGCCCCGGCAGAGCGCTACCGAGGACATTGGCGAGAGCGACCTTGACCGTTTGCTCCCGAAGCTGGGTGTCGAGCAGCGGTGCGGTAACAACGTGGGCAGTGACCTCTGGGCGGCGCTCCAACATGTGGGTCATCGTAAGCAGGCCACCTAAGCTGTGGCCGTACAGGATGATCGGCTTGGTCGGGAATTGGGCACGAGCCCGGTCCAGGAGGTGGTCGATATCGTCCATTGCGTCATCGAATCGAAGATCACCTCGTGTACCACTGGACTTACCGTGCCCACGCAGATCGAACGACAAGACGGCTAAATCCTGTTGATCAACTAGGACGTCGATCACGTTGTTGTAGCGACCCGAGTGCTCGCCATGGCCGTGGACCAGGCAAACTACCGCTCGCGGCTCACCGTCCGGGAGCCACTGCTGTTCGTAGATGGCAGCATTGTTGTCAGTTTTGTAAGTTGTCTCATCATGGCGCACCCGTACATTGTTACAGGCTGGTGCCGAGCTGGTCCGGCTACCCTCCCCGAGGGTTATCCCAGCCCAGTCGCCTTGCGTAGAGCGGCGGCAAAGCCATCGAGATCGGCGACCGTCACCGTGAGTGCTTCATTGCGAACGTGGCCGGTGGGATCGAGCGCTGAGATTGGCTCCGTGAACTCCATGCAGACTCCGCCGGTGGTTGTCGAACCGTAGGTAGCGCCGCTATCGGCGAAGGAGCCACGGGCCCCAATCGCCCGGTAGGCCTTGTAGGGCCCCGTGATTTCGACGCACGTGATGTTGGCGAGAGGCGTAGTACAGCCGAGAAAACCGAATTTCACCGTAAGCCGATCCGAACCTATCCGGGCCCAAGCTCGGTCCGCGGTTACGCCGATTGGAGCCAGAAGTGGTCGATATTTTGATTCGATTGCAAAAGGAAAAGTAGCTCCATTTTGCCTCATGGATTCTCCTACCTTTCACTACCGTTGCGCCCAACAGTTGCGCCTCAACAGTGCAGTGTAGCGAGAGCGCATGCAACTTCGCGGCGGGGATTTGCCGAGGGTGCATTTCGTTCCTTGCGCGGTCCATCAGCCCCTTACATTGCCACCCGGAGGGTCTCGTCAGATAGGTAGGCGGCGACGGAGTATCCGGTTTAGCACTAGTGCTCACCACGGCGCGGTGCACGCAGGAATACGAAGAGAGCCCCGATGACAACGACCGCGGCGGCCACTCGTAGCGCCCCGGCTGCACCGGAGACGAAGGCTTCGTTGGCAGCGGCGATAATCTGCGCCCCGTTCGGCCCCAACTGCTCCCCGATTTGCCCAGCGGCTGCGATGGAGGACTCGATTGCGGCTGCGGCCTGTTGGGGTAGATCTCCGACGGCGGCAGTGACGTCCGAACGGTAGACGCTATTGAGAACGCTACCCAAAACTGCGATTCCCAAGGCGCTGCCGAACTCACGTGCAGTGTCGTTCATGGCGGAAGCGACTCCCTGCTTCGATGACGGCAGTGAGGAGGTGATGGCAGTCGTGGCAGGTGCCCCCGCCAGTGCCATACCGATACCGAAGAACACCAACCCGCCGAGGAATGCCCAGTAGGAGAAGTCGGTGGAGAGCGTAAAAGACAGAATGAGCAGCCCGAGACTCAAACTCAGCAGACCGAGGCTTCCAATCCTGTTATATCCGAACCTTTGTGAGATCAACGGAGCGTTGCGAGCAAGCGGTATCAGCACTACGGCCATGGGAAGAACTGCGGCTGCTGCCTGCAGTGGCGAGTAGCCCACTACGAACTGCAAGAACTGCATGATTGTGAAGAAGAAGCCGAAAGCTGCGAAGAACTGAATGGCGTTAGAGGCAGAGCCAGTAGAGAAGCCACGAAGCTTAAACAGACGGGGATCGAGGAGAGGCGATTCAACTCGTGATTCCCACCAGACGAAGAGGACGCCGGAAATTAATCCGATTGATAGGGGAACCAGAACTTGCCATGAAACCCATCCCGAAACCGGGCCCTCAATGATTCCGAACACCAGACCCGCTACTGCGAGAAAAGACAGGATGGCTCCGATGCTGTCTAGAGCAGGTGGGTCACTATCGACTGAGTTGGGTATCACGGTAAAGGCGCCGAGCAGGGCCACCAGTGCCAACGCAACATTGAGCGCGAAGAAGGAACTCCAAGAGAACCATTCCAGTAGGAGGCCAGACATGAGCAGGCCCAAAACAGCACCGGCACCGGCGACTCCGACCCAGATACCGATTGCCTGAGGTCGACGTTCCTCCGGAAATGACGTTGTAATGATTGAGAGGGTGGTGGGCATTACTGCCGCAGCACCGATCCCCATCACGGCTCGCAGAACGATGAGAGTAGTGGGGTCTGAAACCGTAAAGGCGACCGCCGCTGCGCCTCCGAAGATGATCAGCCCGGCTATTAACAGCAGCCGACGCCCAAAACGGTCGCCGATCGCTCCTGCGATGAACAGTAAACCGGCGAGAGTTACGGTGTAGGCGTCGACGATCCATTGCAGTTGGTTTTGGGTGGCTCCGGTAGAAAGTGCGAGGTCCGGTAGCGCGACATTGAGACCGCTTACACCGGAGATGACCATCATCAAAGAAAGCGAGACCACGACCAGAATGAGTCGAAGCCGCTTGGGGTCTTCGATCACCATGTTTGAGGTTGATTGGGTGGGCTTGGACGTTGCGTTCGGGTCTGCGTCGGATCCGGATTCGGTCACAGTTAAAGATTAGGGTACGGCCGAGAGCCGCGCCTCCCAGCTAATGAATTTTCTCACCGATGCTGGTGGCGATCGACACGGTCAACTTTCGTCAGCTGCTTTAACGGAGGCAGGTGCCTCAGTGGAGTGGTTGAGTAGTTTCGTGAGTTCCCGAATTTCACTGCGCAAATCAACAACTTCCTTCCTCAGAGCAGAGAGATCAGCGTCATCAAGAGATGGCGGTCCCTCGCTCATTTCGCCAGAGGTTGCGTCTGGCGAAGTAGTGGAGCCTTCGGTCGATTCCGTTTCCGGGGGAGCGGAGCTGCTGGAAGTGGGAGCTATCCGGAAAAATGACGCTAACGAGCCAGCGAGCACGCCTAGGAGAGCGATACCTAAAGTCATAATCACGCCACCAGCTATTCGACCGGTCACAGTCTCCGGAACAATATCGCCATAACCAACGGTGGTGAGCGTGACGTAGCCCCACCAGACTGAATCCCCGTAGGATGCGAATTCCGGGTTGACGATTCCCTCGGGATTGGCTCCGTTTTCGGCTTCGTAGGCCACAAATGCCAAAAGCAAGACCGCGGTTACCGCGATAATTGCAGCTCGACCTAGTCGCGCGAAGATGTGCTGGGCCCCCTTGGCGATTACGAGCAACCGGGCCAGCCTGGCCAGTCGGGCGAGTACAACGATTCCACCACCGTCCACACCGGGAAGGAGATACCAGGGGGAAGTGACAATAACGATGCTCAGATCTAGGATTCCCACCCATGACTTTAGGTAACGAACGCGGAAGCGCATTTGAATAGAAAGATCAACGAGGAATACCACCCAGGAAGCGATGGCAATGATTTCCCCCACTCGACCGCTGTTCTCCTGAGTAAAGATCAGCGGAATGAGTGCGGAAGTAATGATGAGGGGTCGGCTGAAGCGCTGATAGCGAGTTAGAAACTGTTGCGCGACTTCGGATTTGGCTGGAGCGGAGCGCTTCAGCGAGTTGAGCAGTTGCACATCGTCATTCTGACGTGATTGTTCCTGGCTATCTGGCATTTCGGTGGGTACGTGGCAGTTCGACCCTGTGAGCGCTACCGTTCGACCGTGACTGAGACGTTGGATTGGGCGCGCATCGCAAGAGTGGGGTCGACACTTGCGATTGTCGCGGGGTTGGGTTTTGCCGCCGTGGCGTGGGTCGTGATCTCAGCCCCAGATATGACGACTGCTCTGGATGAGTCATGGGGGAAAGCCTTCTTTGACCTTGGCGTGGATTACCCCTGGCTCGTCACTGTGAGTGAGTTTTGCCATTTTGTGGGCGGCGTCTTTTTTGCCACATTGACGGTCTTTGTGGTGTCGCTCGGGTTACTAGTGTGGGGAAAGTTTGGTTCCCCGGTTCCGCTACCGACGGTGGCGGCAAGTTTCTTGGCGCTGAGCGCAGTGGGTGGAGCGGCGATCAATACGGTTGTGAAAACGCTGGTGGACCGACAGCGCCCACCGACTAACGGGACCTACCAACTTGAAGAGTCTCTTTCTTTTCCATCGGGGCACTCCCAAGCTGGAATCACCGTGTGGGTTGCCATAGGTCTCGTCTCGTTGGTCTTACTTCCACGAATAGTCCGCTGGTGGGTAGGCATGCCAATCATGATCTTTGGAGTGTCGATCGGCCTCAGCAGGCTAGTGCTGGGTGTGCANTGGCCCACNGATGTGTTCGCNGGATGGTGCCTGGGATTGATGTGGCTCGGNGNGTCNTTAGTGCTTACTCGCCTTCTATTTCGGCGTCCGAATCAGCAACGAGAAGAAAGCACACTCGCCCCGGTCGACTAACGACGCCGGGTAAGACCGAAGCCCATTTTTTGGTATCTACTCAGCACTACTATTCCGACCGCGATACCGGTGACGACGGTGAATCCCGGCCAGATATAGGAGCCGATGACGGCCAGCAAAGCGATTGCCGCGAGGAGCCAGAGCGTTCGAGGACGCTCATAGGTCGAGGACCGTCCGTCCCATTCCGGTTCCGACGTCGACTCAAGTGCCTTTCCGTCAGCAGCGAGTTCGGTGAGTCGGTGACGATCGTAGGCATTTCGCTGGCTCTGATCACTAAGGACTAAATACGCCAGATGTACCTCGGCGAATTGCTGGGCGTCACCCCCGCTATCGGGGTGGTTCTGACGTGCTGCAGTGCGCCAGGCCGACTGGATTTCATCGTCAGATGCGCGAGTGGAGACCCCAAGACTGACGTAGAGGTCAGTAGTGCATTGCTCCCAGAGGGCATTTTCATTCATGTCGGCTCCTCTCTAAGTCTGTCACTGAACCGGAAGATCGGCGATGTGGGGAACGTATGCTGAGTCGCGTCCGTCGGTTTGGTCTGTAGGATTTAGTCGAGCGAGGAGCGAAGATGTCGAGAAAAGTTGTGATGTCCGTAGCTGGTTTTGGCCTAGCTTTTGCAGCGATGGGTGCGGGCTCTGCGGTCGCAGTACCAGACTCCTCCGCCCCCGCGAAGAGCAAGAAAACCAAGATCAAGGTCGAGACTCCTAAGACGGATATGTTTGCCTACTTTGAGAAAAGACGCGGTGAGTTACGACCGATGCCAAAGAAACTGAAGGCGGGCAGTTACGTTTTCACGTACGTCAATAACACGTCAATGCAACATGATTTGAAGGTCGGTGCGGCAAAAACCAAAATATGCAGCAACTGCACTAAGAAAGTCCAGGTGAAGCTCACCAAGGGCAAGGTCAAATACAAGTGCACCGTACCCGGACATGCCCAAGGCGGGATGAAAGGCAAAATCAAGGTCACCTAAGTCCTTGGGACCCGCAATAACTTTTCTCGAGTCTTTAACCACAGAGCTTTTCGCTACTTTTGAGTGACGACGCCGTCCCACATTGCAAACAAAACTCTAGGTTGAACAGCAGTAATGAACGATAAAGAACGACATGCGCTGGAGGCGTTTGCCGCAGATGATGCCTACCGAGTCACGGTAACCAAGCCATCTTTGCTATTTGACCGCGTCACCGTGTTAATCGTTAGCGGGATCGTTGTAGTGATTGCCCTCATCATTGCTGCACTGAGTTTACTCGTGGCAGACCGGGCTGAGCCGCAACCTCCCGTAGAGAAGAGTCTTGGTCCGCTTAACTTCCTTGTATCTGCTGAGATGCCCCCGAGTGAGATTTTACTAGCCACGGCACTTGTTCTTATCGCCGTCGCGCTGGCAGCAGTGCTCTTTGAGGGCATCGATGCTCTTCTTACGGTGACTAAGCGACGCGAGCTCTTGGGGGTGTTCCGTTCCGCAGGTCCCAATCGGCCACCCGGAGCGGAACTTAAGTTGACAGTCTTGGTCCCCGCTCACAATGAGGAGGTCTCACTGCCAGAGACATTGCGAACTCTGGGGGAACAAACCAGACAACCTGATCGCATCATCGTGGTGGCAGATAACTGCTCGGACGGAACTGTTGACGTGGCCTTGACTATGGGTGCGGAAGTATTTGAGACAGTGAACAATGCCCACAAAAAGGGTGGTGCACTCAATCAGGTTCTCGCGCGGATTTTGCCCCGGACGGACTCCCACGACGTAGTTATGGTCATGGACGCTGATACGAGTTTGAACCCCCGCTTTCTCGAGGTGGGGGTCGGCAGACTTTCAAAAGATCCGGCGTTAGCGGCCGTGGGTGGCATCTTCTACGGCGAGGATGGGCACGGGTTTATCGGGCAGATGCAGCGCAACGAGTACAACCGTTACTCCCGCCAGTTAAAGTCTCGCCACGGTCGCGTGTTCGTTCTGACCGGGACCGCGTCTATTTTTCGTGCGGATGTCCTGCTGGATGTCGCAGCGGCACGGGGTGTCTTTATCCCAGGCGAGACGGGGCGCGTTTACGACACCGCTGCTCTGACTGAAGACAATGAACTCACGTTGGCACTGCGCTCTCTGGGTGGCAGTATGACTTCGCCTCAGGAGTGTCGAGACACAACTGAGTTGATGCCCACTTGGCGCAATCTCTGGGTACAGCGGACGCGATGGATGCGTGGCGCATTGGAAAATTTGGCGGCTTATGGTTTCACCGGGGCGACGTTGCGGTACTGGGGCCAACAAATCGGCTTGGGTTACGGAACCCTTGCCCTATACCTCTTTTTCATCTTGATGATCGTTACGGCATTATCAGTAGACAGTTGGATCTGGTTTCCGTTCTGGGTCATCGTCGGGATTATTTTCATTTTTGAACGAGTGGCCACCGTGTGGGCAGATGGATGGCGAGCACGGCTGACTGCGCTAGTAATCGTGCCCGAACTTATCTACCAAGCATTCCTGCAAGCTGTTTTTGCGAAATGTCTCTTTGATATTGCCCTCGGTCGTTCGAGCAGCTGGGGTCATGTCGATCATGCGAAATCGAACGGTGCCACACCATGAATGTGACAGCCGGCATCCTTTTTCTCAAGATGTCCTAGCCGCAACGTGGTTTCAGGTCCTGGCTGCTGCCGTGGCCTTTAACTCGCTAGTGTTCCTGGGGCTTACGGTGGCCAAGCTGATCCCCTGGCCGCAGCAGTTTCATCCCGATTGGGTAAGCGAAAGACTGGAACGAATCGGAGTAATCATGGGAGTTGAGGAATCGAAATCACAGATTCGGAAACGCGAGCAAACAAAGGTGAGCTTCGGCGCCCAACGCACCGCCAACGAATCTTTCGAAGCAATTCGGAATGCCATAATTATCCGAGATATCCCTTGGGCGATCGCGGTCCTAGGTATCAGCATTGGTCTGCTAAGCGTCGTCGAACTCATTCTCTTCGGCAGAGATTCTGTTGACGTCATCTACCAAATACCCATGTCCGTCATCTGGCTGATCTTGGGCATTGGTCTAGGCCGAAGTACTGTGAGCGCAACCGCAAGAAGTTGGATCTGGATCGCTGTTGTCGTAATCGAGGTAGGTGTACTCGCGATTCTTGCTAATGCTGGATCCGACGAGTCGGCCTTCAATTCGAGCACGATACTGCTTGCCATATACGCGCCCTTCACCATGCGATGGCGCCCGGCAATTATTGGCGGTATTGGACTGGTCATCATTTATTGCGTGGAGATGGCGAGTTACGGAATAGAAGATGCCAGGTGGTTCCTCGCCGGACCCATAGCCGTAGGCGGCAGTTTGATTCTGTTGAAACTACGGCTCATCACCGTGGCCGCGTTGGCGGATGAGCGAGTTGCGCTGAAGCAGGGGGCTAACAGAGATCAAGTGAGCGGAGCATTGACGTTACGCGGACTCCAACCGCTGGTGCCGTCGATCGCGTCCTGTGCGAATCGGATGCAAGAACCTGTCTGGGTGACCGTGCTGCGGCTGGACAACTTCACTGATCTGGGCGACGACTACGGCTTGTCCTACACTGATGAACTCATTGCTGCTAGCGCTGACGTTGCTCGACGTAGCTCAAATCTTGGCGATCTATTGGCAAGGAATTCCGAAGATTCACTGATGATTGTGGGTTTTGGGGATGAGTCTTCGCATCGACATGTGAGAGACCAACTCGCCGAGGACTTGCCAGCGATGAAGCTGACGCTCGGGAAAGGTCGGGTGAATTTCAGTATTGGATTGGCTTCAGGTGACCCGCTCGTGACGACTTTCGAGAGCCTTATTCTAGACGCGGAAAATTCATTGATATCGATCGCTTAGGGCCGTGCTGCCGGATTCAGAGCGGCAGCGAAACCAGGAAGGTACGCCTCGAGCTCGGGGCGCACAGGAACCGTAGCGTGTAGCCCGCTGAGCACGCCGACCACCCCAAGCCACACTCGATGGGTAAACAATAGTTCCGCGGGCATGTTCAGTTTCATGGCAACTGCAAAGTCCGGATTTCGAGGGTCGTTGCTTCGAGAGAACTCCTCGCGGAGCCAGTCAGGAGAAAAATAAAACTCGTCGTGACGCGCTGGTTCGGAGAAGGGAGACAGGTAGTCCATAAGTTTTTCCACATTAAGGTGGGCACCGCGCTTGATGAATCCGCCTTCGCGAAGTTTGCGCTCGACCTGAACTGGATCTCCAGAGAGTGTGGACCCGATCAGTCCACCGAAACTAGTCGGAAGTCCTCCGGGCATCACTAAAGTGGAGCCAAAGTCCATGACCCCAAGCTTGTTGTCCGCGGTCAGGCGAAAGTTTCCTGGATGCGGATCAGTATGAAGTAGCCCTACTTGTCGCGGGGAAGTGAGAAAGAATCTTTGGTATTGCGTTCCAGCCAGATCCCTCTCCGCTGCCGTACCTGATAATGCGAGTTCCGGAAAACTTCGGCCGTCGAGCCAATTTGATACGAGAATGCGTCGAGTCGCTGCCACGACTTCGGGGATGATGACTTCGTGATCCTGTCGGTAGGCATTCGCAAACCTGCGTTGATGCTGAGCTTCACGCTGGTAATCGAGTTCCTCAGCTAGCCGGGTTCGCAACTCCACGATCAACGGTGGCATGGAGACCCCACGAGCTACCAACGACGTCAGCCGAAGCGCCAACGCCAAGCTACGGACGTCCGCTGCGAGCGCTTCGGCTGCTCCCGGGTACTGGATCTTCACTGCGACTTCGTTGCCATCTAGCCACTGCGCCCGGTGCACTTGCCCCAGTGAAGCGGCGGCAACGGCATCCTCATCGAAGGTCTGGAAACTCTCGCGCCAGCCTGGGCCTAGCTCCGCCACCAAAACCGGTTCCACTTCGCTGAATGGCAGAGCGGGATTATTTTCCTGTAGTGCCGTGAGTGCTTCTCGCCAAGAGCCTTCTGGGTCCTGTGGGAATAGTGAATCGACGGTGGAAAGCAGCTGTCCCACCTTGAGAGCACCGCCCTTGAGCTGACCGAGGACTGCTCTGGTGTCCGCTGCCGTGTCAGCTCGCGCCTGTCGCTTTTGCGCTTCGTAGTCGGCACGAGTTATCCGTGCTAACTGAGAATGTGCGCTGCGTCCGAGCGCCTTGATGGGAAGTGCCGCTACTGCTGCTGATCGGCGCAACCGCGATGGGCTTAGACCCATTTTGGACGTTGAACGAATCGAGCCACAACGAGACGAGTCGGACTAAACCGAGCAGGACATGTCAGCGCCGCAACACTGTGGCGACTTGACCTTGCCGTGGCCGTTGGGGCATTGAGAGATTTCCACAACTGAGCCATCATCTTTCGTTAACTTGTCATCGACCAGAGCCGCGCCGCACGAGCCACACGTAGTCTTGACGGACATATCGCAGTTTGAACATGTGTAAAGGGCCATTCCCTTAGAGTACCTGGCCTAAGTACCGTGAATCTCAGGCAAAGTCACTTCACGATCAGGGCAGGCTGGATCGCCATGGCGACACTTCGGGGCGAAGACTTATGAAAGTGCGGTGGGCAGGTATGGTCCAATCGTGCGAGTAGTTAGTGTCGTGGGGGCAAGGCCGCAGTTCGTGAAGCTAGCTCCAGTGGCGGAAGCGTTGGAACAGGTCGCTGCGGACCACGTGATTGTCCACACTGGACAGCATTACGACGAGCGAATGTCGCAGTCGTTCTTTGATGAACTGACGATACCGAGTCCGGACGTGAATTTGGAGATTGGCTCGGCTGACCATGGCGCTCAGACGGGTCGAATGATGGAGGGCCTGGAAGAAGTGCTGCAACGTCAGCAACCCGACTGGGTGCTGACCTATGGGGATACAAACTCCACATTGGCGGCGGCGGTGGTTGCGGTGAAGCTACACCAACCACTCGCTCATTTAGAAGCAGGTTTGCGGTCCTTCAACCGAGCGATGCCCGAGGAGCATAACCGCGTACTAACTGATCATGCTTCTGATCTCCTACTGGCACCGACGGCTACGGCGATGGCAAATCTGGATCGTGAAGGAATTGGTGGCCGAAGTGAGTTAGTCGGTGATGTTATGGCCGATGTATGTCTGCGAGTGGCCAAGGCCGCGACTCTCCAGTTACCCGATGGGGTGGACCCGCGCGAACCGTACTTGGTCGCGACAATCCATCGAGCAGAAAATACTGATGTACCGGATCGATTGGAAGCTATCGTCAGGGGCTTGCAAGCCCAGCCGGTACCGGTGGTGCTCGCAGTGCATCCGCGGCTCGCGGAAAAAGCGCAGACTCAGGGACTGGAATTAGCGCGCGGTGCGGTGGTACCGACGGTGCCCTTTAGCTATCCCGAGATGGTGGCTGCGGTGGCGGGAGCGGCAGGTGTCGTGACTGACAGTGGCGGCCTGCAAAAGGAGGCGTATCTGCTGGGGACTCCCTGTACCACGCTTCGGACAGAAACCGAATGGGTGGAACTTCTCGACACTGGTTGGAACAAGCTAGATTCCGACATTGCCGAACCCGGTACCTGGTTGTTTCAACCACCGGAGGTTATGTCGCCTCGAGACCTCTACGGCGACGGTGCCGCAGCAGTTCGGGTGGCGGAACAACTTGTGAACAGAAACTAAAGCGTGGGACTGAGCCGAGCGAGCTTCAGAAGTAAGCAACTCAAGAAGATAGCGATCAAGTCCAAAAGACGGCCAAGATAATGTTCAGCGTGGTGAGGCTGGCGATGCTGGCCCACACACCAGTGCTTATCTGCTCCTTCGCCCGATTCACAAAGACCAGAACCAAGATGACGATAAGTACAGCGAGTTTCACGGCGACTTTGGCATTGTCCGGTTCTCCGCCAAGTGGGTAAGTCAGCCCGACGAGTGCAAGTCCGGTGACGAGCATCGTGAGCGCCCCATGAAGATATCCAGGGGTGATCGACCGTGGCGGCTTGGCCTGAACAATCGCAGAACCCAACAGCGAAGCGATGCCAACGAAGTGCAGAACAAGCATCGTATTGAACAAAAACTGCATCCCTCGAGGCTAAGGGATAGATCGAGGTCCAGTGTGGCTGGTAGGACGTGCCGTGGTTGGCAGGGCTATGGAGAGAGGGCGGTCTATTTGCTAGATATCTCCAGTGGGGACGAGTGACGACAAGACCTCTATAGGTACCAGCGCAGGACCTGGAAAGCCTCCGCCAACTCAGCCCCAGCCTGTACGCCGCGAAAACGAAGTTGTGCCTCTTGGTAGGCAGGATTCATATATTCACGTTTGTCTTGCGAATGAAACTCGGCAAGTGCCTTCATTTTGGCCGCCATGTCTTGATGCTGAACTGGAACAAAAGCAGTGGTCTCAAACCGGAAGTTATTCCAAGGGACCTCGTAGCCCAGCATCCGTGTTTGCTTGAACGCACGCCGAGATTCGTCGAAGACAACGGAATGGTCTTGATGGGTGTCATCACTGGACGGGACGATCACCAGATCTGGTTGAAGCTCCTTATTGAGCTCGACCATAGTGTCAAGCACGCGTTGCCGGTCCCTGTTGAAGTGTCGAACTTCAAAGTCGAGGATCCGCAGCTTTTCTTTATCGATGCCCAACTGCTGTGTTGCCGAGAGGCATTCGATGCGCAAGAGATCTTTTGGTTCTGCAGGCTGGATGGTTTCGCAGGCGGAGAACCCAACGTAGTAAACGTCATTACCGCCGCGAATCCATTTTGCGATTGAAGCACCGGCCCCCAACTCACCATCGTCGGTATGAGGAGCCAGCACTAGGATCCTTGCATCTGCTATGTCCATCCTCATTCTTTGGATACTCCTATTTCGTTCCGGTCGCTGTTGACGTTGGTCTCGCTTCCCAGAGTCATGGGGGCGAAACCGGCTTGGCGGGTGATCCAGCGACCGTTGTATTAGCTGGAACATCCTTGACGACAGTGGCAGATAAGCCAACTACTGCGCTCTCGCCGACTGAGAGTTGTTCACGGACAGCGGCGTTGGGTGCAACCCACGCCTGATCCCCTACTTTGACTCCGCCACACAGGATCGCGGTGGCGATCACGAAAGCTCCGGCTCCGATATGACAGTTGTGTGCGATGTGGACGAGATTGTCGATCTTTGCATCATTCTCAATAATGGTGTCATCGATGGTTCCTCTATCGATGGCGGTATTAGCTCCGATTTCCACGCGATCTCCGATTCGTACTCCGCCACTGTGAGGAACTAAGACGGGAGTCCCATCAGCCTCGCGCGCGTAGCCGAAACCAACGTGACCGATCACCGTTCCGGGGCCGATGACGACGTCATCTCCTACCTGTACTCCTTCGCCCAGTACAGCGTGGGCTCCGACGTCCAC
>PAAU01000071.1 GCA_002699445.1 Micrococcales bacterium | reverse complement strand
TCCGTCAAAGAGCACTTTGCTGGTAGACACTCGCTGCATATCGCTGACTGGCACGGCCATTCCGGTGACGTGACCAGACCAAATTATGCAGTGGGCGCACTCCATCAGTCTCGTAGATCCAAGTCAGGGAATCCAATGCTCACCGATAGGGGAGATGACCGTAGTGCTGGCGACGTCGGCTCCGGCTTCGGCTCGGGCTTTGGCAATATCTTCCCGCTCACCAAAAGTCTTCATCTGTTCTGGATCTTGCATTTCGACCACCATGAATACCTGAGTTTCTTCCGGATTGGTTCCCGCCCAAACCATGGATACTCCAACTTTTTCCATTTCCGGGTTGAGGCTATCGGCCATGGCTTTCCAAGTGGCAAAGCCTTTGGAGATATTCACCGTCGCGAGCATTTTCATTGTTTTACCCTTTCTGATTAGCGCAACTACGCTAGAAGTATTACCCGTCGAGAAGGATGAAGTGTGACGCTTACTAGTCGTTGCACGCCAAGTCCTCACCGGCCGGCACCGACAATAGATGCCTGAACCTAGAATCTGAACGGTCGCTTCTCTTCGATGGAGACTCTAACTGGAATAGTGCTGTTTCACTTATTGAGTTTGTCCTGGTAGCGGATTGCCCTGATGATGCCCGAATTTTGTGCCGCCAACCGATAGCAAACATACTCGTGAAACCGGTGTAGTTCATGTACGACTGGCCAGCCACTAGTTCGGAGGGAACAGCCGGAAAGACGAATCTCAGGATCCATAAGCACGTCTAGATGATCAGTACCGGGGAGTAGTTCTTGAGTAGCTCTCAGAGGCGGTGATGTCGGCGTCAGAGATAAACCTCACCAGGAGCGTGTATTGGGATCCATGAGGTAGCGACAATTTGTTAAGGAAGCCCACTTCGATCGGTGCAACTCAATCAGAACAATTCTGAGATCATGCACCTCACGGAGCCACCGCCGACGTCCTCAATAGTGTCGACATCTCCGACAATTAGTTCGCTAGATTTTTGAATAACGTCGCGTTGAGCTTCAGTCAAAACCTTGTAAGTGGAGTTGGTCATGACTGTGTAACGTTGACTATCCTTGCCTTCGACCTCGATCTCATTGCCCGCAAAGTTGTCGATTTCGCTTTCTGTCATATCAACAACCTCCTTGCCGGTCTCCTCAATTTCCTTCACTACCATCTTGCGTTCATCGACGTCGTCGATCGCTGACAGACAAATGACGGCAAACTTTTCGCCCATAGCCATCATGACGTTGGTGTGATAAATGGGTACTCGCTTGCCTTGATAGGTCTGGTAACCATGGAAGGGAACAGCTTTGTACCCGAAGTCGGAGCAAAACTGACGCAAGAGGCCCTCGTCGCAACGCTCAGACAAACAGCCGTAGGCCTTCTTATTCGCTCGATCAAGAACCATCGCGCCGGTTCCCTCCAAGAAGCGGTGATCTCGTTCGTAGTGGGTGTAGTCAACAATTTTCAACTCAGGCTTATCAATTGCCGCGACCAGCCGCCCCAGGAACTTCGTACGCTCGTGACGACGGTCATCGGCAAACATTGGACACAGCACAAGAGTGTTCTCTTCGAGAGACACAAACCAGTTATTAGGAAAGATGCTGTCGGGGGTTTCCCAGATCGCGTCATCGTCCTGAAAAACGTTTACCTTTATTCCCTTGCTCTCTAGCTTCGCGACAAAACCATCGAACTCCAATAATGCTTTCGCTTCGATGTCTTGGGAGTTTTCCTTAAGTTTTTGTTGGAAAAAATCGTTCTTTGCAGTTTGTTGATTGAAGTGAAACGCAATTGGTCGCACCATTGCGATGCTGTGAGTGATCTGGCGGGGCTTGGATGCCATAGTTTCTTGCTCCTTGAGCTAAGTAATACTTGAGATTGCCAGAGTTGATGGTCAGACGCCACTGACGTCATGACAAGGGTGAGTTTTTCGCCGTGGATCGTATTGAACAATGAACGGGGCCCGTAGGAACACCGATTTCGCGACACGGCACGGTGAAATGACTAAGGTCCAGCCATGGAGATCGTAATTGTTGAAGACCAGGCAGCCGGCGCCAAACTAGCCGGTGAGGCCATCGTCAGATTGTTGACAAAAAAGCCCACGACGGTTCTTGGTCTGGCGACCGGCAGCACACCCTTGCCGGTCTATGACTATCTGGTGCAGAGGTACGAAGCCGGTGCGGTCAGCTTTGCTGAAGCACGAGGCTTCGCCTTGGATGAATACGTTGGTCTGCCGCAAGACCATCCCGAGTCGTATCGAGCGGTACTGGATCGGGAGATCGTGGGGCGAGTGAACTTCCCGCCCAACGCGGTGACTACACCGGACGGTTGGTCACCAGACCTTGAAGCCGCGTGTCTGGCCTACGATGAAGCTATCGCTGGGGCTGGTGGCGTCGATTTTCAAATTCTGGGCGTCGGGACTGATGGACACATTGGCTTTAATGAACCAACCTCATCATTAGCATCGCCGACTCGTATCAAGACGCTGACTAACCAGACTCGTGAGGACAATGCTCGGTTCTTCGATGACGACATCGNCCAAGTTCCACGACATGTGTTGACGCAGGGCATCGGNACAATTCGTCGGGCAGATAGTTTGCTGCTCCTGGCTTGGGGTGCGAACAAGGCTGCTGCAGTAGCTNCGACAGTCGAGGGGCCGGTTTCCTCCATGGTGCCGTCATCGGCTCTGCAACTACATCCACACGCAACCATCGTGGTGGACGGACCGGCGGCGGCGGAGCTGAAAATGAAGGACTACTACCAGCAGGTATGGAAAAATAAGCCTGAATGGCAAGATATTTAGGCTTATTTGCGTTTCAGCAAGAATCACCGCTTCGAAAGGTGAAGGCTCACAGACATAGATCCCGCTAAAGGAACCGTGATGTCTCAAAGCAAAGACACCAGTCGTAGCACCGACACTGATGACCAGAAGTTGCCTCGCACAGCCATCATGGTCGCAATCACCGCGGCAACCTTGGGTGTTATTTACGGATACGACAACGGCAATATCGGTGCCGCAGGAATCTACTTCCAGGAAGACTGGGGTATCAGCGATTCTAAAGTCGAAGCTGTCAGCTCGACGCTTGTTATTGGTGAACTCATCGGTGCCCTTATCGGTGGCTGGATCGCCAATCGCTTTGGCAGGAAGCTCACACTTATTTGGGTAGCCATCGGATATGCAGTGACTTGTATCCTTCAGGGTTTCGCCGTTTCTGCCGATATGCTTTTGGTGGTCCGGCTCTTCCTCGGACTCACCATTGGTGTCTCCTTAGTTGCGGTACCAGTGTTTATCGCTGAATCTGTGGCGGCTCGCACCCGAGGTTCCGCCTTAGTCGCGTACCAAGTCGCCGCAGTCGTAGGCGGCATCCTTGGCTATTTGTTCGCCGCGTCGCTAGCTAACGTCGACTACTCCATTAACTGGCGAATCATGCTGGGAATCGCAGCGGTCCCCGCCATAGTTATCTTGCCCTTCCTTCTCCGACTGCCGGAAACTGCGCGTTGGCTGATTATGAAGGGCCGCAGGGAAGAGGCATTGCAGTCCTTGAAAATGGTTGACCCCTATGTTGACGATGAGGCTGAACTTGATGACATGGAAGCCTCGATCGCGGAGGAATCGGGCGGTGCTATGGGGGAGATGCTGCGCCGACCTTACTTGCGAGCCTTCATTTTCGTGGTCGGGCTCGGCTTCCTCACGCAAATAACCGGTATCAATGCGATCGTCGTTTACTCGCCGCGCATCTTCAAGGCGATGAGCGTTGATGGCACTGTCGAGATCTTCCTGCTTAGTGCTGGAATCCAGGTCATTGCTTTGATCGCAGTCATCATCTCAATGCGAATCGTGGATCGTTGGGGGCGTCGACCGATTCTTCTCACCGGTATCGGAATCATGATCGCGGCTCAGTTCCTATTAATAGCCACCTTCTACACCGTGGGTGATGGCGATGATGCAGTCTGGACCGGTCTCGAGACCGCGACCGGTTTCTTGGGTCTTGCGCTCTTCAACATTGGTTTCGTGTTCGGCTTCGGTGCATTGGTGTGGGTGTATGCATCCGAGACGTTCCCCGCGCGACTTCGAGCCCTGGGTGCGAGCGCATTGCTGACTGCGAACCTCTTCGCCAATTGGCTCATCGTCAACTTCTTCATCACAGCGCTGAATGAACTAGGCGGTGCGCTTTCGTTCGGGTTCTTCGCGGTGATGTCCGTCATCGCTTGGCTGTTTGTCTTCAAGTTGGCTCCGGAGACAAAGGGACGCGAGTTGGAAGATATTCGCCACTATTGGGAAAATGGCGGCAAGTGGGATGACACCAAGGCAACCCCGAAGAGCAAGTAGCTTAAGAGCGCACCAGGTTAGGTGAGAGTAGTTCACCAGCCTGTATAACTGCTGACACCTCAAGCGAGTCATCAAGGATGACGACGTCGGCTCGATAACCTGCTTCTAGTTGACCACGATCAGTGAAACCCATCGCTTTGGCACTGGTCCCCGATACCATCGCGCTAGCGACGGTCAAATCGAGACCACAAACTTCCACCAGGAGCTTCACAGCGAAATCCATAGTCAATGTGCTGCCCGCGAGAGCTCCGTTTCCCTTAAGTCGCGCGATCCCGCTGACGACTTCGACTTCGAGCTCTCCAATCACATAGTCACCGTCGGGCGAACCCGCAGCACCCATGGCGTCGGTAATCGCCAGCGCTCGTTCAGGGCCCACCGTTTGTACAACAAAGGCGATCAGAGCTGGGTTTAGGTGTACGCCGTCGGCGATGAGTTCCACCGAGACCCGAGAGTCGCTCATGAGGGCCACGATTGGCCCTGGATCCCGATGATCGACATGCGGCATCCGATTGAAGAGATGAGTCGCCACTGTTGCACCAGCATCGATGGCTTCCTGCGTCTTGCTGTAATCGCTCGCGGTATGGCCGATAGCGACAACCACATCGGCGGCGACTAGCTGTCGGATCGCTTCGATAGCGCCTAGCCGTTCTGGAGCAATAGTGGCCATCACGATCTTTCCCTGTCCGGCTTCTAGTACCTGCGAGATCTCCGCAGGATCTGGATCCCGAAGAAGTAACGGATCGTGGGCGCCACACATATGCTCACTGATCCACGGGCCCTCTAAGTGAATGCCGGCGAGAATCCCATCCGCTACCAGAGGCACTAGCGACTGCACTTGTTCGAGAAGTGGTTGGGGTGCTGCTGTGACAAGACTGGCAACGATGGTGGTTGTTCCATGGCTGAGATGCAGGTCTGCTGCGATTCGCGCTTCTTCGGTATCGCCAGCAAAGAAGTTGCTGCCAGATCCACCATGACAGTGCTGGTCTACGAAGCCGGGGAGTAGTAATCCGGGTGTGTCGATATCCGGTATTGCTGGGGGATTCCCCACACCTGTATCCGAGATATGTTCGCCCTCGATACGTATCCAGGCATCATCGACCAACGCGCCGTCTAGTACCGCACGATCCGCCCGAATAATCGCCATACTCAAACCCTAGACCCTCTCGACTGCGGTCTCCCGTCTGTTGTTTATCAGACCGTCAGCCACACCCCAAGGGTGCCAACGAGAACAATAGGTGGGGTGGCTACGACCCCTAGCGTGAGGATCGATCTAAGGCTGGGGGTAGCCACCTCGTGGCGGCGCAGCAGGTGAAGCCACAGCACGGTCGCAAGGCTCCCGATTGGAGTCAGCATTGGGCCAGCGTTCACTCCCACTAGGACTGCGCTCATCTGTGATCCCACGACATCAGGACCAATAATGAGAAATGCCGGAAGGTTGTTCACCAAATTGGCGAGCAGTGTCGCTAGCCCCATAGATCCCAGTAAACCGCCCAATCCAGGATCGCTAAGTCGGGCCATAGTGTTAGCAACTTGCTGACTCAGGCCGGAGTCCAAAGCGGCTGCCACAACGAGAAACAGTCCGATGACGAAAAAGAGCACTTGCCAGGGCACAGTCTTTGCCACATCCACGGCTCTGTTACCTCGTAGCAGGAATACGACGGCCAAGATGAAGGCCGCACCTAGTGCAATCCACTCCACTCCAAAGCCGACAAGCCCGGCGACAAAAAAGGATGGCAGCATTATGGCGCAAACTACGCTCGCTATTTTTCGCAGGGCTGGATCGGTGGAGGTGGGTGGCTCTACTGGTTCGTAGCGGGCGACTAGGTCTTTGCGAAACCATAGCCACAACACCACGGCCGTTGTCAGGAGGACAAGTAGCGCGGGCAGCCACATCATTTGGGTGTAGTAGAAGAAACTCCAGTTCAATTGCTCGACGGCCAACAGGTTGGTCAGATTCGACATCGGGAAAAGCAGACTTCCACAGTTGGCAACAAAAACAACCGTGAAGGCTAAGGGCAGCAACTGCACCCCGCGGATCCGTGCTAAATGGATGACGACCGGCGTCATCACCACGACTGCGCCATCCAGCGAAAAAATAGAAGTTGCGAAGGCTGTCAAAGCGAGCACCCACACAAACAAGCGCGTCTGGCTGCCCTTGGCCCAACTAGAGACCACGAAGGCTGCATGCTGAAAAACGCCGGCATGCGAACTAAGCTCCGCCACGACGGCGACCCCGAAAAGAAACAGCAGCACCCCTGAAACAGACGCCAATGTACTCTCGGCGTTGTCAATACTGAGTAAGCCAGCCGCTAAGACAATGCCGGCGGCCCCTATCGTCCACATCCAATCTTTGGTGCCGAAGGGTTGCCAGAGCAGACCGACCAGTGTGACGACTAGGATTCCGAGTGCGGCGAACTCGACGATGGGCACCCACTTAGCCTGCCAGTATTAGCCTCGGAAAATGAGCCAGCTCAATGATCGGTGTCGAGTACACATGACCAACTACAGGTCTGTAACTACTTCTTGCTTGATCGGAACGGGAATCGTCTAACGGAGTTGTAGTCGCTGCCAATCGAGGAGATCTACTTTCTGTATCCAATCGTGTTCTGCCCGGGGGAGTAATGGGGCTAATCATGATTTCGAGTTTATTCGTCGCGGTTTTATGGGTGCCAGCTTAAGTGCTGAGTCTCGTCCGCGACTGTTGCTCGGCTGGGTTCTAGTTTTGACGTTAGCCATAGCCGTTATGTTGTGGCTGGCGCACCCATTCAGAGCACCGTTTGGGATTGATGTCGATTCCTTGTCAAAGCTAGCGAATGTGGCGTGGGCCGAAGTGGGTGGACTCTCCAGCGGTTTCGGAATGAAATTCAATGAAACTGCGGTTCGAACAACTCAAACGTCCATTCCTGGTTTGCAGTAGAGTTCCCGAATGTCGACGCTGAGGTCTTATTGGCCAGGTCTGGCTCTCGCGGGTACCGCAGTGCTGCTGTCCATAGGGGCGTCTGCGCTCTTGGGCCCAGCCATAGGGGCTTTGACAGTGGCGATCCTTCTCGGGGTAGTGGCGGCGAACATATATCCGCTACCGGAAACGGTTCGTCCCGGTCTTCGATTTTGCGCCAAGAACCTATTGCGGGCCGGGGTTGTTCTATTGGGGCTCACTATCACGTTGGACGAAGTCGCCCAACTGGGTTGGGACGGATTCCTACTCCTCATAGTTGTGGTGGGAGCGACATTCGCCGCTGGAATACTCATCGGTCGAGCCTTCCACTTGCAACGTGCCGCGACGATCTTGTTGTCTACCGGGACCGCCATTTGTGGTGCCAGTGCTATTGCCGCCATGTCCTCGGTGTTACCGGACAAGGATGAGGAAATCGATGATGGCGCAGCGGTAGCAGTTGCCTCGGTAACTCTCTACGGAACCTTGGCGCTACTGATTATGCCGCTACTCGCGGCACCTCTCGGTCTGTCTGATGTGGCGTTCGGTGCCTGGGTCGGTGGATCAGTGCATGAAGTAGGACAAGTGGTAGCCGCTGCGGCTCCGTTGGGGGAGACATCTTCGAGTGCCGCAATCATCGTCAAGCTCACGCGAGTTCTCCTACTGGCACCATTAGTCATCATTGTTGGTTTGATTTTGCGATCTTCAGGTAACGGTTCTTCCAAGGGGCGTGCAGCGATCGTTCCTCCGTTCTTGATTGGCTTTATTGCGCTAGTTGTCATTGGTTCCTTTCTTGATTTTCCTGAATGGTTTCTGACGTCGGCCGAAGTTGCCAAGGACATCTTGTTGGCAGCGGCAATGTTTGGTCTGGGAACGGGAGTTATCGTCAAGCAACTCTTGAAGCAGGGGCTTCCAGCGCTTGCGGTCGGTGGTGTGATCACGGTGCTGATGGCATTGCTTGCTTTGCTCGCTGTTTTTTTGGTTATCGGCTAATTATTCAGATGCGGGGTAAGTGAATGTTGGAGGGCTTCGAATGCGGAGCGTGGCAGATCGATCCTCTTTTTAATAAAGACAACTACATTGTGTTTGATTGTTCGTTGAAGTGGAAACTCTAAAAATGAAGCAGGTTTGTCGACCTGTAGTTGGTTGATGAATCGCGACACAGTTGAGGAGGGAACCATGCGAAACGATGTCGTTGATCTACTTGCCGTCGAACCCAGCGATACCGCCGGTGTTGAGAAAGCACGTCCAGTACAGCCCATCGTGCTCGATGGTTTGGCCTATGGGGGTGTTCTCTTCTTCGTATTGAGCATTGTGTGGACCGTCATTCAGTAGCGTGACCGGTGATGGTGATGAGCTCGGGCTGACTGAGCTCATTTAGCCCGAGAAGGCGCTCAGTAATCCGTCGCGTGCTGCCGCCGCTGTCGATAGAGCTCGAGACACTCCCCAAGCGGTACCTGATGGCCCTCCTAAGCCGTCGCCACAAGCCCACATCGGAAGCGATGGCTGGAGAGCTTGCCCGCAGTCTCTTGCCGCGAGATGCAGTGCGTTTGCGTACCGCCAGCGCTTAACATCCCCATGGTCGATCTGAAGGTCTGGTACGGATGAGTGCAGTGCTGTTGCCAAATCGGCCTGTGTGGCGGTGGCGTCCTGTTCCCACAATCGCTCGCTGACCGCGTGGCTGGCGTACGCTGCAAGACTTACCTCGTCAGTCTTGTTGGTCTTTTTCACGTAGACGTTTGACCAAAAGTCGTCGGCTAGGTGAGGCTCATTTGGGAGGACTTTACGACCACTGCCGATAAACACCAGCTGGCGGCTATAGCGAACCTCTTGCAGTCGGTTGGGAATCTTGATTTCACTGCGTCGCAGGAGCTCAACTAGTTGCGGTCCAGGTGGCGTCAAGACCACTGCGTCATAGGTCAGGGTCGGTCCGTTAGCCCACAGCTGGAGCGCGATTCTTCCCGAAGCAGTGGGGGCGACATGCGTGACGAGCCCATGAACTCGATTAAAGGTTTGTGAAATCTTGGTGATGTGCTCAAAAGAGTCAACGCCAAATCGCCAAGACAGCGAATCGGCCGCTGAATCATTTACTTCGGATGCCGTCAACCGCACAACCGTCTCGTCGAAGAGTGAGCGCACGTCCGGAATTTGGTCATGCCTCACGTTGAATGATCTGACCGACGTAGGAACTAAAGAATGTCCGACAGGGCGTGCGGAGAACCGCCCGCCCAATCGGACTGCCTTATCGATAATGGTGGGGGAAGCTCCGCTACGACTGAGATGTTGAGCTAAGGACAGGCCCGAAATGCCACCGCCTACGATTCCAACCTGCAGAGCGCTCATGATGCCAGCCTAGCCAGGTCAGGAGCGACGACATGGATGATGGTGGGTCGGCGGAAGATATGCAGTTAGACAAGACGTGCCTATAGACGCGAGAAGGCGGGGCCCGCAACTGCGGACCCCGCCTTTCCCAACCGGCCGACGGTACTTACGGCATAAGTACACCGTCAATAGCGTGAATCACGCC
Source organism: Micrococcales bacterium (assembly GCA_002699445.1). GTDB lineage: Bacteria > Actinomycetota > Actinomycetes > S36-B12. The sequence goes on along the minus strand of PAAU01000071.1, from coordinate 11,679 downwards.
ATTGGAGGCCTCGACGTCAGCGGTGACAACAGTGACTGTTCCACCCTTGGCGTCGGTTAGTTTCACCTTGCCGTCATTGGTGATTTTCACCTTGAGGGTTTCGCCATTGACCGTGGTGATGTCCTGTCCATCCAACTTGGATACGTCCGCGGCGGTGACCTTACCTGGGACTACGTGGTAGGTAAGAATGCTGGTCAGCTGACCCGTGGGATCCTCTAGCAAGGTAGCGGTTGTAGCCGCGTCCACGTCCTTGTTCCACGCCTCATCGGTGGGCGCAAAGACCGTGTACTCATCCGTGCTCAGAGTGTCGGCGAGATCTGCAGCAACGACGGCATCCACGAGAGTCGTGAAGCTGCCCGCCTCCGCGGCAATCTCAGGAATGGTGCCAGCCGCAGTAGCCTCGGGCGAAGCTGACTCGGTAGCGGCGGGGGTGGTCTCATCCGAGGTGCTATCACTGTCCGAGCTGCACGCGGCTAAGCCGAGTACTGCTACCAGCGCGACCCCGGCGATGCCGGCTTTACGAATGTTCATCATTTTACTGTCTCCTCATTAACAGACGTTCTTGTCCTGTTCTTCGCATCCCGACCTTGGTTTGGATGCACAAGTTTCGACAAAGTTTAGGTCACAGCATTTTCCCAGTGAGAATTGGGCTGATTCGGGCGTAAAAAAGTTGATGAGTGACTGGCATCAGGCGAGTGACCTTTGCGGGTATGTCCACATCGGCTACACCCAACATTGTTCGCGGACCTGCATCGGGTCGCTACCATCGACCTTAGCTAAAGCGGTCGGCCAGTTAGTCAGGAGCACACGTGCCTTCCATCACGATTACATCGCCCGAGGAACGGCTTGAGCGCGATCTAGAGCCCGGGATGACGGCATTGGACCTTTTCCGTGACGATCGACGTGTAGTGGTGGCGCGGATCAATGGCGAGTTGAAAGATCTCGCGACAGAGCTCCACGAAGGTGACGAAATCGAAGCTGTCGACATCGATTCAGATGACGGGCTGTTTGTCATGCGGCATTCCGCCGCTCATGTCATGGCTCAGGCAGTGCAAGAGCTTTTTCCCGGAACAATGTTGGGAATAGGGCCGCCTATCGAAGATGGTTTCTACTACGACTTCGATGTCCCGGATCCCTTCCAGCCTGATGACTTGAAAAAAGTTGAAAAATACATGCAGCGAATCATCAAATCGGGTCAACGGTTCCGCAGGCGCGCAGTGAGTGAGGCTGATGCCCGACACGAACTTGTCGACGAGAAGTACAAGTTGCGGCTCATCGGCAGCGCTGGCGGTGCCGAGGTAATGGAAGTCGGTGGCGACGAACTGACGATCTACGACAATCTGGACCGACAAGGAGAGATTGTCTGGAATGACTTATGTCGCGGACCTCACGTACCTGATACTCGTTATATTCCCGCGAACGCGATCAAAGTAATGCGCAGTTCCGCTGCGTATTGGCTCGGAGATCAAAGCCAAGAGGACCTGCAGCGAATGTACGGCACCGCGTGGCCTGAGAAGGATCAGCTGAGGGCCTACTTGGACTTCTTGGCGGAAGCCGAACGACGGGACCATCGTAGGATCGGTGCGGAGCTGGATCTTTTCTCCTTTCCGGAGGAAATTGGATCCGGTTTGCCGGTGTTTCACCCTCGTGGGGGCACCTTGCGCCGCGTCATGGAGGACTATTCGCGTCTGCGACATGAAGAGGCGGGGTACGAATTTGTCAATACGCCGCACATCACTAAGGGCGCTCTCTTTGAAACCAGTGGGCACTTGGAGTGGTATGCGGAGGGCATGTTTCCCAGAATGCATCTAGATGAGGAACGCGCCGAGGACGGCCACATCAAGCGCCAAGGGCAGGACTATTACCTGAAGCCCATGAACTGTCCCTTTCACAATCTCATTTACCGCAGTCGTGGTCGCTCCTACCGAGAGTTACCCATGCGGTTATTCGAGTTCGGCTCTGTTTATCGTTACGAGCGATCCGGGGTGGTTCAGGGGCTGACACGAGTCCGGGGCATGACCCAGGATGACGCACATATTTACTGCACGCGCGAGCAAATGTCGGAAGAACTCAAGTCTCTTTTGAGCTTTGTTCTGGATCTACTCAAGGACTTTGGACTCGACGACTTCTATCTCGAGTTGTCCACCCGTAATCCTGAGAAATACGTTGGCGATATCGCGGAATGGGACGATGCGACTGAGGCATTGCGACAAGCTGCCGACGACTCTGGCTTAGAACTAGTTCCAGATCCTGGAGGTGCGGCCTTCTATGGACCCAAGATCTCTGTGCAGGCAAAGGACGCAATTGGGCGGACCTGGCAAATGTCGACGATTCAGTTGGACTTCCAACTGCCGCGACGGTTTGACTTGGAGTACACCGGCCCGGATGGTTCGCGACAGCGTCCCATCATGATCCATCGTGCTTTGTTCGGATCGATCGAGCGATTTATTGGAGTTCTGACTGAGCACTACGCTGGGGCATTTCCTGCCTGGCTTTCACCGGTTCAGGTCGTGGGAATCCCGATTGGTGATGTGCACTACGAGTATCTCGAGCAGGTAATGGTCATGCTGCGCGAGAAAGGCATACGCGCTGAGATGGATGCCGCGCCGGATCGGATGCAGAAGAAGATCCGAAATGCGCAGAAGCAAAAAATTCCCTACATGCTGATTGCCGGTGATGATGATGTGTCGCAGGAAGCGGTGTCATTTCGATATCGCAATGGTGAACAGAAGAACGGGGTGCCCATCGCTGAAGCTGTCGAGGAAATCGTTGCAGCTGTGGAGTCGCGAGAATGAGCGAGATCAGTGAGAGTCTTGATGACGATGAGTCGATCGGTGAGGAGGCCATGGCTGATGGCTTGGAGCGGTTATGGACGCCACACCGTTTGAACTACATCAGAGGAGCCGATAAGCCAACCAATGATGCACCGGGAGATCAATGTCCCTTCTGTCGTGTTCCGCAGTTGTCGGATGTTGAAGGTTTGATAGTGGCTCGGGGACAGCAGGTGTTCGCCTTGTTGAACCTGTACCCCTACAACACCGGACATGTGTTGATCTGTCCTTACCGACATTTTGCCGACCTCACAGACGCGGAACCCGGTGAGTTAACCGAGATCAACCGATTTACTCAGCGGCTTATGCGGGCAATACGCCTAGCCATGAACCCCCACGGATTTAATCTCGGAATCAACCAAGGCTCGGTGGCAGGTGCGGGCATTGCTGCTCATCTCCACCAACACATAGTCCCTCGCTGGGGTGGCGACGCTAATTTCATGCCTATTGTGGGGCAAACTAAAGTACTGCCGCAGGAACTCGCCGATACTCGAGACGTGATTGCGCAAGCGTGGCTCGAGGTGCACGATTCCGAAAGCAACTGACCTGATTTGCATCGGAGTTAGTCAGATTGAGCGTTTCAGTTCGCTCTAAAGAACACCACCCGCAATAATGCCTGTCGGGAACCGAAACACTGACGCCTAAGGAGAAAGTCGCAGCCGTATGTCAACGTCGAAAGCACTCATCGTCGAGGACACACGCGAGATCGCCCGTATCCTGGAGACATTGTTATCCGCGGAGGGATACGAAGTAACCGTGGATTCCGAAGGGACCCTGGCCTCGGAATGGGTCGCCGAAAATAAACCCGAGCTCATCGTCTTGGATCTAACTTTGCCCAAGGTCGATGGAATGGAACTTTGCCGTCAACTGCGTTCCACGACTGATGCTTACATCATCATGGTTACCGGCCGCTCCGGGGAGATGGATAAAGTTCTCGGATTATCAGTTGGCGCCGACGATTACCTCACTAAGCCTTTCTCGCCGCGGGAGCTAACTGCCCGAATGAGGGCGATGCGACGTCGACCGCGGATCACTAAAGATGGTGAAATTGTCCGATCCTTCGAGGGCATTACTATCGATGTGGGTTCACGAGAGGTCGCTGTGGACGGAAGCTCTGTGGTGCTCACGAAGATTGAGTTCGACATTCTGGACACGCTGACATCTTCGCCCAGGCGTACCTGGAGCCGAGAGCGCCTTATGGGAGTGGTCTGGGGCGAGCCTCAGGACAATCCCCACATTCTTGATGTCCACGTCGGCAATCTCCGCCGAAAACTCGGTGAATCGGGAAGTCGCTCTCACTTTGTGACGACTATCAGAGGCGTCGGATACCGCTTTGAGCCCTCCGCTGAGGTCGTTTAAGCCCTATCGTCGACGACGCAAGGGAGCGTCCAACGACTACCGGTCGGGTGTTAAGAGGTTGTGGTTAACCGCACTAGCTGCACGTCGACGCAGAGTCTTTCAGTGTTCTTCGGCTCGGTAAGCGCTCACGGTCCTTCAACCGAGGTGTCGCTCACAGTACGATCAAGTGTCGAGTTGGAGAGAGTTGAGGCGTGGTGCTGAACAACCAAGGGGTGCGTAGCGTCGTGGCTAAGGTCATTGACCCGCTCGCTCGCGGGCTGCTGAAGCTGGGTGTGACTCCAGACATGGTCACGTTTGTGGGCGCGGCCGGCACTAGCGTTGCGGCGTTGTGGTTCTTCCCTCGTGGTGAGTTTGTAGCGGGCGTTTTAGTTATTTTGCTGTTTATTTTCAGCGATCTCCTCGATGGCACCATGGCGCGAATGCGAGGTAGCGCAGGCCCCTGGGGTAACTACTTGGATTCAACGTTGGATCGGCTGGCGGATGGCGCAATTTTTGGTGGCTTGTTGATCTACTTCGCGGCCCGAGGAGATGGTTTGACCACAGCCGCGGTTTGGGTGTGCTTGGTCGGTGGCTTCACTATCTCGTATGCCAAGGCCCGTGCCGAGAGCGTAGGAGCAGAAGCGAACGTTGGTATTGCGGAACGCGCGGAGCGGCTGATCGTAGCTTTGTTGGCTGCGCTCCTCACTGGGCTTGGCCTGGATTGGGCCCTGCCGGTAGCCATGCCCGTGTTAGCGATATTGGTGGTAATCACAGTCGGGCAACGTTTCGCGCGTGTCCGCAACCAACTCGCCATTCCGGCTTCGCAGGGTGACGGGGATTCCGAACAAACAGATGGGTCGACAGCGTCGTGATCTCTGACAACTTTGCATACTGGGGATATTCCACCGGCTGGTCAGTTGTGCGACGAATGTCGGATAAGCGTGCCTACGCAATGTTCAACCGCATGGCGGATCAGTTTTGGCGCCGCCGCGGTGACTCGGTGAGGCAACACGAACGCAACTTGGCCCGAGTCATGCCTGACGCTGACGCAGACCAAATCCGATTAGCCTCTCGGGAAGGCCTTCGCAGTTATGCGAGATATTGGTGCGATGCCTTTCGCATGCCCGACTGGCCGTTGGAGCGGATCACAAATCTGCCAGTTGAGGGAATAGAGCACCTCGACAAGCTTGTAGCCGATCGAGAACCTATTTTCTTTGTTGCACCGCACGCGGGTAACTACGACTGGGGAGCCGCATTTCTAGCGCAGCGATATGGAAGCTGCACCACGGTGGCAGAACAACTGAAACCTGAACGACTTTTTCGACGATTTCTGGAGTTCCGCACCGAACTGGGTATGGAAATCATCGGTACGAAAACTCCCGACATCATAGACATCCTTACCGAACGAGTGGAGAACGGCGTTCTCTGTGGAGTAGTGGGGGATCGCGATCTTTCCCATCACGGCGTCCCAGTTGAGTTCTTCGGCGAGCCCACTACTTTTCCGCGGGGACCCGCAGTGGTCAGCCGTCGGACAAGAGCGAAAATCTTGGTGGTCAGCTTCTTCTACACCCCACAATCAGCGGCAGCAAGGATTTATCCACCGTTGGAGCCCGTGATCACTGATGACGAGGACTACGACATCAGGGCGACTACCCAGCTGATCGCTGACAACCTGGCAGACGGGATCTCACGGCACCCCACCGACTGGCACATGTTGCAACCGTTGTGGCTGGCTGATCTTGATCCAAATCGCGGCCCACGGAGTCGGGAGCAGCAGTGAGCGAGGAGCCGCTGAAGGTCGGCATCGTTTGTCCTTATGCCTGGGATAGCCCCGGGGGTGTGCAGTTTCATATTCGAGATCTACGGGATGCGTTAGTCCGTCTGGGCCATACCGTATCGGTTCTGGCGCCAGCTGAAGACGACTCAGCGTTGCCGGACTATGTCACCTCAACCGGTAAGCCGGTCGCGGTGAAGTACAACGGTTCAGTTGCTCGACTCAACGTAGGTCTTCGATCGACTCGTCGACTGCGGGATTGGATTCGAGACGGCGATTTCGACGTCATGCACGTGCACGAACCAATCTCGCCAGGCATCTCCGCCGTAGCAATTTGGGCTGCTCAAGGTCCCATTGTCGCCACTTGGCACTCATCTATGGAGAAGTCCAGGGCGCTTTCGGTCGGGTTCTATATCGCTCAAACGGTCATGGAGAAAACGCGTGGTCGAATCGCAGTGTCAGAGTTGGCCCGCCGCACGCTAGTCGATCACCTCGGTGGAGATGCGGTGCTTATACCCAATGGCGTTGAATGCTCAAACTTTGCCGCCGGTAAGCCATTTCCAGGTTGGCCTGGATCTGGCGGTGCACTATTTTTCCTCGGCAGACTGGATGAGCCTCGCAAAGGGCTATCGATCTTATTGGAGGCAATGCCCGCGATCGCGGAGGCGAATCCCGATGTAAGGCTTCTTCTCGCTGGGCCAGGAGATGCAGCCGAAATCGCCGAACGAGTGCCAGGAGACATCGCGGATCGACTGACATTCTTGGGCCTGGTCTCGGAAGAAGACAAGGCCAACGCGTTTCATTCCGCGGATATCTACATTGCTCCCAACACGGGCGGAGAGTCGTTTGGCATCGTGCTTTTGGAATCTATGGCTAGCGGGACGGCCGTCGCAGCCAGCGACCTCGAAGCTTTTCGGCGGGTTCTCGATGATGGTCGAGCCGGAGTGCACTTTCGAAACCAAGATCCAGCCGATCTGGCTCGGGTGGTCAATGGCCTGCTCGCAGATCCAGAGCTACGGCAGGAGTTGATATCAGCCGGTCGGGAGCGAGCTTTGCTTTATGACTGGAGCCGAGTTGCCCGAGAGATAGTCGATGTCTATCGAAGCGTTCGTATGCCTGGTGAAAAAGTGACCGAAGATCTCCGTCGCCAGTTTGTGGGCCGCTGGTCACGATCGACAGCCAAAGGCGCTCAATCGTGAGCTGGTGGGTGTGGCTGCTGCTTGCTCTTATCTTGCTGGCGCTGTTCAGCTTGTATCTCTCTCAAACTGCGGGCCGTCTAGATCAACTTCATCGTCGTGTGGACGCTGGTCTCATTTCTTTGGATCGGTCATTGCTAGAGCGTCACACGGTAGCGAGTGAGGTCGCTGGTGCACAGTTACCCGATCCAGTTACTGCAGAAGTGATTGCAGATGCAGTTCGCGAGGCTCGCCGCGTGGGAACAGCTGATGACGTATCTCGAGGTCTGGCTGAATCGAACTTGTCGCAAGTGCTGACTATGGCCTTCGATGATCCGGATGAGATCTCGGAGCTGGCCGTAGGACTCGGCGGTGATTTGATGACTGACCTGGAAGGTGCGACACGGCGGGTGCAAATGTCACGCCGTTTCTACAACGATGCGGTTCGAGCCTGTCGTGACGTTAGGTACCAGTGGTTGGTACGAGTATTCCGCCTCGCCGGATTCACCGAGTGGCCCCAACCTTTCGAAATGGATGACACTCCACCGCCAGGATTTGGCGTTCGATAGCCAGCATTACCGCCATTGCGGTCAGGTTCAGTGTCTCGGATTGGGGCCTGGGGGCAAACCCGCTTAAACTAGAGAATGATGGGGAGTGACCCGATGGAGGTGCCCAGTGAGTCAGGACAGCGCTAACCCAGTGACAGGGACCGACCGCGTGAAGCGTGGGATGGCCGAGATGCTCAAGGGCGGCGTCATCATGGACGTTGTTACTCCCGAGCAGGCCCGAATCGCTGAGGACGCTGGTGCATGTGCCGTTATGGCACTCGAGAGAGTGCCAGCGGACATTCGCGCAGAAGGCGGGGTGTCGCGGATGAGTGATCCCGACATGATCGACGAGATTGTGGCGACGGTGTCCATTCCGGTGATGGCTAAGGTTCGAATCGGGCACTTTGTTGAGGCCCAAATCTTGCAATCTCTGGGCGTGGACTACATCGACGAGTCGGAAGTGCTCACCCCCGCTGACTACGCCAACCACATCGACAAATGGCAGTTCACAGTGCCCTTCGTATGTGGTGCCACCAATCTGGGAGAGGCTTTACGGCGTATCAACGAAGGCGCTGCAATGATTCGCAGCAAGGGCGAAGCTGGCACCGGTGACGTGTCCAATGCGACCACGCATATGCGGAAAATCCGAGGTGAGATTGCGCAACTGAGTGCTTTGTCACCGGATGAACTCTATGTAGCTGCAAAAGAAATACAGGCGCCGTATGACCTAGTGGCTGAAGTTGCTCGTGAAGGTCGGTTACCGGTAGTTCTGTTTACTGCGGGTGGTATTGCCACTCCGGCTGACGCAGCCATGATGATGCAACTGGGTGCTGACGGGGTCTTTGTAGGTTCCGGAATATTCAAATCTGGTGACCCGGCTCGCAGAGCGCATGCCGTTGTTCAGGCCACAACCCACTACGACAACCCAGATGTGCTAGCCAAGGTTTCCCGAGGTTTAGGCGAGGCTATGGTCGGTATAAACGTTGACGAGTTGCCGGTTGATCACCGTCTTGCGGAACGCGGCTGGTGAACGTACCCACCGTCGGCGTTTTAGCTCTGCAGGGTGCCTTTCGGGAGCACCTCAACATCTTTGACTCTCTGGGAGTTAACACGCGCGGGGTCCGCACCTCCGCCGATTTAGCCGGTTTAGATGCGCTGGCTATTCCGGGTGGCGAATCCACCACGATGTCGCGGCTGGCGGCTGACCTGGGAGTCTTGGAACCTGTTGCCGACGTAGTTCGAAGTGGTCTACCGACGTTAGGAACTTGCGCCGGGATGATCATGTTGGCGGATGAAGTAATTGACGGCCGCAGCGATCAGCAAAGCTTTGGTGGACTCCAGATTGCGGTTCGCCGCAACGCTTTCGGACGCCAGTCTGAGTCTTTTGAAGCGCAGGTTTCGATGCCGGTCTTAGGTGAACCAGCTTTTCCTGGTGTGTTTATTCGAGCGCCCTGGGTCGAGCAGGCTAGTGAGTCGGTGGAGGTGTGGGGCCAGGTTGAGCGGCCGGAGGGGTCTAGGATCGTGGCTGTACGACAGGGACCGGTAGTCGCGACTGCGTTTCATCCGGAACTGGCTGATGACGATCGGGTGCATCGAAAGTTTTTGTCCTTGATATAGCAAGGAGGGGACATGTCGGGCCATTCCAAATGGGCGACAACCAAACACAAGAAGGCGGTTGTCGACGCCAAGCGCGGGAAACTGTTTGCAAAGCTCACCAAGAATGTCGAGGTAGCAGCAAGACAGGGTGGCGGTGATCCTGCCGGCAATCCAACGCTTTACGACGCCATTCAAAAGGCAAAAAAGAGCTCCGTCCCAAATGACAATATCGATCGTGCAGTTAAGCGAGGATCGGGTCAAGAAGAAGGCGGAGCCACTTACGAGACGATCATGTACGAGGGCTACGGCCCTAGCGGTGTGGCACTACTTGTGGAGTGTTTGACCGATAACCGCAACCGGGCCGCCAGCGAAGTGCGCACAGCTATGACTCGCAATGGTGGTTCAATGGCTGATCCAGGATCTGTGGCTTACCTTTTCGCTCGTCGCGGAGTAGTGATAGTGCCGGGGAGTGGCACCACCGAGGACGCTATTTTGGATGCAGTCCTTGAAGCAGGAGCTGAAGAGGTCAACGATCTGGATGGCTCCTTTGAGGTTGTGTGTGAGGCAACTGATGTGGTGGAAGTGCGTCAGGCTTTGCAAGCGGCAGGAATTGACTACGACTCTGCGGAGGCAACGTTTCTGCCGAGTGTCACCGTCCCACTAGAAGAAGATGATGCACGAAAAGTGTTCAAGTTAGTGGAGTTACTCGAAGACTCAGATGACGTTCAAAACGTCTATGCCAACTTTGATGTCTCCGACGAAGTTATGGCGTCAGTCGGTTGATCTGGGCCGATCCCGAGCAATACCCCCCGGCGACTCGGTACTCTCACCGTCAGAGTGTCAAGGAAAGGGTTCAACGTGGGTGAGCTTGACCAGGCAGTGCGCGATGTTAATGACCTGCGATCGGTGGGTCAGCAACTAACAGGATTCGATGCCGCCACCTGGCGGACCGCGACTGCAGATCGAGGTATGCGTTCCACCGTGGTTGGCGTGCTGCTGCTGAGTTCTCAGCCAGACTGGCGGCGACTCAGAGCACGCTTTGATCGGTTGACGCGAATGGTGCCCATCTTGCGGCAGCGTCCGTTGTTTGGCGCAGTCGGCGTGTCCTCACCGAGAATGGCTATCGATCCTGCATTCGATCTTGACATCCATCTGCGGAGGTTTCGGCTCGCTCCAGGCGGCGATTGGGACGATATTCTTGCGGAGGCTCGCCGGATGTCTCTCACTGATTTTGATCATGCTCGGCCGCTCTGGGAGGCAGTGTTGATCGACGGATTGCCGTACGATCAATCTGCCTTGATTTTCAAGTTGCACCATGCGATTGCGGACGGCCAGGGTGCAGTTTTGATCGGTCTAAATCTGTTCGAATTCACGCCAGACGGCAATCCGGATGAACCAGAAGCTCCGCCTGCACCGATCGGTGCCGACGTGTCACACACTTCTGTTTCCAAGGCAAACATTCAAGATAACGTCACTCGGTTCTTCGACTTTGCAGTCAAGGGAGCCAAGATCATGGCTGACTTCGCCGTAGGTTCCGTGAAATCGCCCACCGAAACCTGGGGCGAGGCAGTGGATATGGCCAGTTCCATTGGCAAGTTCACGGCGGTACCGGAGTCATCGTTGTCGCCGTTGATGAATCGTAGATCCGACCTGTATCGGTTCGCGGCCTTCGAGCTTCCTTTTAGCCGGATGAAGGAAGTGAGTAAATCTAGCGGCGACACCGTCAACGATCTCTTCCTGGGCGCGGTAACCACCGGGTTGGATCTCTACCACAAGCGACACGACAGCCAGGCGCAGCAGTTAAGATTCAACATCCCCATTAGCCTGCGCGGCACCGTCAAAGATGGAAGTTCCTCAAACGCGGTCACGATTGCCCGTATCGAGTTGCCGGTAAGCGGGGTCAGTGTTGCGGAGCGGATCGAGGCAGCTCACGAAGAGGTACGTCGGTGGCGGGAGGAACCAGCCTTGTCGCTGGTCAATCCGCTTGCAGAGGCGAGCTGGGTTTTGCCGGTTCCGATGATTGCCTCAGTGGCGCGGGCGAGCGACATCACGGTCAGCAACGTTCCTGGGCCACCAGTACCGATCTACGTCGGCGGAGCCAAGATGATCGGTAACTGGCCCTTGGTGCCCACGGTCGGAGCGGCTGCCAACATCACGTTAACGACCTATGACGGGACTGCCTTCGTGGGTATCTCGGCCGACCAATCGTCTGTGGCGGACATAGAAAACTTCATCGATGATCTGCGGAGTGGATTCAACGAGGTTCTTGGCGGTTCAGCGCGTAACCCTGTAACGAGTTTGCCTGGAGAAATGGCGGCAGCGTTGAAGAAGAGCACTGCGAAGAAGAGCACTGCGAAGAAGAGCACTGCGAAGAAGAGCACTGCGAAGAAGAGCACTGCGAAGAAGAGCACTGCGAA
>PAAU01000070.1 GCA_002699445.1 Micrococcales bacterium | reverse complement strand
AGCCAGGCATTACTGGGCCTCAGCTTGAGGCAGTGTTAGGGGCACGGGGACTCACCCTGGGGCACCTACCGCAGTCGTGGGAGCGTGCAAGTATTGGTGGCTATGTCGCTACCCGCTCCGCAGGCCAAGCCTCAAGTGGATTCGGTCGTTCCGATGACATGGTGGAAGCAATTCGAGTGGCCACGCCCATCGGTGAGCTTGAGCTCGGCAAGGCAACGAGGAGTGCGGCGGGCCCGGATCTTCGGCAGCTATTCATTGGCTCCGAAGGGGCTTTGGGCATCATCACCGAAGTGACTCTCCGGGTGCGTCGAACCGCTTCGGTGACGCGATACGAAGGGTTCATGCTGCCTGACTGGGGGAGCGGAGCAGCGGCCTTTCGGGAGATGGCGCAGACCAAATCGACCGCGGACGTCATGCGCTTATCCGACCCCTTCGAGACCAAAGCATCGCTCGCCATGTCGGGTCCCCAAGGCACAACGGGAGAGTTGTTTCACAAATACCTAAACCTGCGCAATGTGGCAGGTGGTGCGTTGGCCATTCTCGGTTGGGAGGGAGCAAGCCGTGATCTTGTAGGTGCTCGTCGCAAAGCCGCGATCCGGACTATCCGGAAGCAAGGGGGCATCACCCTCGGCACCTCAGTAGGGACCGCATGGCGCCAGCATCGTTTCGATGGGCCATACCAACGTGATGAACTGCTCGATGCGGGCTACATTGCAGAGACGGTGGAGACCGCCACTCACTGGCGCCATCTCGGCGAGCTCTACAGCGGCGTTCGCGATGCGATCTATCGAACTCTGGCTGACCATGGTCCTACGCCGTACGTGATGTGCCATATCTCCCATGTCTATGAGACAGGTGCATCGCTGTACTTCACCGCCATCACCGGAGCCAGTTCCGACCCAATAGCTCAATGGCAAGCCGCCAAGTCGGCCGCCACTGAGGCGATGGTTCGTCATCACGGGACGATCACCCATCATCATGCAGTGGGGCGCGATCATGCTCCGTGGCTCACGGACGAGATCGGTATTGAAGGTGTTCGAGTACTACGAAGCGTGAAGGCAGCGGTCGATCCAGCACGAGTGATGAACCCGGGTGTTTTGCTGCCTAGCGCGACGCGCGAACAGTGATCCTACGATGAGGAATTCGAACTGAATTCGTTCTCCACTGTGGTGTTTGTTCCCGGAAGTTCCCGTTGCCCGCCCACCACGAGATTCAGCACTAGGTCTACTTGGCTGAATCCGCTTGCATCGAGCTCATCTCGAAGTGATTCCGGATCAAGCGTCGGCGGTGGACCGATAGCTGCGACGTCCATCGTCTGATTTTGAACTTCGTACGTGATGATTTTCCAGCCCGACCGCTCGGCCCAGTCAGACACTAGATCCGCGGCAGAGTATTTCACTCGAGTGTCGTTCACCAGTCCTGCCGTTGCAAAACCCAACGGAATTGCCACGACAAGAACAGTGAGTACCACAACGGCCAGGGTGCTGCCGCGCAGCAGACCGACTGGATGACCGGCTGCGGCAGCAGTGTCGCGCACCTGATAAATCAGCAACACTAGTGTTGCCGTAAGAATGATGGCCGTTACGTTGGTGAGGAACAGCAGCAACGCTCCGAAGGCCTTGTCGTAGGCGCCCGCTTCAAATGTGAGACCGATGACTGCTAGCGGTGGAACCAATGAAATGGCGATAGCAACACCGGGAAGCGTATCGGCGATATCCGACCGCACCAGCGCGAAAGCACCGACGGTGCCTGTCGCAAGCGCAGCGACTAAATCCAGCAGTCGTGGATTTATTCGTGAGTTGATCTGAGAGTTGCCGTCGATCACCGAGGAGACCGGGTCGAGGAGACCAACGAAGTATCCAATCAAGATGACCAACAATGCGCCGCCGATTACGACTCCCATAGATCTAAGCATCCGATTTCGATCGGCGATGACAACCGCGAAAGCGGTGCCCAAAATAGGCGTCATCAACGGCGCCACGATCATCGCGCCGATCACTGTGGCGGTCGAGTCAGCAACGACTCCAGCCGTTGCGATGACTCCCGCAAGACCCAGTAGCATCCAAAAAGCAGAATACTTACGGCGCGGGTTGGTGCCGTAGGAAAGCAAAACGGCATTCGCCATACGTTCGATATCCTCTGAATGCACAGATGGTCGCTCCATTGCGAAACCGCCTTTCTGGGGTGCAATCGTCGCGGGAGCGACGTACGAATTCGGTTCAGGCTAGTCGCTGGTGGTCTACCGCGTCCGAAAAATGGCGCTACCGGCGGCACGGGTGCTTCGCCCACCAACGACGGGGATTGAGACCCCAATGATCGGGGAAAAAAGGGCGCAGTAGATTCTCTAGGTATCGAGCCGCGCCGGAGTGACCGGTTGACACTTACCTATGAGCCGAGGGGTTAGCCTGTCCGAGCGAGAGGAAAAGCCATGACTGAAACCCGTGCTGGGTCCGCGGTGAAATTCCGCAGCGATGTGACCGTAGAATTGATAAAGGCCAACGCGGCTGATTCAGATGTCATTTGGGCGGCTCGCGTCTCGACCAAAGGGGAGTCCTCGCTTGATGATGTGGCCGCAGATCCGGAGCGATCCAAAGGCCTGATCAACTATTTGATGCGGGACCGACATGGCACCCCATTCGAACACAACTCGCTGACCTACTTTGTCTCTGCGCCGATCTTTGTCTTTCGAGAGTTCATGCGGCACCGCATCGCCTCGTATAATGAGGAGTCCGGTCGTTACCGGGAGTTGGAGCCTGTCTTTTATGTTCCCGGACCCGAACGAAACTTAGTGCAACAGGGGAAACCTGGTGCCTATGAGTTCGTACCGGGGTCGGCCGAACAGCATCGGATAGTCACTGAGCAGACAAAAAGCGCCTGCGAGGCTGCCTACGTCGCTTATCAGGAGATGCTTGCGGCAGGGATAGCTCGTGAGGTTGCCCGCGGTGTTCTGCCCGTCGCAACCTACTCGTCGATGTATGTGACTTTGAACTCTAGAAGTCTGATGAACTTTCTGTCTCTTCGCACAAAGCGCTCTGACTCGACTTTCCCCTCTTACCCGCAGCGTGAGATCGAAATGGTGGCCGATCTGATGGAAGCGGAGTGGCAGCAACTTATGCCGCTCACTTATTCATCTTTCGAGGCCAATGGTCGAGTTGCTCCGTAAGCCGCAGTTCCTCGAACGTAGAGAGCCATGCTCGCTGGTTAGGTAGCGGGCCTGGCGAGTGCTCCGAGTATGCCGGCGCGAGGTGAATCCGAGATACGTCGATAGCACCGCGGATGTGCTTCGGTAGTTCGTGCCGGGTACCGGGGTGCCACGGTCGAGCCCCATGAGGCCGTATCGTGTCATTGTGCCGCACAATCATCAACCGCCTGCCGGTTGGTATGCCGATCCGGAACAACCGGATCGCATGCGCTACTGGACTGGCCTGGACTGGACGGACCAGATCTCTCCGCCAGAGCCAGAGCCAGAACCGGAACCGGAGCCGGAGCGGATTGTCGAACGTCCAAAAGCTACGACCGAGTTGGAAGATGTTCCCCCGTCGGATCCACCGGAAGTTCAGGTTCCCCGGCCGCCAGGAACAGTTCCTCCGCCGCCAGTGGGTCCCACCCGGCACCCACCCTTTGCCTCCTCGGAGACTGATCGGGTTGGCGAAGTAATACCGCCGGCCCCGTCGTATGCTCCCGCGGCAACTTCCACGGAGGCTCCAGGAGCAAAGGTGGGGCCCGATGGACAAGTTTTGGCTGACTTCGGTCGTCGATCGGGCGGATTCCTTATCGACTGGCTAGTTGTTACGGCCGTCAGTGGTCTGGTGGCCCTGACAGTCGTTGGCGGTGTGATTGGCTTTGACTCGATTATTGACCAGGCCGCGCTATCTGATTTGTTTGCGAAAGCACAGGAAAATCCCGGCTACCAACCCACAGAGGCTGAGGCCACCGCGATTCTTGGACCTAGTTTTGCAGCGGCGGTCCTGTGGACTGTAGGGCTGTGGTGCTTGGGGAGCTTCCTGAACGGGGTCGTTCTGGTCGTCAGGTCGGGGCAGACGCTTGGCGATCGGGTGGTAGGGGCGCGGAAGGTTCGGGCAGGTCGCCGAATACCTGGCTATGGACCAGCTTTCGTGCGCTGGCTGATTCCGGTGCTCTTAGTGCTCTTGGCCCCATTTACATGCCTGCTCAGCCTGTTGTTGTGGCTTGCGGATCACGTATGGCCCATTTGGGACCCGATGCGTAGAACCTGGCAGGACCTTGCAGCGGGTACCGTGGTGGAGCGAGCCGATCTGATTGGACCACCGCAGCGATGAAGATGAATAGTTCTGGCGCCCCGTTCGGTCGTGTTCTGACCGCCATGGTCACGCCATTTACCGAGGATGGCGCCGTCGACCTAGGCGCCGCCGCTGAGCTGGCTAATGATTTGGTCGATTTGGGTAATGACGGTCTCGTCGTGAGTGGGACAACCGGGGAATCGCCGACTACTACTGATGCCGAAAAACAAGCACTGACAGCCGAAGTCGTGCGAGCCGTCGGCCATCGGGCGCATGTCGTTGCTGGCGTCGGGACAAATGACACTCGACACAGCTGTGAACTGGCTCGGGATGCGGAGTCGGCCGGAGCCGATGGATTGCTGGTGGTTACCCCCTACTACAGCAAACCCCCACAAGATGGGCTGCTACGACATTTCGAAACCGTCGCTGATGTCACTGAATTGCCAGTCATGCTCTACGACATCCCCGGTCGAGTAGGTATTCCGATCGATCACGACACTTTGATTCGCCTGGGCGAGCACCCCAGAATCGTGGCGAATAAAGACGCCAAGGGCGATGTTTTTGCCGCTCAACGAGTCATGGCGGCGGCCGATTTGGCCTACTACTCCGGCGATGACGGTCTGGTGCTGCCCCTGCTTAGCGTGGGGGCGGTGGGTGTCGTGAGCGTAGTTGGACACGTTGTCGCGGATCGGATTGCGGCGATGGTTTCAGCATTTCTCGCTGGTGACGTGGGCACCGCACGTGACGCGAGCAGTGACTTAGTCCCAGTGATTGTAGGAATCATGGAACGTATGCAAGGAGCAATAGCGGTGAAAGCTGCTTTGGACCTGCTCGAGCGCAGTGGTGGCGGACCGGTCCGACTACCGCTCATTGGTGCTGATGAAAAACAGCGTGAGCAACTGCGGAATGATCTCCGCGCTGGCGGCTTTGAACTATGACAGCGACAGCACCGAAACAGCCTGAGGCGGCCGTCCGGATTGTGGCCCTCGGTGGTCTTGGCGCTATCGGGCGCAATATGACCACTTTCGAATATCAGGGCCGGATCCTGATTGTTGACTGTGGCGTACTTTTTCCCGAAGAGGAGCAACCAGGAGTTGACCTCATCCTGCCGGATTTCGCCTATTTGGAAGATCGATGGGATGACATCGACGCCCTGGTACTAACCCATGGCCATGAGGATCACATTGGTGCGGTGCCGTACCTGCTCCGATCTCGCAAAGACATTCCGATTTACGGGTCACGGCTGACGTTGGCTCTGCTTGAAGCGAAGTTACGTGAGCATCGGATCAAGGCAGACCTCCGAGAAGTCGCTGCTGGGGACTCAGCCACGGCGGGTCCTTTCGGCGTGGAGTTCTTCGCAGTGACTCACTCCATCCCCGACGCATTGGCCGTCGCCCTTCGGGTAGGTGGGCAACTGTTGGTTCACACTGGTGATTTCAAGTTGGATCAACTACCACTCGATGGACGGGTAACTGACTTGCCGGGTCTGGCCCGCTTAGGCGATGAAGGCATCGATCTCCTCCTGATCGACTCGACCAACGCAGAAGTTCCTGGTTATTTGGCTAGTGAGCGCGACATCGCCAGTGTGTTGGATCAAGTTTTTGCTAATGCCAAAGGCCGAGTGATCGTAGCTTCGTTTGCTTCACATATTCACCGAGTCCAGCAGGTTCTCGATGCGGCTGCCACCCACAGCAGGCGCGCGGCATTTGTGGGTCGATCAATGGTGAGGAATATGAATGTCGCTCGAGATTTGGGATATCTCGAGGTTCCTGGGGGCATGTTAGTGAAGTCAGATGCGCTCCCGGATCTTCCGGATGACCAGGCAGTATTGGTCTGTACTGGATCTCAGGGCGAGCCCATGGCCGTTCTCTCACGGATTGCAAATCGAGATCACGCCATCGAGGTTGGCCCAGGCGACACCATCGTGTTGGCCTCATCGCTCATTCCCGGCAATGAAAATTCGGTGAATCGTGTCATCAATGGGTTGATACGGCAGGGTGCCGCAGTGGTGCACCAAGGGAACGCGAATGTCCATGTGTCTGGGCACGCTTCGGCGGGGGAGTTGCTGACGTTCTACAACATTTTACGTCCTCATAACGTGATGCCGGTTCACGGGGAGTGGCGCCACCTGTGGGCCAATGCCGCCTTAGCTAAGCAGACGGGTGTGGCAGAAGACCACATCGTTATGGCAGAGAATGGCACCGTCATCGATCTTGAAGCTGGACGAGCAGCGGTCGTCGGCCAGGTGCCGATTGGTTTCATTTACGTGGATGGATCCAGTGTCGGCGACATCACTGAGGCTGAACTGAAGGATCGACGGATCTTGGGTGACGAAGGCTTCATCTCGATCTTCGTTGTCGTGGATGTATTTCAAAAGAAGGTCGTAGCTGGACCTGAGATTCTCCAACGGGGATTTGGCCGTGACGACGAAATCTTTCGTGAAATCCGGCCACAACTGGTTACCGCTCTGGACGAGGCCCTGTCGCAAGGAGTGGAACAACAGCAGCAGTTGCAACAGATCGTCCGACGAACTGTGGGTCGCTGGGTTTCTCGGAGTCATCGACGCCGGCCAATGATCGTGCCGGTTGTCGTAGAGGTTTAGTTGGTCCGCGTTTCGGTTCCCCGTGACGTCGGACCACGCGGATAGAGTGCTGTTATGGGATCCTCGCGCGCCACGACTAGGCGCTCTTCGAGCAAGCCCGGTCGTAAGAAATCGGGCCAAGCGCCGAAATCTAGCCGTGCGGCCAAAGGCAAATCGTCAAACAGCAGCTCGCGAAAAAAGTCATCGGCGTCATCCACTGGCGCTAATCAATCTGGTCTCGTCATTCGTTCGCTGGGTGCTACTGGACGAGGCATCGTGGCCGCTTGGTCTTGGCTCGGTGGCTTGCTCGGTGGAATAATCCGGTCGTTCGGTCAGCCTGAGGACTTGGACTACGACGATGCCGTACCGGACGAAAATGATTCGGCTATCGCTCGTGACGGTCTAGCGCTAACCCTAATCGTCGTCGCCGTTACCCTGGCGGCGGCTTCGTGGCTACCGGCGGATGGTCCGGTAGCGTCTGCTATTTCTTGGACGATGGGTGGACTATTCGGCCTGGGTTTTTGGGCCGTGCCACTGCTGTTGTTGTGGCTCTCATGGCGCTTGATGCGCCACCCGGCACGTTCTGCTGAGACTGGNCGTTTGTTCTTTGGTTGGTCGGCGCTNGTGATGTCCTTTTGCGGTTTGCGGTCAGTTGCAGTCGGTGCGCCATCTCCCACTGGCGGCTGGGCTGAGNTGGCCCAGGGGGGCGGTCTCCTAGGTTGGATTCTTACTGCGCCGTTCGTGAGTTCTATCGGTCCGATCCTCGCTGTGGCACTCATGATTTGTTTGCTGGTCATTGGGCTGTTGATTTTGACGGCCACGCCGATTGCCGAGGTACCGAGTCGGATTCGCTCTGCCGGTAGGCGAGTCGGGACTGCTGCGAAGCGTCTGCGTCATCGCGAAGGACTGGATCACCTCGAGAAGGATGAGCCGTTCGCGTCACCGGTTATTGCGTTGCCTCCTGAGCCGGAAGAGTTAGTCTCGGAAGCTACTGACCCGGAGCCGGATGTGGTCGTTGATCCTTCGGTGGACGTCATGCCGCCGAGACTGGCTGATGAACCGCCCATGAAGGTTGAACAACTCCGTTTAACAGAAGACGACAGTTATGAGCTGCCCGACCCAGAAATTCTGGCAACGGCGCCACCTGCAAAACGCGCGACGGCAGCCAACAACGACGTGGTTGCGGCCCTGACAGAGGTGCTGCGACAGTTTGAGATCGACGCTCGTGTCACGGGTTTTCAACGTGGGCCGACTGTCACTCGCTACGAAATCGAGCTCGGACCATCGGTCAAAGTTGAACGAGTAACCGCGCTGAGCAAGAACATTTCCTACGCGGTCGCATCAGCTGAGGTACGCATCCTCAGTCCGATACCGGGTAAAAGTGCGATTGGGATTGAGATCCCAAACGTCGACCGGGAATGGGTGATGTTGGGCGACCTACTGCGCTCTCGGGCGGCTACTTCGGATCATCACCCGCTGCTGGTTGGGATGGGTAAGGACGTCGAAGGTGGCAACGTATGTGCCAATCTTGCCAAAATGCCGCACCTTTTGGTTGCTGGAGCTACCGGAGCTGGCAAGTCGTCCTGCATTAACTCCTTCATTACGTCGCTCCTGATGCGAGCAACCCCCAAAGAACTGCGCCTCATTCTTATTGACCCTAAGCGGGTCGAGTTATCGATCTACGAGGGCGTTCCTCATTTGGTCACACCTATTATCACTAATCCGCGACGTGCCTCGGACGCATTGCAGTGGGTCGTGAAAGAGATGGATCTTCGCTACGACGATTTATCAGAGCATGGATTTCGCCACATTGATGATTACAACAGAGCGGTTCGGGCCGGTACGGTTACGTCAAAACCTGGAAGTGAACGCACCCCTCGGCCGTACCCGTATTTGTTGGTGGTAGTCGACGAGTTGGCCGACTTGATGATGGTGTCGCCCCGAGATGTCGAGGATTCAGTGGTTCGAATCACGCAATTAGCCAGGGCCGCTGGTATTCATTTGGTACTGGCTACTCAGCGACCTAGCGTTGACGTAGTAACGGGTCTAATCAAGGCCAACGTCCCTAGCCGCCTCGCTTTCGCCACTTCCAGCCTCGCTGATAGTCGGGTCATTTTAGATCAGCCAGGGGCTGAAAAATTGGTGGGTCAGGGCGACGGACTGTTCCTGCCGATGGGGGCCGGGAAATCTGTCCGACTTCAGGGGTCGTTCGTCACGGAAACCGAGATTCGGGCAGTCGTGGAGCACTGTATCGACCAGCAGAAGCCCCAGTACCGTGACGATGTATTCACTGCTGCTAGCAATCGGCAAGATGTCGATGGGGATATCGGCGGGGATCTTGAACTGCTGTGTCAGGCAATAGAACTGGTCATCGACACCCAACTCGGTTCTACTTCGATGTTGCAGCGGCGACTGCGGGTTGGATTCGCCAAAGCGGGCCGGCTTATGGACATGATGGAGGTGCGCGGAATCGTTGGCCCTTCAGAGGGTTCCAAAGCCCGGGAAGTCCTGAAACAACCCGATGAGTTGGGAGCGCTACTGGAGCAACTCCGCGCTGGGGAGTTGTAGGTAACAGATGACACGTATCCTTAAGGAGTGTCCACAAAACCGGTAGCGAGTCTCTTAACTTTGGGTTGTGCTCGAAATGAGGTCGATTCCGAGGAACTAGCGGCTCGACTAAAAGCCGACGGGTGGCAGGTCGCGGATGCGGATCAAAGCGGCGACGTAGTCGTAGTGAATACCTGTGGTTTCGTGGCAGCGGCAAAGCAGGAATCTATCGACCAGATCCTGGAAGCTGCGGATAGCAATGTTCCTGTCGTAGCGGTTGGCTGTCTTGCAGAGCGGTATGGCAAAGAACTTGCGGCAGAACTGCCTGAAGCAGCTGCCGTTATCGGGTTTGATGGTTACGAGGGGCTGCCCGAGACACTACGTCGGATTTCCGCTGGCGAAAGACCCGCGAGTCACACTCCGCAAGATCGTCGTGAGTTGCTCCCGATTTCTCCCGTTGATCGACCGGATGTGGTGGTTCCACCAGGGCACGGCAAGTCTCCTGCGGTAGATCTTCCAGGATCGGTATTGCGTAGTCGTCTTGATAACAGTCCAGTAGCACCGCTCAAGATTGCCTCCGGCTGCGATCGACGCTGCTCATTTTGTGCTATCCCACGATTTCGTGGTTCCTTCTTATCTCGGCGTCCGAGCGAGATCCTGGATGAGGCTAGATGGTTAGCCGATCAAGGGGTACGAGAGTTAGTTCTTGTTAGTGAGAATTCGACGTCCTACGGCAAGGATCTTGGTCAGCCCAGGTTGCTGGAGACCCTACTGACCGAGTTGGGTGAAGTTCCCAACATCGAACGCATTCGAGTGTCCTACTTGCAGCCAGCTGAAACGCGGCTCACCTTGATCGAGACCATGGCAGCCATTCCAACAGTTGCGAACTACTTCGATCTGTCTTTTCAGCACGCGAGCGAAAATTTGTTGCGTCGGATGCGTCGATTTGGTGGCACGGACTCTTTCCTTGAACTAATTGCACACATTCGAAAATTGGCGCCAGAGGCGGGCATCCGTAGCAACGTGATTGTCGGATTTCCTGGTGAAAC
Source organism: Micrococcales bacterium (assembly GCA_002699445.1). GTDB lineage: Bacteria > Actinomycetota > Actinomycetes > S36-B12. Next base: position 7,926 of record PAAU01000070.1, on the reverse strand, counting down.
CGAAGCAGACGTTGTTGAACTTCAGCGTTTCCTTGAGTTGGCTGAACTCGATGCCGTCGGAGTCTTCGGGTACTCCGTTGAAGATGGAACCGAAGCAGCGGAACTGTCCGGAGAACTGGATCCCGATGAAGTAAATGCGCGTGTCGAGAATATGACGTCAATCGTCGAACATCTCGCAAGTGGTCGCGCAGAACAGCGGATCGGATCAGTTACGGAGATGTTGGTGACAGCCAGTGGACCCGACGGATCTGTTGGATCGGGTGAGTTCCAAGGTCCGGAGGATGGTGATTTGTCCGTTCCGGAAGCTGTGTCTACCGGTCAATTCGTACCAGTACGGCTAGTGTCGTCATCAGGCGTAGATCTCGTCGGAGAGGTGGTCGAGGGATGGCCGAACCGGAGGTACAGCCCTCTGCGTTAAACATTCCCAACGCACTCACCATTGGGCGGCTATTGCTCGTGCCCGTATTCGGCTATTTCCTGCTCGTCGAAGATGGTCAAAACGAGGCTTACCGCTATCTCGCGGGGCTGATCTTCATCGTCGCGAGTATCACTGACTGGGTCGATGGTTATCTCGCTCGAAAAATGAATGTCGTGACATCGTTTGGCAAGATTGCCGACCCTATTGCCGACAAGGCCTTAACCGGTGTCGCACTCCTAGGACTGTCCATCCTGGACGATCTGGCATGGTGGATCACCGTCCTGATCTTGGCGCGTGAATTACTGGTGACAGTAGTGAGATTCGCGGTCATATCCGATGGGGTCATTCCCGCCAGTCGGGGCGGAAAGCTGAAGACGGTTACTCAAATGATTGCCATCTTCCTCTACCTCTTGCCGCTTACCGGCTTCCTAGTAACCGTGCGAACGATCGTGATGGGTGTTGCCTTGCTGCTCACGGTAGCTACTGGCATCGATTACTGCTTTCGTGCCATAGCGGTACGGCGTGCGGCCGAACTGCGTCGAGAGGCGTTTGATGAGCCCCAGTCCAAGGATTAGTGCATACGCTCTAGCGGCGGTAACTGCGCTGCGGCGTCAAAGTGTGAGTTTGGCGACAGCGGAGTCGCTCACCGGCGGCGCCTTGGCATCAGCAATAACGGATGTTCCGGGCAGCTCTCACGTGTTTCGTGGCGGAGTTGTGGCATATAACGCAACGGTCAAGGAGCAACTCCTGCACGTCCCAGCGGAACTGCTTGCCACCCGAGGCCCAGTCGATCCGCGGGTAGCCGCGGATATGGCTGCGGGTGCAACTCGTATCTTCAACGCAGAGATCGCAGTAGCCACCACAGGTGTCGCGGGCCCAGAATCACACGGTGGACATAGTCCCGGTCTCGTCTACATCGGGTGGCGTAGCCCTAAATCTCACGGTGTTGTCAAGGCAAACCTTAGGGGCGATCGATCCGTCATCCGTGACGCGACAGTAGCGATCTCGTTACAGATTATTACGCAGTGTTTGCATGGTGTTCACATAGATCTGGGCACTATTGAGTGTGGAGACGCCATCACTCAAGTAGGAGAAGGCGCAGAATGATGCAGATCACAACGCGCTGATCGGGAATGCTACTGCTGCTTGATGGGTTATCACATAAGGAGAAGCACGCCGAAGGTGTGCTCGGAATGGTGGCTGTCGACCCGGCCCTGTATGGTCGAGGTCTAGGAGAGGAGGCTGGGAGTCATGGTTGTTTTGCGTGAAATCATCGGTGCGGAACTACGGAAGCGTCGCCAAGAGCAGGGTAGGACCCTACGCGAGGTGTCAAGTGATGCGAAAGTCTCTCTGGGCTACCTGTCTGAGGTAGAGCGGGGACAGAAAGAAGCTTCATCTGAGCTTTTGACGGCTATCTGCCAGGCACTCGCCGCGCCGCTCTCTGAAGTGCTATCTGCCGCTAGTGGCGAAGCCGCCTTGCGCGAGCTTCAGGCTGCCCGTCTCATTGGACGGACGCGGACAGCGCACATCCTGGCGGCCTGAGGGCCGTATGGCGGATTTAGTATTTACTCAATACGGTGAGCCCTCTGAACAAGACGGCCGACGGGTGCTGGTGCACTCGTTCTCCGGGTTCATGGATGCCGGATCGGCAGCGCAGTTGGCGGTTTCACATCTCTTGGAGACCTGCGAAAGTACCTTGATCGGTGAGTTCGATTCAGACTGCCTAATTGACTACCGTGCTCGTCGACCCCGGATGGTCTACAACGTGGACCACTTCGCCTCAGTAGATATACCCACTGTGACGTTGCATGAGTTAGTCGATGAGCGCGGTACGAGTTTCTTGCTGTTAAGTGGCCCGGAGCCGGACTACCGCTGGCAAGAGTTCACTGGAGCGGTCCAAGATTTGATTGAGATGTTCTCAGTCGGTCTCACCGTTGGCATGATTGGGATTCCTTGGCCGACTCCTCACACTCGACCCGTAGGGGTGTCATTCCATGCGACTAAACCTGAGCTGCTCAGCGGGCACACCTCGAATCTGGGTGAGATTGAGATTCCCGGGCACGTAGCGGCTCTGCTGGAATTGCGGCTCGGCGAAGAAGGCAAGGATGCTATGGGCCTAGCGGTTCAGGTACCGCACTACCTCGTGCAGTTTGACTATCCACGAGCTGCTATTGCGTTGCTGCGGGCCCTCTCCGGCTCGGCGGGCTTAGTCCTTCCCACGGACGAACTCGAAACCGCTGCCTCTGCTGCGGATGCCGAAATTGCCCGCCAAACCCAGGACGCCGAAGACTTCGAGCCGTTGCTGAACGCGCTGGAAGAGCAGTATGACGCAGGGGTCTCGGGAGATACGGCTGCGGCCGAAGAGGGTGGCGGCACGCCACTTCCGGATGCTGACCAGATCGGTGCCCAGGTGGAGCGGTTTCTGACCGAAATGGATAGCCACCGACCCGACTCGAATAGCTGACTAACGTCGACGTACTCGCAAGGAGCTGGGATTCCGTTCGCCCCCGGCCGCTACCAAAAGGTCTGCGAAGGAATGTTGTAAATCACCGGAGTCGATTCGCTTTAGGTTGAGCGGCGGTATCAACCCTTCCCTAACTGCGGCCACCATTGCTGTAGCGGCTTTTCGCTGTGTTTCTTCTTCCTCGGTGAACAATAGGAGACTGGAACCTCCTCGTTCGATGTATGCCGCAAGCCGTCCAGACACCAACACCACGGAAGCGCCAGCCTTGCGTCCAGGTCGAGCGACCGCGATAGATTGTGGCCAGGTCAACGCGGCCCCATAGGGGTTAGCGGGGTCGGCGGCAGCTAAAACCATACTGTCGTTTTCGGTGTCTACGTCGGCGTCGGAACGCACCCTATCCACGGCTTGGGGTAGCGCAAACTGGGAACCCCCGAGACCTGCGACTACGTAAGCGCGCCGGCATCGACCGCGGTCCTCAAGCGCTGACATAGCGCGATAAATGGGGGCGTAACTACGTCGTTCCGCGACTACAGCTCCTCTGGTTACCACTCCGTACCTGTCGAGCAAAGACTCTGCTAAAGCGATAGACCCGACTGTCGCATCAGGCCCAGTAGGGGCCGGAAGCGAACTCCACCGACCGCCGGTCTGTGGTCGTGGAGCGCGTCGACGTCGGCGAACAGAGCGTGACGAGCTGCGGATTTTCGTGCCACTCGAACGGCGGCGCAGTACACCGAGCGTGTCGTTACTGACGCGGCCGGCCCACACTAGTCGCCACAACGCGGAGTCCACATCTGCTCGAGATACTCCTTCAAAGTTGGGCAGCCGTTCGTGGAGTTGGTCAACAAACCATGCGCCGCCTGATTCCAGCAGCGCCAAGATTTCTAGATCGATTGGGTGATCTGGCACCTCGGCTTGCGGGAGCAGAGTCTGAACAAGATCTGTCGGTGCCAGGCAGATCCAACCATCTTTCGGAAGCGGCGCATTACCCCACCAGGTGACCTCGCCCGACAGTGTCAGTTCGTCCAGCATGCTGGGGGAGTAGTCCGCAACACGACTGCTCAAGATTGGATTGTCCAACTGCGAAGCGGGCAGTGGCACCCCAGCGAGTTGTTCAATGACATCCAGCAGGCCTTCGGCTCCCCGGCGACGCGGTCGAGCGCCAGGCGCTGAAACTTGTTGCCAGATGGGCAAGAAGCACCCCAGTCTTTCTGGTTCCACTGGCTCTATCTCATCGCGATATTTCGCAGCAGAGGTCTGACGCAGAGCACGCAGCACATCGGGATGACACCACTCCGTACCGGTGCCACCCGGTAGGAATTCTCCGGCCAGCAGTGATCCCGAGCGCATGATTGCACCGAGCTGATCGGCGACGGTGGTGATATTCATGCCGTATCGGTCGACCGGATCATCGAGGGTGAACGGTCCATGGCAGCGAGCGAAGCGGAGCAGCAACTCGGCAGTCGCAGCTGGATTCGCAGCTAATACTGCTTCAGGTAGTCCCGGCGGTAGTGATACCCCTAGCCCGTCACGAATGCGACCTGCGTCTTCAACGACGGCCCACCACTCGTGATCGAGATGATGGAAGCTGAAAGTGCGGCGCTGATCAGTCAGCGTCTCACGCAGCTCTGTTGTGATGCCACGAACCTCAAGTTCGTCTTCCCGGAGTGGTCCAATCGTGCGCAATATGTCCCAGGCCTGTTCGCTGTTATCAGCCGCGCGGTCTCCTAAGTGCTGCAGGCGTCGACTTACTATGGTCACCGCGTCGAGCGACAGCAGCTCACGCAAGTCGGCGGTGCCGAGGAGCTCGGTCAGCATCGATTCGTCGAGTGCCAGGGCGGCGGACTTGCGCTCAGCGAGTGGTGAATCACCTTCATAGAGAAATGACGCGACGTAGTTAAACAGCATTGATCGGGCGAACGGGCTTGGTGAGGAAGTAGTGACTTCCACAATATCTATCGTGCCACCTTGGATTTCCTCTAGCAGCGTCGTGAGAGCTTTGACGTCGTACACGTCTTGAAGGCATTCTCGAAAAGTTTCTAAGACCACGGGGAATGACTCGAATCCTGCCGCCACTGTCAGTAGTTGGGCTGAGCGCTGTCGCTGTTGCCACAGTGGGGCGCGTCTAGTGGGATCCCTTCGGGGGAAGAGTAGGGATCGAGCGGCGCATTCTCGAAACCGTGCGGCAAACAGCGCAGACCCACCTACGAGGTCAGTGAGATACCGATCAACCGTTATGGGATCGATGGCAAGAACTTCAGCGAGCGCAGGTAGTGAGTCCAGGGAGCCATCATCGGGCAGTCGCAAGACTATGCCGTCGTCTCCGGGCATCACCTGAGCATCAACGCCGAATCTCTCAATTAGTCGATCTGCAATCATCAGTGCCCACGGTGCGTGAACTCGGGCACCGTGCGGTGAATGGATCACGATACGGCGATCCCCGAGTTCATCCCTGAACTGTTCAACCACGATTCTGCGATTGCCCGGCAGTACCTCGGTCGCCGCTAATTGCTCCTCGAGGTAGGTCTGTAGGTTGGCGGCAGCCTGTCGATCTAGTTGATCGGGGTAGGGAGTGCTTCCTGGTTCCCAGGAGTCGAGGAACGCCCCTACCGCTCGACCCAATTGAGCTGATCTTCCGAGAGCATCACCATGCCAAAAGGGCAGTTTGGCCGGTTGTCCCGGAGCAGGTGAGACCAGCACTCGGTCAGGGGTGATGTCCTCAATACGCCAGGAAGCGGATCCCAAGGCGAAAACATCCCCCACTCGTGATTCGTAGACCATCTCTTCATCTAGTTCTCCGACTCGGGTATTACCGTCGTCACCGATCAAAAAGACTCCAAAATGACCGCGATCAGGGATAGTGCCGCCACTGGTGACAGCGATGCGTTGGGCCCCGGGACGGCTGGTTAGCTGATTCTTGGAGCGATCCCACACGAGTCGAGGACGCAACGAAGCGAACTGCTCCGATGGGTAGAGCCCGGCTAGCATGTCCAGCACTGCTTCGTAAGCGTTGCGCGGAAGTTCCCGATATGACCATGAACCCCGAATGGTTCCATAGAGCTCGTCAACATCCCATTCGTCCATGGCGACCATGGCCACGATTTGTTGAGACAAGACATCCAGCGGGTGTCTCGGTGCCGAGACTGGCTCAAGTTCTCCTGCCAACATTTGGTCCGCAGTCACCGCGGCTGCCAGCAAGTCACCTCGGTGGGTGGGATATAAAACAGCGCGTGAGACCGCACCTACTTGATGACCCGCGCGTCCCACTCTTTGCAGACCGGCGGCCACTCCAGGCGGCGATTGGACTTGGATCACGAGATCAACTGCACCCATATCGATGCCCAGTTCGAGGCTACTTGTGGCTACGACGGAGCGAAGACTGCCAGATTTGAGTTGATCTTCGATAAGCGCCCGGCGTTGCTTACTGACCGATCCGTGATGGGCTCGGGCCAATACCTCGGTCTCATCCTGGTCCGGAAGTCGTTCCGACCAGATCTCATTAAGCCGGGTCGTGAGTCGTTCGGAAAGGCGACGGGAATTTGTGAACACCAGAGTTGAGCGATGCTCGGATATCGCGTTCGTGACGGCTTCCTCAACATGCGGCCAAACCGAAGGACCACTCGTGATCTCGTCTAGATCGTCCCCGGGTGGGGGCGGCGGGTTCGCCAAGTCTTCGACTGGTACCGCGATGCTGAGTTCAAGTTGACGATCTCGTGGCGCCGAAACGATAGTGACCGGTCGACCGCCCGTTAGAAAGCCGGCGACTTCCTCAACGGGGCGGGCAGTCGCCGACAATCCGATTCGTTGTGGTGCATCGGCAACGCGTTCCAAGCGCTCAAGGCATAGCCCTAGGTGGGCGCCTCGTTTGTTGCCCACTACTGCGTGCACTTCGTCCACGATCACAGTACTCACGTTTGCGAGAGTGCTGCGTGCCTCCGACGTCAGCATGAGATACAGCGATTCCGGCGTCGTAATGAGAATGTCGGGTGGATGAGTCCGGAGGCGGCGTCGTTCGGTCTGACTAGTGTCTCCGGTTCGGATTCCCACTGAGATATCAGGTGCGTCTGGATCGAGTCTCTTTAGACCCGCCAACGGAGCACGCAGATTTCGTTCGATATCAGTTGCCAACGCCTTCAACGGCGAGATATACAGCACGCTGGTGCCAGTGCCTACGGTCGTCGCCGAAAGTCTGTCAATGGCCCAAAGGAAAGCTGCCAGAGTCTTGCCCGAACCGGTAGGGGCGACGACAAGCGTATGTTCGCCAGAGCTAATAGCCCCCCAGGCTTGTTGCTGGGCTGGCGTAGGTTCTGCAAACGATTCGGTAAACCAGCGGCGCGTGAGTGGACTAAAAACGTCCAACACCTGAGTCTGCTTCACGTCACTATGGTGACTCGCTTGAGCGGGAACCGCCAAACCTACTGGAGGATGATCGGGGTGCAGGTTGTCAACAGTGCGTTCAATGTAAGAATTGCAACATGAGGCTCACTGAATTCCGACGGCGGTTGAGTGTGGTTTTCGGTGAAAAATATGCTGCATCTTGGGCTGCTGATGTCACATTGGCGGAACTCGACGGGCGAACAGTGAATGAGGCTCTTGATGCCGGGGTTTCGGCCAAGCAAGTGTGGCGGGCGGTTTGTCGTTCAGTTGAGGTGCCAAAAGGTCTTCAGTTGTAGCGAATGAGCGGTAGTCCGAGCTCCTGTCTATGGTGGCAGCTGGGCCTCTTCGGCCTATCTAGCATTTGTTGCGACACACCCCCGCCAAAACTGTATTCGAACAGATGTTCGTTCTACCGTGAGGTGTTCGGATTTGAAGATGTTGAGTACGACGACAGTTGTAGATCGGGTTGGTCCACAGCCGGGAACTACTGTCAGTGCCCCCCAGACTTCAGACGGAACTGTCGAAATGTCGGACCCCCATCCTAGTTTCGACCTTGACGGGCTCAACCCACTGTGACTGGAGGACTTATGGCTGCGAATGACCGAGAGAAAGCACTAGATAGTGCACTAGGGCAGATCGAACGGCAGTTTGGTCGTGGCGCCATTATGCG
>PAAU01000069.1 GCA_002699445.1 Micrococcales bacterium | reverse complement strand
CGTAACTCAGACCTTCGCGCTGTCGATCTGCGGAAGATTCAGACTAGGCAAGTCAACCTCAAGAAGGTCAAACTAGCCGGAGCCAACCTGTCGAATGCTCGACTGGTGCAAATAACCATGGTGAAAGGAACCTCGTTACGAGGAGCCGTTATTCGCAAGTCTCTCCTGGTAGAGAGTGATCTCAAGAAGGTGGACATGCGCGACGCCAATCTGCAACAGACATTTATCTGGCGATCGAACCTGACTGGATCGAACGTCAACAATGTCCGCGTTGCCGGGGCTACCTGCACTGCCGTGAGTTTGCCCGACGGCAGTCGTATATCCGGTGCCGTTTTCGCCGGCCCTTGTGATGGGCTGTAGGTAGATTCAATCAGCAAGTTGCTGCTGCGCTGGCAACTGCGGGGCAGCTCGGTTCGCAGCCTCGATGACGTCCAGGATTTCGTGACCGAGGAGTTCGTGTCGATCCAATAGAGCGTCACGAAGCGCCGTAACGATGTGTCGGTTTTGTTGCATGAGATCTGAAGTGTTGGCCTTGAGGTCGGCCAGTAGGTCCTGTAGTTCCGTCCGCAAGGTGCTATCGGCCAACACTCTCCCCACCAGATTGGTATCAGAGAACGAGGAACTGGAGACGGCTTGCAGGCTAATGAGCGTCTGGCCCATTCCGCATGAACCGATCATTTGCGCTCCGACTGTGGTCGCATAAGCGAGATCGCTGGCCGGGCCAGTAGAGACCTCTCCGAAAAAGATTTCCTCAGCCACCTGACCGCCAAAGGCGATTTTCATCATGGCGATCATCTCTGATTGAGAGCGAGTGAAGACGTCATCAGTGTCGCCATGAGCCAAGAGCCCCAGCGAATCCTTGCGCTTGACGATGCTGAGGATGTCGAGCCGACGATAGGGAGCGACCAGGTAAGCAATCGTCGCGTGACCAGCCTCGTGGGTCGCGATGAGCCTACGTTCGTGTTCGGTATAAGCAACCGGTTGTCCCATCCCAATTTCCTCGGTAAGGCGTGCTCGTTCGAGGTCTTTTCGGCTCAGTTGGGTCGCGCCGCGACGTAGTGCGTTGACAAGTGCCTCATCGAAAATGTGCTCCAACATAGCTGGGGTATATCCCTGCGTGACTGCCGCAATTGCTGAGCGGACCTCAGGATCGTCCAGTTCAACTTCATGATTGCGCTTGGTCAGCGCGTTGTCGATGAGTTGGTACCGACCCGCTAAAGCTGGCGGATCGAACGAGATTCGCCTATCGAATCGACCTGGGCGGAGCAGAGCTGGATCGAGGTTATCAGCCCGGTTGGTCGCGGCAATCAGGAGAATATTGGCTGGTTGGCTCTTGGGGCGACGCATCTGACGCGAGGCCGGAAGTACCAGATTGGCCTTGTCGATGAACCACGATTTGAACTTGTGCGAGCCTACTGGTTCATCAAAGGACTGCATTTGGATCAGTAGCTCGTTGACGACGCCGCCGACCCCCTCCGAAATGGCACGATTGACGACGGTGTGGTTCTGGTCAGGGTTGGGTGCGGCGTTGTTGACTCCTGAGCGTGCCATCGCAATCGCGTCAATTTCCTCGATGAAGCCAATTGCACCGCCTTCCGAGCGGGCTGCTTTTCGTAGTTGTTTGAAATAGCTGCGAATCTTCCGACTGGTTGCGCCGTAGTACATAGATTGGAAACTTGTCGCGCTGACGAATAGAAAAGGAACACCAGCATCTTTCGCAATAGCTTTTGCGATGTAGGTCTTGCCAGTTCCAGGCGGCCCCTCAAAAAGAAGGCCTCTACGTGGTGATCCGCCCATCTCTCGAGCGAATGTCTTGTGGGCGAGAAATAGATCAAGAGATCGATCGATATCTTCTTTAATAGGCTCGATTCCGACAACGTCATCCAGACCGATATCAAGCTGTTCGGTTCGGTAGAGCACATGTGGCGAGCGCCCTGCACCCAATGTCATGACAAGAAGAATGCCGATCATGAAGAGAAAGAAAACGGCGATTATCACCAGATGGGCATCGAGCGACGGCAACGAGAAGTTGCTGAAGACGATGGGCTCGCCGACCCCGATGCGCCACCAAAGAAACATCGCCAGTGCACCTAGCGGCAGTCCAATTCGACGCAGTCGAGATAGTCGACGTTGCTCTCTTGATTCGGCGACGTCGCTAACATCCCGCAAGATTGATTCGTTGGTGTCCACCGCTAAGTCCTCTCCTTCGGCCGAACCCCGGCACCGCTGTGATGGGCGATTCCCCCAGGCATCGAGTGGGAATCGATCAAAGATCGAAGGACGAAACTCCTTACCTCTGCAGCGCCGTTGCTCGGTAGTGGTTCGAGAATAAGCATGCGGATGACGTCATGTACCAGGCCAACTGCCGTATCTTGAGGTGCGCTTGAGATTTGAGCCCTTCATCAGCGCGAGAGACTGAATATTGCAGCCTGTCCCAGTGGGTCCCTGAGGGCAATTAATCGGACCGATGGTGGACTTCAGGACAGGGCGAGGACCGGGTGACGAAATAGGTCGGTGGCGCCTGTTCAATGGCAGCCAGGCGCACGGTTAGGCTTGAGTATGCCCGCAGTCGCGGGCATTGTGGCGAGTCTGGAGTGGATGTGGCCCGAGTCGTAGTCGATGTCATGTTGAAGCCGGAGATTCTCGATCCGGAAGGCCGAGCTATTCAGGGGGCGCTGACCCGATTGGGCCTCGACGGTGTCTCTGATGTTCGGCAGGGGAAACGTTTTGAGATCGCACTTGAGGGTGAGATTGGTGAGGAGCGTGCCGACACTTTGAATCGGCTTGCCGCCGAACTTCTGGCGAATCCCGTTATTGAGGACTATCAGCTCCGGGTGGAGGAGGGCCAGTGACCGCTTCGGTGGGCGTCATCACATTTCCCGGGTCGTTGGATGATTCTGATTCGCAGCGGGCTTTGGAAGCCGCCGGTGTAACCGCAGTTTCGCTCTGGCATGGGTCTGATTCGCTCGCGGGAGTCGATGCAGTTCTGGTCCCTGGTGGATTCTCTTACGGTGATTATTTGCGCTGTGGCGCGATTGCCAGGTTCGCGCCCTTGATGGCTGAGGTAGTAGCCGCAGCAAACCGGGGTATGCCAGTGATCGGTATCTGCAACGGATTTCAGATTTTGTGCGAGTCGCACCTGTTGCCAGGAGCCTTAACTCGGAATGAGTCGCTGCATTACGTTTGCCGCGACCAGTGGCTTCGGATCGACAACAGTCGCACCGCCTGGACGTCGGACTACCGAGCGGGACAAGAGATCTTGATCCCGGTTAAGCACGGCGAAGGTCGTTATGTGGCGGACGAGTCCACTCTCAATGAGTTGGAAAGTGATGGCCGTGTAGTGGTGCGGTATCTGGGCGAAAACCCCAATGGATCCTTCCGCGATATTGCTGGAATCTGTAATGAAGCTGGAAACGTCGTGGGGCTTATGCCCCATCCAGAGCATGCCATCGATCCGCTCACCGGGGCCCCCAGCATCGATGGTCAGGGGTTTTTCACGTCAGTACTGACTGCCCTCGTGGGAAGTGGGAACATGCGATGACTGTGGATACCGTAGACGCCGCCAACGTGACCCCTGGAACCGAACAGCCTTACGCAGAGCTAGGACTGAAGCCGGACGAATACCAACGTATTCGGGAAATCTTGGATCGACGTCCCACCTCTAGCGAGTTGGCGATGTACTCCGTGATGTGGAGCGAACACTGCTCCTACAAATCCAGCAAAGTCCACCTGAGGCAGTTTGGCGAGAAAGCACCTGCGAGTGATGCCCTGTTGGTGGGGATCGGTGAGAATGCCGGTGTCGTCGACATCGGTGACGGCTGGGCGGTTACTTTCAAAGTAGAAAGTCACAATCACCCCTCGTACGTGGAGCCCCATCAGGGAGCCGCTACGGGTGTTGGCGGAATTGTGCGCGACATTATCTCTATGGGTGCACGGCCGCTGGCCGTAATGGACCCGTTGCGATTCGGTGAGCCGTCAGATGCTGACACCCATCGAGTCGTCCGCGGAGTGGTTTCGGGGATCGGTGGCTATGGAAACTGTCTGGGGCTGCCAAATATTGGCGGCGAGACAGTATTTGATCCCTGCTACCAAGGGAATCCGCTGGTTAACGCGCTCTGCGTTGGTGCGATGAAACATGACGATATCCATTTGGCTAGTGCCAAGGGTCTGGGGAATCTCGTTGTTCTCTACGGTGCTCGAACCGGAGGTGACGGTATCGGCGGCGTTTCGGTATTGGCGAGTGAGACTTTCGAGGCCGATGGGCCAGCCAAGCGACCCAGTGTCCAGGTCGGTGACCCATTCATGGAGAAGTTGTTGATCGAGTGCACCTTGGAGGTGCTGCACGCCGGGCTAGTGGAGGGTATTCAAGACTTGGGCGGTGCCGGGATTTCATGTGCTACCAGTGAGCTTGCCAGTAATGGTGACGGGGGAATGCACGTGTGGTTGGACAGAGTGCCGTTGCGCGATGCGACTCTAAGCCCGGAAGAAATCTTGATGAGCGAATCGCAGGAACGCATGTGCGCGGTAGTGACTCCGGAGCACATCGATGGGTTCCTGGCTATCTGCGAAAAGTGGGATGTGGAAGCCATCGTCATTGGTGAGGTCACTGAAGGTGGTCGGCTTACGGTGGACTGGAACGGCGAAAGAATCGTCGATGTTCCACCGCGAAGCGTTGCTCACGATGGTCCGGTCTACGAACGTCCGCTGAGCCGCCCAGACTATATGGATGGACTGCAATCCGCCGGAACTGCTGGGTTGCCGAGACCGGAACAAGCCGCCGAGATCGGGAACACGCTAATGAAGTTGATCGGTTCGGCAAATCTGGCGGATAAGGGCTGGATAACCGATCAATACGATCGTTACGTTCGCGGTAATACCGTCCTGGCCCAGCCCGAGGATTCCGGAATGATTCGGATCGATGAGGTGACGGGGCGCGGTGTCGCACTGGCTACAGATTGCAATGGTCGGTACGCAAAACTCGATCCGTATCTAGGAGCTCAGCTAGCGTTTGCCGAGGCCTACCGAAACGTCGCGGTAACCGGAGCAGTACCGCTGGCGGTGACCAACTGTCTTAACTTTGGATCTCCGGAGGATCCCGGAGTCATGTGGCAGTTTGCCGAAGCCGTCCGAGGCTTGGCTGACGGCTGTCAGCAGCTCGGGACCCCAGTGACCGGCGGCAATGTATCTTTCTATAACTCGACGGGCAATGTTGCGATCCACCCGACGCCGGTGGTCGGTGTGCTAGGGGTCATAGATGATGTCGCTCGGCGGACCCCAGTGGCGTGGCAAGAGGATGGGGAGGTTATCTATTTGCTCGGTGATACTTGGGATGAGTTTGATGGTTCGGAATGGGCGCATGTTCTGCACGGTCATCTCGGTGGAAATCCACCCAAGGTCGATCTAGAGCGCGAGCGACTGTTGGCTGAGGTTTTAGTAGCAGGGAGCCGAGACGGCATGATTAGCGCCGCGCATGACGTGTCTGACGGCGGAGTCGCTGTTGCGCTGGTCGAGATGGCTCTACTCGCGGACATCGGTGCTCGCACCTGGATTCCAGATGGAGCGGATCCATTCGTGCACCTCTTCAGTGAATCTGCCGGACGGGCGGTAGTAGTGCTCCCTCGGAGTGAGGAGCAACGGTTTACCGCTATGTGTGGTGCCCGAAGACTTCCGGCGGTACGTATCGGAGCTGTAGACAGTGGGCTAGGTGCCGACCATGGGCACGATGGCAGCCAGGTCCTGGCCGTTGATCGGGTCTATGGTGACACCGTTGTGGTCCCGCTTGCCGAGCTCCGCGCCGTGCGCAGTGACGTGCTGTCCGGACTTTTCAGCGACTAGGCGGTCAGTTACCGACGACGGTAAGGGCCAGGTCGCAGTCGTGCAGTAGCCATGCGCCGAGCTTCCGAGGTCAGTTGCGGTCGTTCGGCCACGTAGTCGGCTACCAGCGTCGGTTCCGCGACGGACATCTCTCGCAGCACCCACCCGACGCCGGTGTGTGCGAATCTTTCGGGTGAGGCGTTGATGTTGCCGTCACAAGCAATTAGCAGTCGCTCCGGTAAGTCTTGCCGAAACTCCCGTGGCTGCTTCGCGTGGGGAACAAAGCTGACAACTGCAGCCCGCCGTTGCCAAAGGGCAGGAGCGTCGGCCCAGTCGAGGACGGTGTCGCTGCGCAGTGTTCGATCACCTCCGGCGACATAAGCGGACATGACTTTCGTTGAGTACCAGTCGACGATGTGCCAATCGGCAAAGACTCCGGAAACCAGTGGCTCCTCGAGCCTTTCCAGATCATCATCGGAAAGGGCGGGCATGACGTGCTCGGCTAATAACAACACTGCCGCTAGTCGCTCTTCGGTATAAGGCTGTCGAGCCCACCGAGTAAAAATTTCACGCTGGTCGGTCGTGGGGAGATCAGACAGCCCCGAGTCCCACAACGAATTGACGGTTGCACGAACCCCGGCCATCGGTACTCCGAGGAACTCCGCATTTCCCTTGAGGTAGGCATCCCAATGCGCTTGAACCCTCGACTGGGATCGGCTGTTAAGTTCCTTGCGCAGGGCCGCCGCTTCGTATGGGGACATAATCCGAGTCTGCCACCGCGATTTGTGATCATCGAACTTTCGCAGGAACTTAGACTTCGCGACGCACCACTTCGGGCAAATCGTCTTTGATGATGCTGGCCAACGTCACCTGTTCCAGAACAACCCGCTCATGCGCGCGGAGCGCCAGCCAGACGTCTCGCAATGGCTCGGCCGCACCCCGGTAGTTCACTTCATCCGGTCGCTCACCGCGAACTTCAGTTAGAGGCCCGTCAACGGCTCGGATTATGTCCGCCAACGTGGTCTGTGCGGCATCACGACTGAGAGCGTAGCCACCATCATGGCCCCGGCGGCTCGCCACTATGCCCGCTCGACGGAGGTCTCGCATGGCTGCCCGCACGTACTCGGTAGGGAGTGCCTGCGCTTCGGCCACTTCTTCAAGCTTCACGTAACCCTGTCGAGCAGCGAGTTCGACCGCTGCCCGTACCGCGTAGTCAATCCGCCCTGTTAGTCGCACGCTTTGACATTACTCCTGTGGCTCGGTGGCGGTTCCAGCGGTGTGGCTGGTGCTACGCCTCATCGGATGACAGCGGATCATCTTGCACTGCTAAGTCGTCGGCTGATTGATGACCGCGCACTGACCCGGCTCGGGCGACCCGCTCGGGATCTTTCTTGACCGCAACGATACTGGCGATAGTCGTGACGGTGAGTACGACCACGATGATAACCAGAGAAAGGGCGGTACTGACTTCGGGAACTTCCGACCAAATTCCGTGAGCCCAATGAAGCACCAGTTTCACGCCGATGAATACCAAAATTATCGCCAGTCCGATGGACAGATAGACCAAGCGATCGAGTAGACCTTTAACGAGGAAGAATAGAGCACGTAGCCCCAGCAGTGCGAAAGCGTTTGCGACAAAGACGATATAGGGCTCCGATGTCACACCAAATACCGCCGGAATCGAGTCCAAAGCGAAGAGCAAGTCGGTGGTGCCGATAGCCACGAAGGCAATGAACATGGGGGTCGCGGCGAGCTTGCCGCTTATCCGGGTGAAAAACTTTCCATCTACATAGTCGTCAGTGGTGGTGAGGACCTTCTTGGTCGCGGTGACCAGGATATTGTCGCTAACTTCAGGATCCTCATCCCGATGCTTGTACAGGGCAAATCCGGTGTAAATGAGTAGAAGGCCAAATAGTAAAAACATGAAGGAGAAGTAGGCCAACAAGGTGGCGCCGATAGCGATGAAAATCGCTCGCATCACCAGTGCCAGAGCGATTCCTAAGATGAGTAACTTTTGTTGATATTTAGGCGGCACGGCAAACGCGGACATGATGATGACAAAGACGAACAGATTGTCGATACTCAGGGTTTTTTCCACGATATAGCCGGAAAAGTACTGAGCTCCAAAATCACCGCCCGCCCAGATAGCAAAGATCACACCGAAGACGACCGCGACCGCGATGTAAAAAATCGACCAGATGGCCGCCTCGCGGAAACCCACCGCGTGAGGTCGGGCAATGGCGAGGCCCAAATCGAGAGCAAAGAGCCCGATTATGACGGTCAGGGTCACCAGCCAAACGCCGGCGGTTACATCAAGAACCACCCCAAGAGTCTACGGTCACTGTTTCCGGGTTACGATTCAGCAACGGCGATCATGTGGATTTCGTCACCTAGGTGATGTTTCAGGGGGCTTGGAGGCAACTATGACGCTCGCTCCCGTGGCTCCAGTATTGCGCCGACCAAGCCCGATAGACCCCGTTCCGGAAGCATGGGCAGTGGTGGGCGCTGGTACCCGAGGTGCGGCGGCGCTCAGAGCCCTTGCTGCGGTCGGTATTCCAGCAGTGGGTTACGACAAGTCCTTGGATTTGGGATTGCCATCGAACTCGCAGATCCTCGGCGGACATGACGTCATCGCCGTGGAAGAGGTTGAAGACATCGATGCGCTGGGAGTGACGAGTCGAGATCTCACCAGCGGAGTCATCAGCACCGACTACTTCGCGGGAGTAGTTGTAGCGACTGGCAAGTTAGAGCATTTGACTGAGTTGGGTTTCCTTGATGAGGAAGTCTTGAACGTGTATGGGGGTCGACCGCGGTTGGCGAGGCACATGTTTACGCCGCATCATCCCGCCTTGATCCTTCTCGGGGTCACCGGCGGATATCTGGACTCACTTGATCAGGAGTCGCGCATCATTGCCCGTTACGCCGATCGATTGTCCAATGATCCTCGACAAGCGCTCGCGTACCATCGTCAGATCTGCCTCTCCTTGTTGGACTCGCTGGCGCTCGCTCGGCACCCAGATCGTGCCGAGGTGAGTGAGGAGCAACGCCGGAATCTCATCGCTGAAGATCTACTCCTCCTGGGTGCATGACCACCCTGAGTCGAGCCGAGCTTTCTGGCACTACCCAAGCCGCATTGAACGAGTGGTCGGGGAACTCATCGGATGCAGGGGTAGCGGCTGCCGCAGTCCGAGCGGCGCTCACCGATATCGCCGATCAATTTCCTGGCCGATCTGTGGAGTTGCGGGTCGTGCCGGTGGCAGCCATCCAGCTGATTGCNGGGCCCATCCATNGGCGTGGAACTCCGAAGGCCACTGTTGAGATGCCGGCAGAAGTTTTTTTGCTGCTATTACACGATCAGTTGTCCTGGGAAGCGGCAGTGAAGGCGGGCAAGATTCAAGCCAGCGGGGAACGGTCTGATTTGTCCCAACTCTTTCCGGCGAATACAGCAGACGCGGCGAGATAGAAGCATTTTCCGTCGAGGGGAGTAGCCCGGATCTCCAACAAGATTACCTTTCGACACCGCAACAACCCCACCGTTATCCGGTAGCTACAGCGCTACGGAAGGAACCACGCGGGGTAATGATTTCTGTGAGCCGGACCCTCCCTCTACACTAGTCTCGTGACAGGTGGAGACGGGCGGTTAAATCACAA
The DNA here is from genome assembly GCA_002699445.1 of Micrococcales bacterium. Classification (GTDB taxonomy): domain Bacteria; phylum Actinomycetota; class Actinomycetes; order S36-B12. Next base: position 20,515 of record PAAU01000069.1, on the reverse strand, counting down.
CCTCCTAGATCACGACAAGGGCCCGCAAGATGAATGCGGCGTTTTCGGAATCTGGGCACCAGGGGAAGCGGTTTCCCAGCTCACCTACTTTGGTTTGTACGCTCTGCAACATCGTGGCCAAGAGTCTGCCGGTATCGCGGTTAGCGACGGCAGCCGCATCGTCGTCTACAAAGATATGGGCTTGGTTTCGCAGGTCTTCAATGAGCAGGTTTTGGATAGTATGCCGGGCCATTTTGCGATCGGTCATTCGCGCTATTCCACCACGGGGGCCAGCGTTTGGGAGAACGCGCAACCTACCTTCCGACCCACTCCGAGTGGGAGCATCGCACTTGGCCATAACGGCAACCTGACAAATACCGCTGAACTAGCAGAGCGAGTAGCAGTCGTCGCGGCGGAATCTGGTGAGTTGGAGCTTCGCGCTGGCGGTGCCACATCCGACACCGAGTTGGTGGCGACCCTGCTAGCCGCCCATTCTGGTGGCGACATGGTTGACGCTGCCTTGGCGGTACTTCCTGATTTGCGCGGTGCTTTCTCGATGGTCTTCATGGATCAACACACTCTCTACGCAGCCAGAGATGCTCACGGAGTTCGTCCGCTCGTTCTCGGTCGACTCCAGCAGGGCTGGGTTGTCGCGAGCGAGACCGCTGCACTAGATATCGTCGGAGCAACATTTGTTCGCGAGATCGAACCGGGCGAGTTGATTGCGATTGATGACGCAGGAGTCAGATCACACCGTTTTGCCCCCGCGGATCCGAAGGGTTGCCTGTTCGAGTTTGTTTATCTGGCTCGACCTGACACTCGGATTTCGGGAAAGCAGGTCGAGGCGGTTCGTACGGGAGTGGGCAAGCAGCTGGCTAGAGAGTTCCCTGCCGAAGCTGACCTCGTTATTCCAGTACCCGAGTCGGGCCGTTATGCGGCGATTGGCTACGCGCAAGAATCCGGTATCGCTTTCGCGGAGGGGCTAGTCAAGAACTCCTATGTGGGACGCACATTTATCCAGCCCTCACAATCCATTCGACAGTTGGGCATCCGGCTGAAGTTAAACCCACTCCGTGGCGTCATCGAAGGCAAACGACTAGTTGTAGTCGATGATTCAATCGTGCGCGGCAATACGCAACGCGCGCTGGTGAAGATGTTGCGGGAGTCGGGTGCTCTGGAAGTCCACGTCCGGATATCAAGTCCCCCCGTGAAATGGCCGTGTTTTTACGGGATTGACTTCGCAACCAGAGACGAACTCATCGCTAACGAAATGACTGTGGCTGAAATTTGTGAGTCGATCGGGGCCGATAGTTTGGGCTACGTATCTGTGGAGGGTTTGACCCAGTCAACGGGTATTCCTGCGGGCCAGCTCTGTCGCGCCTGTTTCGACGGTGTGTATCCGGTCCCCGTGCCCGGACAGGTCGTCGCCGAAGAGGAGCTGGTCGCAGCCGTTTCAGCTGACTCAGCGCTTGCCAACGAAGCTGGGGTGGGAGTACCGCAACCGTGAGCTTTCCGCCGAACCCAGCAGGTCCGGAGCAGCCAGAAAATCCTGCCTCGTATGCGGCAGCTGGGGTAGATGTAGTCGCAGGTGAACGTGCGGTAGATCTGATGCGAGCGAGTGTTGCTCGCGCGACAAGGCCGGAAGTTGTGGACGGATTTGGCGGATTCGCTGGGTTATTCGACCTGTCGATCGCGAAGGACTACCAGCAGCCACTCTTGGCTACATCCACGGATGGGGTGGGAACGAAGGTTGCCATCGCACGGGCTCTGGATCAGCACAATACAATCGGACGCGACTTGGTCGCGATGATTGTTGACGACATCGTCGTTAGCGGTGCGGAGCCGCTTTTCTTGACGGACTACATCGCTTGTGGCCAAGTGGATCCGGATCGGATCGCTGCCATTGTTTCCGGTATCGCTGACGGATGCGCCGAGGCCGGAGTAGCTCTGATCGGTGGTGAAACGGCAGAGCACCCTGGACTGATGGCACCCGACGAGTACGACATCGCGGGAGCAAGCACGGGGATAGTCGAGGCTGACCAACGGCTGGGGCCTCATTGGGTACGTCCCGGTGATGTATTGGTGGGTCTGCAGTCATCGGGTTTGCACTCTAACGGTTACTCGCTCGCCCGAGCGGTCCTCTACCGGGATGACCAGGCAGCATTGGCCGAGTTCGTACCCGAGCTGGGTCGGACGGTTGGCGAAGAGTTGCTCGAACCGACCCGGATCTATACCCGGCTTTGCCTCGCCTTAGCCCGATCTTGGATCGGGGTGCACGCGATGTCGCACATCACCGGAGGCGGTTTAGCGGCAAATATCAGCAGGGTGCTCCCCGTCGGGTTGACGGCGGTCATCGATCGTACGGCGTGGGAGCCAGCTCCTATCTTTCGGTTGATCGCAGACCGAGGCGGGGTTGCCCGAAACGAGATGGAGACGGCCTTCAACATGAGTATCGGGATGGTCGTGATAGCTGATCCCGCGGCCTTAAGTGGGATCTTTGAACAATCTGCGGCAGCTAGGGTGGGAGCGGCCGTCATTGGGCAGGTGCGAGACACGATGCCCAATGATGTGGCTGACAGCCCAGCCAAGGGCGGTACCGGGGGTCTGGCGATGCTGGTGGGCGACCACCCCGGGGGTTAAGAGTCGCGCCTCAGAGTATGCGGCGCGAGAACCTTATTCTTCGTCACTCTCAATGTATTTGGCGTAAGGGTCGTCCTCGTAGGGATCCTCTTCAACAGGAGGCTCCTCGGGTTTGCCCGATAGTTCGGCTTCGAGACGCTCGAGGTCGGTGTCTGGACCGCTGTACTTCAAGCGCCGTGCCACTTTGGTTTGCTTTGCTTTTGCCCGGCCGCGCCCCATGGCTCGACCCCCTCGCGAGTAGCTAGCCCCGCAGAGCGGGTTTGTCTGATTCTTTTCGTATCTGCACTCTACCCGGTTCATTGCGGCAGGGCTACTGTGCCGTGCGAGTTGACTCCCAGATTTGGCAAATCACTGGCTCCATCGGCGGCAAACAGGTGGAATCGCCCGCAAGTTGTATTCGATTTGTGACAATCGGTTGCCCTTGTCTGTGACGTGTGCAACATTCGCAACACAGCATCGGGAAGACACCCAGGTCTACGAGGGACCAGAGCTAACGAGGAGGCTCCCATGGCCGGACGATCACTTAACGGCGATGAACTTTTAACACCCGCGGAAGTTGCTTCCCTATTTCGGGTCGATCCAAAAACGGTGACTCGATGGGCAAAGGCGGGAAAGTTAACGTCAATTCGTACCCTGGGTGGTCACCGGCGCTTCCGCGCTGAAGAGGTGTACTCACTGCTGCACCGTACGACCGGTACGAGGCCGGCCGAAGCACCAGCTCAGCAGAGCCCCACAATCCCGCAACAGAGCGCGCCTCGACAGCAGGCGAAGCCCGCAGTCCCGACACGCACGATCAACCTCGCGGGTACCCGCGACCCTGCCTCTCGCACGCGCTAGCGGATCAACGGACTGGAATTTAAGCGGACGGGTCCGGGTCGGACGTTCCACTGGATAGAGTCTCGCCAAGGGTGTTCAAAATGCCCTGAGTTCTCGCCTTCTGTAGCAGCGGAGGCATTTGGTAGCCCTGCTGTTCGGCGAACTCCACGGTCATTGCGGGCTGCCCCCACTTGTCCAACGTAGCGGAGATGGTGTTGAGAGCCTTTGTTAGATTTCGCGCGACCATACGAGCCTGAGCCCACATCTCTTCTCGAGAGCGCAGGTGATGCTCGATCGCTTCTGCCTGAACCTTGGACGTCCGCAAGCCCAATACTTTCTCCAGCGATTCGCGCATATCAATCCGGTAGTCGTGACCCACTCGCTGAAAACTCCCTGGGCTCTGATCCATGCCGTTCATCAGATCTACCAAGCTGATCACGAAGCTAGAGATGGGGCGAAACAACACTTCACGGGGCACTTTGGGTGGCCGCGTCTCGGGCCGACCAAACCAGTACGGTCGCTTCACGGCCATGGAGTAACTGAACTTGTTGACTGGGTCATCGTCATGAATGACCATCAGGTGCATCCCTCGCCGTTGGGGCGCTGCTTCACAGTCCGGGGCAAGAACGATGCGATGATCCGGATCGATAATTTCGGGGTCTTCGCGCCACACGTTCCAAGCAGTGCTGCGGAAAGGTACTCCCAGGTAGAGACCCCCCTCAACGCTCAAACGATCGAGCCGATGCACCCCACCTTGAGCAGCTACGTCCAGAGCGACTTGGGCACCCAGGCTCTCACCGAACTGGAAAATTCTAGGTCTACGAACCTCGGGGATCCGCTGGATTCGCTGATGTATCGCGTCAAGAACTGCGCCCTGCAACCGAGTTCCTTCCTTGGTGGTGTCCAAGGCTAGAAAGGACGGCAGCATGGCGTACTGAGGCACGACAATCGCACAGTTTCCTCGTGTTAGGTACTCCAAAGCCTCGGCCATTATGTAGTTGACGTAGCCGACACCTGTTGGGGAAGCGACGACAATCATGGAGCGCTCGAAACCGCCGAGGGCGTCGAGTTCTTGGACTGCTAACTCGGCGCGATCTTCAATGCTTCCCTCGCGGGGAATGACTGCTCTAATCGGATCGAGAGCTGGTTCTCCCATCACGTTTGTGATCATTTGGTTGTCTAGCGCCATAAGAACGAAGCGACGGCCTTCTTTACCGATGGCATCAAAGTCGACATGACTGTTTGGCCCACAGGAGACCCGTTCTGATTCGGGCTGCTCTGGGTAGGCGGCTTCATACACCTCGTTGTCGCGCAGCATTCGTGCTCGCACCTGCTTGAGCGCCCCATAGGCGGCGGCTGAGAAGCCGATTGCGGCGATTCCGTGTCCCAGCAGTACCCCGGTTTCCCCGAGATCCAGCCCCAGAGCACGACTCAGACCGCGGTCAACTGCGCGTGACAGAGCCTGTTCACTGACTGCCAATCCTGCGATAGCAACGGTGGTACCAGCGCTGATTCCCACCATCGAGGCGTAGGCTTGGGGGCTTTTGGCTCGGTCAACAGCATGCCGTTCCTGCTCAACGACGCCGAACTTGCGAGCGCGCAAGTGACGTCGAACTAGAGTCCCGCTGGCCATAACCGTACCCGCCGCAATATCGAGGGCGAGCGTCGTAAGGATGCCTGGCTTACGTTTAAGGACGTCGTGTGCGATCACATCCGAGGTGATGACGAGACCACCGGCCAAACTTGTTGTCGACGTGACTTTAGCTGCCGCCCACGCAGTAGCCACCGCAATGTTCTTCCCCGAACGGGGACGTAGGGAACGCTCGATGGCCAGTCCACCAAGACCGAAGCCAAGGGATGCGACTAACAGTGCCCGACGACCGGCATGGTGTCCCGGGACTCCAGCAGCCAGCGTGGAAATCCCGGCCCAGGCTGTAGTGCCAATTGCATATTGGGCTGTGCCATTTACCCCGACAATGACGGCTTCATGACTCGGGCTGCGAGGTAGTAAACCTCGGGCGAAGGACGGTGCGACACTCCAGGCGGCTTGCAGAATGCCAACCCGGACAGCAGGGTCTGTGGTGAATTTCCCCAGCGAAGTGCGTAGCCTACGTCCCGCGGTCGCAAGAAACTCTGCCATGTGGGTCATCATGCCGGGTCTGAGCGCGTCTCACACCTCACGGACAGGGCGTGGCGAAGTTTGAACTGTCGCTGGCGATGATTCGGTTGGATTAGGGTCCGAATCCTCGTCGTCGTACGTTTGGGGTGTGGCTGTTTCTCAGATACCGACTAATGGCGGAGTTAACCCGACATTCCAGTTGCAAGATGTGACGGTGAAGCACAACGGTCGAGCCGTTCTCGAGCACATCACAGTCGACATCCCCCGAGGCGGAGTCACGGCAGTGGTTGGCCCTAGCGGAGCGGGAAAGTCGACGATGCTGCGCATATTGAATCGATTCGAAGACCCAAGCCAAGGACGAGTCACATTCGCTGGTGCACCTATGTCTAGTCACGACCCTGCACTTTTGCGCCGTCGGGTGGGTTTGTTATCACAACGGCCTGTTGCGTTAGCTGAGTGTGTTGCAGATGATCTGCGCGTCGGAGCTGCTGACTTATCAGATTCGGACGTAACCCAGTTATTAAGTCGAGTTGATCTGGCAGAGCTGAGTCTCGGCCAAGGCACTGCGGGATTGTCTGGCGGGGAGTTACAGCGGCTGGCGTTGGCTAGGGCCCTTGCGGTGGAGCCATCGGTTTTGCTCCTGGACGAACCAACAAGTGCCTTGGATAGCGAGGCCGCGGGTGCCGTAGATCAAGTGGCGCGAGACCTGGTGGATCAGGGCGGCACGGTAGTAGTCGTTTCGCACGACTTAGATCGCGTCCGCCGGATCGCCAGTCACGTGGTGGTCTTGCGGCGAGGTCGATTGGTCGAGCACGGTTCGCCGCAGGAACTTGGATATTCCGATGTCGATAAAGGAAATGTTGATGGATGACGTTGTCGCAGTACCCGCCGCCGAGATTCCTACCTGGTGGGGAGTGGTGGCCTCATTCGCCCTGGTTGCCCTTGCTGCACTTGTGTCCTGGCGGGTGCGGTTAGGTTTGACTCGGGAGCTCGTGTGGGTCGCCTTACGAGCTCTCGTTCAACTCGTAGCCGTTGGTTTACTTCTTGGTCTGGTGTTTGAGTTTGGTGGGCTTGCGACAGCTTTCGGCTGGTTGGCCATCATGGTCGCGATTGGTGGTCAAGTGGCAGGCCGACGTGCTCGTGGACTTCCCGGGGCCGTAAGAGTGGCCACGATCGCAGTTGCCTTTGGAGCCGTGGCCACTATGGGTATATTGCTCCTTCTTGGAATCATTGATGCGACCCCGATGGTAGTTATCCCGGTTGGTGGCATGGTGATCAGTTGGACAATGGTTGCGACAGGTGTTGCACTGCGCCGGGTCCGCGACTCGGTTGGGTCTTCCCGGGATCGAATTGAGGCTCGGTTGGCTCTGGGTTTGAACCCAACGCAGGCTTATGAACAGCAACGCCGTGATGCCGTTCGAACCGCGCTGTTGCCGGCGATAGATTCCACGAAAGTTGTGGGACTCATCGCACTTCCTGGTGCGATGACGGGGCTGATCTTGGCAGGTGTCGAACCTCTGGCGGCGATCCGCTACCAAATCGTGGTGATGTATATGTTGTTGGCAGGACCAGCACTGGCTGCCGCCACCGCCACTTGGATGGCGGAGCGCGACCTGTTCGATTCTGCTCAACGACTGAGAAGATTTTCGGTCCCTGCTGGGTCGAGCTAATGGGCCGGGTCGAATTCTGAGGGGACTTGAAACCAGGGTCGATAAGTATGCGTGAATAAGGCCGGCATACCACCGGTATGGACAAAAACTATTGGGGCATCCGGCAGGGTGGCCCGTCGACTAGTGGCGATAAGCCCGGCCATGGCACGGCCGGTGTATACCGGGTCGAGGACCACCCCCAAAGTTTGAGCGGTCAACCGGATGGCTTCGTGCGTGGCCTCGGTTGGTTTGCCGTACGGTTCCTGAGCCTGGCTGCGATCCACTGACCAGGTACCCAAAGGTTGGGGACGATCGAGTCGCTCGGCACAGTCTCGGATTACCTCCGGCACCGTATCCGCTAGCCCCGGAACTGCGGCTACATCGAATCCGAGAACTCGCTCGTGATTTTCCAGTCCAACCGTTAAACCTGCTTGCGTGCCACCCGTGCCCACCGCACACACCGCAATGCATCCGGGGACCTGGTGCTCCAACTCTTCGGCTGCGGTGACATAGCCAACCGCCCCCAATGGATTCGTACCACCCAATGGGATCGCATAGGGCGCTCGTCCCTGATCGGACAGTTGTCTAGTCGTTTCTGCGAGTACCGCCTGTCGTTGATCTGGGGATGTCCAGACGACTTCAATCTCAAAGAGATCATCAAGTAAAAGGTTACCTTCGGCTTGGTGTTGGGCACCTAACGTTGACAACACAGCCACGCAGGTCATCCCGGTCGCCCGTGCAGCGGCGGCGGTTGCGCTGACGTGGTTGCTTTGAGCGGCACCTGTGGTGACGAGTGTGTCGCAGCCTTGCTCGAGGGCATCGGCTACTAGGTATTCAAGCTTGCGGGCTTTGTTGCCGCCGCTATTGAGACCGGTGCGATCGTCACGCTTGATCCATAGTTGTCCTGCCGCTAGGCCCAACTCTCGCGCCAACGGATCGGCCCGTTGAATTGGAGTATCGCGTGCCTGAAAATCGACTTCGCTCATATACCTAGAGTGCCAGCATGACTACTGTGGAGCGAACGGAACCGGCACAACTACATCGTTTTCTTGCTACCCGACTAAGCGATAGACCGGCCCAGCCAGCGAGACTGCGTATACCCGATCTCGGGCGTCCTCACCGAAGGACACCAGGTTCTGCACCTTCATCCGCAGGTTTTCTTTTTGGCTCGCACTCTCTGGACCTAGGACAGCTGATCGAATGTCACCAGCACAAAAATCGCCATAAATATAATGACCGTAGGCACTCGACTTCGGGTCACGGACAACATAGCCGCCTGTAATGGAGCACCAGCCTTGGTCATGTGGCACCTCGATTACCGGTTTAACGAGTCCGCTAGTGTCGCCGCCCTTAAACGGCCTAGTTCCTTCGACAATGGGCCATCCGAAGTTGGCACCGCTTGCTGCTCCCGCCTTTGTGTACTGGATTTCTTCGATAGCGGCTTGACCGACGTCACCGATTGCTAGCCCACCGTTGACGGCATCGAAAGAAAAGCGCCAGGGGTTACGCAGACCAAGCGAGTAGATTTCTGGTTTGATTCCTGATGTGGATGCGAAGGGATTGTCCTTCGGGATTCGGTAGTTGCGCTTCCCTTTTTTTCGCGGGTCGATGCGGAGCATCTTGCCCAGCAGAGACTGTGGATCTTGAGCGTAATCGCGGGGGTCCCCGCCGCTCCCGCCATCACCCATACCGATATAGAGGTAGCCGTCGGGCCCGAACTGAATCTGACCGCCGTTGTGATTGCTGAAGGGCTGCTTGATCTTTAGCACTGTTCGCGCTGACTGTGCTTTCGCCCGATTCGGTTGCCCCTTCTTGGCGCGGAACTCCACGATCCGGGTATTTCCGGCGGTATCGGTGTAGTTGGTGTAGAACCGGCGATCTTTCTGGTATCTCGGAGAAAAGGCGATTGACAGCAGGCCGCCCTCTCCCTCGATGGAAATCTTTTTTCGGAGATCGAGGAAAGGCGTACTAAGGCGTTTGCCCTTCTTCATCACGATGACTTTGCCAGTACGTTCTACAACAAAAACGCGCTGCGGATCAGTTGAGGGAGCAGCGAGATAGATCGGGTTGTCAAAGTTGCCAACTTTCTTGAGTCGAACATCCTCGGGGCCGGAAGCGTTCGCAGTAGACGGGAGAGCGAGCGCGCACGCGACTGCGACGGCCGTGAGAGAGATTGCACCAATCCGAGGTTTCATTACTCGATGCTAGATCGCCTTGTGCAGGAGGTCCATAGTGTCAAGATGCTGTTGCATCCGAGAATATCGTGTTTCGGGTGGCCGCAGATATATGGGTGAGTGCCACTCCACGCAGCAATGAGGAAAGTTTCCAGGTCACTGCGAGCTGGAAGACGGTTCGACACCCTCGCCGATGGAAATCACGGTTGCCTGGGGGAAACCATCGGGGCGGAGCGTCCTCCTACCGTCCACGATCGTTTGGGCAGGCAGCTGCTCGGCGGTCAATGCACGGTACTCGACGTGGTCTGCCTGCAGTACCGCGGCATCGATGGGACCGGAGAGATCGTATGGCAGGAATCCCAGGCCGATGAGTTCATCAGCGGAGTACATCGGATCGTGCACCTTGACTGTTGCTCCCCTTCGTTCGAGAGCTGAGACAGTAGGAAAGACTCCCGAGAACGCGGTTTCTTTCACACCCCCGCGGTAACTGGCACCCAGAACGGCAACAGTCTGACCGGAAAGTGAACCGTGCGCGCGGGCCAGCAGCTCGACCGCATAGTCGGGCATCCCAGCGTTGGCCTCCCGAGCAGCAGCGACAATCGTTGCTGCTGGATCGTTCCACAGGTAAAAGCGAGGGTAGACCGGGATGCAATGTCCTCCGACAGCGATCCCGGGCGAGTGGATATGGCTAAACGGTTGTGAGTTGCAGGCCTCGATCACCAAACTGATATCAATCTTGTGAGTATCTGCGAACCGAGCAAACTGGTTCGCAAGTCCAATATTCACATCTCGGTAGGTGGTCTCTGCCAGTTTCGCCATCTCGGCGGCTTCTGCTGTCCCCAGATTCCACACTCCATTTGGTCGGGGCAAATCGTCCCTGTCGGTGAATTGCAGCACCGACTCGTAGAACTGCACTCCGGCTGCAGTACTCGCATCGTCGATTCCACCCACAAGCTTCGGGTAGTTTCGTAAATCCGCGAAAACGCGTCCCGTGAGTACCCGCTCGGGTGAAAAGACCAACTGAAAGTCTGTGCCTGACGTTAACCCAGAGCCCTCGGTAAGCATGCTGCTGAAACGCTCTCGGGTTGTACCGACCGGTAGCGTCGTTTCGTAGGAGACCAGCGTTCCAGGCTGTAGCCCGGCGGCGATTGATCTAGTCGCGTTATCCATCCATCCGAAGTCCGGGATTCCCTCGTTGTCCACAAACAGCGGAACTACGACAACCACCGCGTCACTTTCACGAACTGCGGTGGCTGTATCCGTCGTAGCGCTGAGATGCCCGCTGTTGACCACGTCGGTGAGGTAGTCCTGCAGATGAGCTTCGCCGGGGAACGGCTCTACCCCCTCGTTTACTAAATCAACCGTCGCTTGGTTCACATCGGCGCCGAAGACGCGGTGGCCCGATTTGGCAAACTGGACGGCGAGCGGCAAACCGATCTTGCCCAGAGCAACGACCGTAATGTTCATGCGTCCTCCCAGGACTCCATCTCTGGCCTATCGTCTCATCGAGACGACATATCGTTGCGGTGGACGCCCAGTCGCGCCGGCATTGTGTACTAGGCGTCAGAGCTCTCCAGCTCAGCCAGAAAAACTTCGGCGTAGAAGAGTGGCCAAGGCGTTGAGGATCCCACTGCGTCGATTCGCTTCTGCGCAGTTAAGAATAGATAAACAATTTCACTTCGCGTCAGTTGTCGACCGATCCGGTCTCCCACCAAAGTTTGTAGATGTGCGGAGTACCAGAGCGCCCATTCTGGATCGACACCGTCACTCGCTTCATAGGCTAGGTGGTGCGCTTCACCAGTCTTCGTGATGAGTGCGGCTAGTTGGTCGACTGATATTTGAGCTGCTTGCATACGGCCAAGGTATCTGCCCGTAAACCGGTTGGCTCTGCGCTGGGAGTGTTCTCCGGTTGTGTCGACGAAACAGCTACCTCCGGATAGCCGTCTCGCGACTTTTTCTCTCGTCTCCTGGGAGTCGTTGGCAGTACTAGATATCTTTTGGATACGAGGCGATGTCTAACGTGATTGGTTGGACATAGGAAGCGACAAGTGCCTAATTTATTGTAATGAGTTTTGATACATCATCAATCAGCAGCGCACTCGAAGATAAAGACTACGAAACTGTCATCGAGGAAGTAAGAGCAGCTGTGGCTGAGGACGCTGTGGGAGCACTCGCAGATCCGGTCATTCGTTCTTGGTTGACGCAGCGCTTCACGAACATCTTCTTGACCGAAGCAGAGGCTGACCCCGACGCTTTGAAGGTCTCTGAAAAGCCGATCGTCCTGCGTCACTTTGACCGCCGCGATGCTCGGGAGCGAGTGGCGCAACGGATGTTCAAAGATGTGAACGCGGACGATATCCACGAGGAAATGCCACCGGTTGACGTTGGAGCGCTGCGCAATACAACCCTTGTATTTGCCCCGGGATTGCTCACGGGACTCCTGCCAGTATTGGCATTCCAATCAGTGTGGCCACAAGTCACCAACCGATTCGGTCTTCGAATTATCGCAGCTGACTCCCATCCGATGCGTTCGGCTCGTGACAATGTCACAGATCTCGAGAACGCCATTGAGCGTGGTATCGGGGTAGCGGGCGATCCGGAAGGGTCCTTTATCACTGAAGCTGATGACCCAGAGCCAGTGAATGGAGACTTCCTACTAGTCGGGTACAGCAAGGGGGCTCCGGATATCCTCAATCTTCTTGTTCAAAGGCCAGATCTTGCCCCACGTATCAGAGGGGTTGTCGGTTGGGCGGGCGCGGTTGGTGGCTCGTACCTGGCCAACGATATCTACGAGAAACTCACCAAACACGAGGTGGTAGCAAACAGCGGTAACCTCACCAAAGAAGTCACTCAGGCGGTTATGCGCTTAGCGCCAATCGCTCAGATCAACAAGATCAATCGCCGAATAGACGAGTACGACATCATCGGTGCAATTAAGTCTCTGACGACCCACGAGCGAGACAGCTTTGCCGATGATCACGGGGAAGAGTTAGCGGAGCTCGGGATCCCGATGGTGTCCTTCACTGGCGCCACCTCTGTTCTCGACGTTCCCTACTTTCAGTGGCAGGGGACGATGCAACTGAACCAGTACGACGTGGATAACGATATGCAACTTACTCAGGAGCAAGCGAAGTTCCCGTCTGCTTTTGGCCCCCATCTAGCGATGTTTAATGCCAACCACTGGGATCTGTCGTATGACTCTTTTCCCTGGTACACGACCCTAGGATCGCGCAAACTGAAGGATCCCTTTGCCCGGAAGTCCGCCATGTACGCGATCGTTCTCCTTATGGCAGAGATTGGGCTCCTCGATTGATCCGATGTCAGACTTGAACCCCAACTAGGGAAAGCGACAGCGATATTTCCGGCAGATATTGTTCGGGGACTGGCATTCCACTACTGGGTCGGCCAGGGGTAGGTGAAAGCCGCAGCCATCCTGTCGATAAAGCTCGCGGCTTCACCGGTGCCGTCTTCAGACCGAACCTGTTCTCCCATCGCCATAGCAGCCGCCGAAATCGTCGGATTCGACGTTACTTCCCTGATCGCTTGAGCCACCGTCTGAGACGTTACGTTCGATGATCCCACCATTCCCAAATACTTTCCGATTCCTCTTGCCTGGACCAGCGACCCATGAAACGGCTGGTCACCTTGGATAGCGCAGACAACGGTTGGTCGCCCAGCTCGGATACCGGCTGCTAGCGTGCCGGCACCGCCATGGTGAACAACCGCCGAGCATTTGGGGAAAAGCCAATCGTGGGGACAAGAATCGATCTCGTAAACGTTTTCGGTGGCCCACTCGTAGAGCTGTCGACCTCCGGGTGAAGAGGTGTCGAGCGCATCTCGGCTCAGACCCGCCCACCCCCCCAAAAGTACGCCCGGTACCCCGGCTTCGCGGAGGCTCGTCAGTGCCAGGGTAGAAAGCATGGGTCGAAACTCTGGGTTGCCGACCATGCTGCCAAAGCCGACGTATACAGGTCGGCGGTCCATGAATTCGACGAAAGCCGGTTCGGGAACGTAGTCGTTGCGGCTATTGAGGAACCACCAGCCGGTCATCACCTTCTGCGGGGGCCAATCCGAAGGCCGGGGACACAGACTTGGTGATACCGCGCACGCTTGTGGCAAGTCATGCGGCCAAATCTTGAACTTGGATCCGTCGGTATAGGTGCGACGTGGCAACCCGCAAATATCACGCATCTTGTCGAATTTGGAACGAATCGTTCGTGGGTAACCGAAGGCCTTTAGCGCGTACACGACCCGATTGAGGGACTTAGGGAATTTGTCGACCTGCATCGTGAACAGGGGGTATTGAGACGTGGGGTAGTTGATCTGAAGATCGAAAGTGACGAGCGGTATTCGAAGCGCCTCTGCGATGGACATGAAGGGACCGTAAATCACATTAGGTGTGAGTAAAACGTCCGGCTCGAATTCTCTAGCTGCCTGGAGAGCGCGTCGCATGTCGGACTCTTGCGTGGCCACGTAGTCGGGACTATCCAGAAACTTCTTTGCAGTGAGAGCTAACTTGAGTTGGCCCGCTGGCGATCGGTCGGAGAGGTTGAGTTGACTGAATAAATGACCGATGACATCTTCGACGTTCTCTTCGGCCTCAATGCACTCGATCCCATTAGCTGACAGGACATCGGTGGCCGGGGGAGTCGCGAAGACGAGAACATCCCGACCTTGGGCCAAGAGTCTTGTCGCCAGAGCGGCCACCGGTTGGATATCACCTCGACTGCCCCACGCAATAATCATGATGCGTTGCGGAAGTGTCATAGTCCCCTTTTCTGCTGATTGGACATAGCCGGAGTCTATGGGACTTGATTTCGGTGCAATTAGGCTTACTCGTTTCGGTGGTAGATCAGGATCTTCATGCTCTACCACCGTTAGGCTGCGAAGATGAAGCGGAGAGCCAGCGGACTAAGCCCAGTCTTCTTGATCCTGCCAGGATTGATCTTCGTCCTCGCGGGTTGGGTATGGGACGACGGTGCAATTCTCACAGTCATCGGAATATTCTTGTTCGTGGCTGCATTTGGAGCGCTCATTATTTCCAATCGACAGAGTAGACAGAAGGCTCAAAAAGTGAGATCTCAACCGTTGACGCCTCAACTCGCCCCAGGATGGTACGTCGACCCGAAAAATTCTCAACGATTGCGCTACTGGGATGGCCAGACCTGGACCGAGAAGGTCGTGGAACGGGAGTGAGTGATCTCGGGAGTCGTGATGTCCGCGCCTGCGGTCAGATGTAGTAGGTCTTCGTATTTAGGCTTGCCTGCAGATACGAGTCGCGCTGAATCATCAAACTCTGGCGGAGCATGTCGCCGCCTAAAGAATTAAGCATTTTGATCAGATTTCGTCTAGCTGTGGCGCATCTTTGGCGGCAGTCTCCATTGTGCGCATTGGTCGGAGCATCAGCGCGGGCAAGATCAGGATTACCACCGCTGCGATAGCCACGAAGAAGACTTCCGTCGCAACGGAGTCAAGCAGATGACCCCACAGCAGAGTTCCGATAGGAGCAGCTATTCCTATCGCCAGCATAAAGGCGGAAAGAACCTCGTTCTGCTCGCCTTCAGGTACGTTATGGGTAGAGGTTTCATAGAGGAAAGATGCGAGCGAATAGAAGATTGCGCCGAAAAGCATCGCTCCGATAGAGAGTAAAACTAGGTCTGGCCCATATGGGAGTCTGACCGCTACCGCCATGATGAGAATGGCTACTCCGGTGAGTTGCACTGCTCGGACTCCGGCCACAAACGAGTGCCGACCCTTGCCCAAACGATTCACCACATTAGGTGTAACGATTTCCCCCAAAGCGAAGAACATCAGCAGCAACCCTGCCTTTTCGCCCTCCGAATGTCCTAGCTTATTCAGGACCGGAACAATCATGTCAACCATCGGGCTCATGAGGAGGGCTGCTGCGACTCCAAGCCATACTGCCCAGCGCAAATTCTGGCGAGTGCGAATTTCATACAACATCGAGCGCCAAGGCTTGGCCATACTGGCTACCTTGACCGCGGTCTTGGGTGGACAACGCAACAGGAAAATAACCAGGGGCAGCCCCAACACAGCCGCTATCAGAAATACTGCCTCCGGCCCGACCTGCGCTAGTAACACGCCGGCACCGAGTGCTCCGATGGCGTATGCAACTCCCCGAGCGCGCCTAGACTGCGCCGAGGCAGATTCGATATCCCCGCCACCCGAGTAGGCTTCTTGCACCAACGGCACAGTGGATTGACGCGAACCAACAAGCAGACCTGAAGTAAGACTTACCGCCAGCAGCATGGGGACAAGGGGGGCCTCAGCGAATAGCAGCGCGGTTGTAGCGAGGCTGAGAAGAACCTCTCCGAAGAACGAAGCGGCAGCCAGTCGGATTGCACCAAGTTTTTGTGCCGCCCATGGACCGTAGGGCGTCGCGAATGAAAGACCAACCAGGTAGATCGCGAATACCCAGGAAGTCACGCGCCCGGCATCTTCCGGTGTACTCGCGGAGTTCGTGGCCAGTACGGCATATGCCAAATACGGGCCCATACCGCCTGCAACTGAAACCACGGTCAGAGTTAAAAAGACGACAAATCGCCGAGGGAGTTTGGTACGCCTATTGGCCTCCAACGTCATCAGCCTTTCTCGCCGCGGTGGTGCCCCTGTGCGATCTAGAGGAATCAAATGTTCCCCATCAGTTTGGTCCAAATTTGCGGCTGAGTGCATTGCCAGTGGAAAAAATCACCAGAAATTAGTCGATATTCATCATCGGACTTTGCGGCGGCGCCGTTGACGCTCATCATGGCGAGTTCGCGATCGCAGTCGTACCGTCCTTCGACCAGCTGCCGTCGGACCAGGAATAGCTGGTCCGTTTTTGTGGTTCTTGGGGAAGTCCGTGGTCGTTGAAGCTACCCGTCACCGCCTCGTCGTCGAGTGCTGACGGATTGAATCTCGTGGATCTCGGCATGCTTTCTTCTATGCTGGTGTTGTGAGTTCGAGTCTCTCCGTCCATGATCTGGTGTTGGAACGACACGGCGTCGAACTGGCCCGAGACATTAACTTCGATCTGGCCGATGGTCAACGCATGGCTGTCGTCGGGCCGAACGGTTGCGGTAAGTCAACTCTGTTAGGCGTTGTGGCTGAGGCTCTTCCAGTGGAATCTGGATCGTTGGATTTGCATGGAAACTCGGTAGGGGTTCTCGATCAAATGCCAGGTCTTGGGCAGTCAGAATCGATCAGCTCATGGATATCTGATCGAGTTGGAGTCACAGCAGCTACAGAAAAAATGGAGAAAGCAGCTTCGGCACTCACTATTTCGGATTCCGCTGAGACCGCGGAAGTGTACGACAAGGCGCTGAAGTCGTGGCTTACTCTGGGCGGTACGGATCTAGAGGAACGACTTGAACGCATACTGGCCGAAATGCATCTGGAAGTGCCACTTGAACAACGAGTTGGCGAGTTGTCGGGCGGCCAGCGTGCCAAGGTGGGGTTGGCTGCGATTCTTCTGAGTCGTTTCGACGTCTTGTGTGTGGACGAGCCGACTAACAATCTCGACGAAGATTCATTGGTCTGGCTTGAGGAGTTCCTACTCCGACGCAAGGGGCCATTGCTCGTGGTTAGCCATGACCGAGTCTTGCTCACGGAGATAAGTACCCACGTCCTGGAGTTTGATCCCGCTCTGGAACGTGTGCAGATGTTTTCGGGAGGATACGACGCATGGCGCTCTGAGCGACAACGCGATCTGGACGCCGCGCAAGGTGATTTCGACGAGTATCAAAGTCAGCGTCAAGAACTGAAAAGTCAGGCAGACCGGGTGCGAAGGAGTGCCGCACGAGGGATCTCGACTGCAAAGCGCAAGAAGAGCAAAGGCGAAAACCCAGATCATCGGGTGTACGGGGCAAATCTGGAGGGTGCCACTGCCAATGCCAGTAAAGCTCGAGATCTAGAGCGGCGAGCGAACAAGTTAGAAGAGAAACGTGAACCTCGCAAACAGTGGCAACTTCGGATTGCGTTTCCGGTAGCGGATACTGATCCGCGAGTTTTGGTTACGGCGGCATCGGCCACTGTGATTCGTGGTTCTCGACAAATTGGTCCACTTTCTTGCACAATCGGTCACAGCGATCGCATCGCCGTATCCGGTCCTAATGGGTCCGGGAAATCAACAATCGTCAAAATGCTCTCGGGCGAACTACCGCCAGATAGTGGGGAAATCTCAATCCCACATCCTGAATTAGTCGCGGTATTGGATCAAGATCGACAGTTGCCCACAGCGGATAACCTCTTTGCTGCTGCGGAGTCAATGATCCCCGATCTAGCTTCTGCGGAGTTGCGTAGCCTGCTCGCAAAGTTTGGTCTTGGACGAGATGATCTAAGCAAGACACCCGACGTGCTGTCCTGGGGCGAGCGCACTCGGCTCATCCTCGCCACAATCACTCAGCAGCCAACGCGGCTCCTGATTCTTGATGAGCCGACTAATCATCTCGATCTGCTTGCAGTCGAACAGATCGAGTCAGCATTGGCTGAATATCAGGGGGCCATGATCGTGGTTACCCATGATCGTCAATTGCAACAGATGCTCTCCTTTGATCGACGTTGGCAGGTCGACCATGATGGAGTATTCCAAGATCTAGATTCGAGTTAGAGATACCTGCGGCCATTCGGCATAGATCGGAATGTGGAAACAAGGGAGTGATTCCACAAATCGGTCTTGACTAACGATTAGTGAACTTCACGTGTTTCTTGTTGCGCGATACGTCTGGACGGTTATGGACTCGGTTTGGGCGGACTACGAACCAACAGGCGGCAGCAGATCGCCAAGATTCGGAATTCCACGGGGTGAGCCTGATGAGACCCTCCCTGGTGGGAAGAATACTGAAGCACCGGCAGTTGCGCTCCGTTAAGAGCTCGAACACCCGCGTGAGTCAACTGCGGGGAATCGGGAAAGAAGGATCGCCTGCCTACTTCCTCGACCCCGCCATTTAGCGGGGCTGAATCAGGAGATATTCCAATGCACCTTAATTCTTAGCGCGACCCCAACAGGTCACCTACTAGCGAGCAAGAAGACCACTTCTGGGTGTGTTGCGCCGTGCTCCAACAATCAGCCAAGAACCTACGGTTATTCGAGTACCCGACTTACGTACCCGCCTTTTTGTTCATGAGTGGTTCGAGGGATCGATCATGAGCGAGGCGTTTTGCGAACTCAGAGGTTGGATCCCATCCACTCGGTTCGTTCATTCAGCCATTGGGTGAGAAACTTGAGTCTGTCGATCTCTTTGGGCTTGGTTTCTGGCCAGCGTTGGGTGTTGCTCTTTCGGGCTTTCTTGATCTCGGCATTGGTTTCCGTCAGGAAAGCTTCGACTCCTCTAAAGCCGGGGACCTCTTCAGCCCACGCCTGACGCGTCTGGCTGGCGAAGGTGGGATCGGTGAAGAGGCTGGAGTACCACAGCGATTGCTCTCTCAATTTCCATCCAACCGTGGACCTTTCCTCCTTTCGCTGGCCTATCGCACGGTCGAAATCCCACAGGGGTCCGGCAAACAGTAGTCCAGAACGGGGTTTGTATAAGAAGTCGGATGAGAAAACCGCATCGGCATCACGAACAAGTTCTTCCACGAAGAACCAGTCGATGAATGAGCGGGCATCAATGAATTCGGCGTATCCAGAGGGAAGGCTGGCTTCGAAGGCATCGACATAGTTACTGATGTAGGACAACTGGGGTGCGAGATCTGCTTCGGAGATCCCGTCCTCTGCGTCCGGTTCTGGACTCTTCACCACGATGTCTATTCCTAGTGACGACAGGAAGCCAAACTCCTGATTCAACTCACGATAGCCGTCTTGTTCGATCAAGTAACCGCCCGTGATATCCACTGGGCCGGTATCGCTGGGTGACATTTCGGTTATGTCGACTCGGTTGTCTTCAATTCGAACCGTTTCCGCGAGTTGGTAGAGGCCCATGTACTCGCCGTTGACTTGGACTTCGACGTGACGCATTTTTGGAGTCCATGCCAGCGTCGTTTGCTCGCCGAGGAACATGGCTGCAGAGTTGCGCAGCTGGCTAGGGTCGAAATAGTTCGCCAGCAGTGCCCAGTGCTTACTTTTGGGCATGCCCATCAGTTTGCTTTTCTCGGCCAGTTTGAGCTTGTACGGCTTCTTGGGCTTACCCCAGGTACTGTTGCCGCGCCCGCGGATTTTCAGGTCTCCTTTGAAGCTCTTTACTTTTGTCCCGTTGGGCTTGATCTTCATGGAAGCGTCAAGGTAATCGTCTTTGCTGAGGATGGGTTCTCGCTTATCGGTGACGATGGAAACGATAGGAAGCGTGGCCACATACGACTGAGTCGTGAGCTTGGCCCATTTCCCGGTCCCGGTCGCATTTCTAGCGCGAACCTGAAACTGGTATTTGCCTTTCTTAAGACTTTTGAACGTCATCGACCGTGAACTCGTGCTCTTGGCCTTGGACCATTTTGATTTCGACTTCAGGCGGTGCCGTTCTTCGTATTCGACTTTCCCGCCCCGCGAAGGCTTAAGCCACCCCAACTTCACTTTCCCAGCTCCGGGTAGGGCCTCGAAGCCACGAGGTTTACTCGGCTTCGCCTGCCGGAGTTGCCGCT
Organism: Micrococcales bacterium; assembly: GCA_002699445.1. GTDB lineage: Bacteria > Actinomycetota > Actinomycetes > S36-B12. The sequence continues at coordinate 566 of PAAU01000069.1, read as the reverse complement.
CGGCTGGCGGTACTGCACCGTTCGCGGGCGCCGCTACATCTTCTTGCTGTTCCACCTGTGCGGAGGCTGGGCCTTGTGCATGACTCGGGGCGGCAAAAACCATCACCCACGCTAGTCCAGCTACAGACACCGTCACCGCTGGTGGAAATCCGAGAGCAACCATGACACTTCCCTAACTGTCATCTCACTTCGACGTGAGCCATCTGCCTGTAATCTCCGGCACACTCTACGCAAAATTTATCGCACTAATGCCCAACTTGAGCAACAAAGACCCAGTCAAGCGCTATCCCTCCTCACCGAAAGCAGCCGATCCCCCCGGGAGCTAAAAACTCCGGTCCAGGGGAAGTATTGGATGGACCCCATTCTTCGGAGCCGTAACGAAGCGGTCATCTCATCAAAACCGAGTAAGGTGAGAGCCCGAAAACGGAGAGATCGCTGTCGCCGCCTGACGGAAGCGCACCCCGAAAGTGGGTCGAACTGAACGCTGCACAGCCGAAGTCAAAAAGTATTGACACTAATAACAATACTTTTCGGTTGCCCTAATTGGTGTTGGCCTGTTTGAGTTT
>PAAU01000068.1 GCA_002699445.1 Micrococcales bacterium | reverse complement strand
GACGATACCTGTACTCGAGGGTCTTGGGGATCGATGGGCCACCACAAACTCTGACGAAGAACCCGAAATTCAGCACTGATGAGGGCTTTTTCGTAGATCGGGGAGGCGAGGCATCGTTCGCTTCATTTTGTTGTGAAAGGACTCGCTGGTGTTACGTCTTCCGTAGAGGAAGTCGAACTGTTTCGTGCCCACCGGGTACAGGCGGGCTTGATTGGCGCGATTGGCTTCTTGGACGTCGCCTCGGGCGGGTTTATCGATTCGGATAAGTTCTGTGAGGTCTCCGCGATGGCACGAGATCTGCACTTGCAGATAGGCGGCGTGGGTTCCGTTCTTGTTGGATCTTTGCTGGTATCCGATCGGCGTAATTGGCTGAAGTATTTCCGCTCCTTCTTCATCGAAGGCTTCCACGCACGGCGTTGAACCGGATAGCCACAGTTCATGGCGGCACTTCCGCCCGCCGGGTCAGGCCCTACCGGTGGTGTTGTAACTGGGCAGGTCGAATGTCGACAGGTTCGGCTGGGACGGGTGATCCACACCCATTTGGCCGGCCAGCATGGCTCGCAGTACGTTCAGAGTTACCCGCTCGGTGAACTTTCTCGGTCCCGATCCAGTGGGCTCACGCAGCCCTCGCAGGACCCAGCCCATTGTTCCGGTCGAAAAGACTCCCGCTCCGGATTTGTGCGAGTAATAGGTCGTGGTGCTCAGCGTCTGAGTGTTCAGACACTTGGTCGGACTGGCGGCGACAATTTGCAGGTTCTTCGGCGTGGGCGACCCGGGGTAGGCCCGATCGACTTCGACATCAACGATCTCGGCAACGGTATCTCCTTTGCGTTTACCGGTGCCCGCAAAGGCGAAGAAATCCGGATCGGTAACGGTGTAGGTGCCGGTTGCCGGATAGCACTCGTACTCCTGACCCACCAAAGACCTTTCCGGGTCCGGCGCCGGCGCGTCCCGGAAGCGAGCTGTAGTCTCCGGGCCCGTCACCGGATCCTCGGCTGCTGATTTGTAGATCGTCTGCAAGGGCAAGCCTCGGGGACCATCTTGAGAGAGCCGCACCCGCCAGTACATGGTGTTGGCTCCTAGGAACGCCAGATCCACCCCGGCGTCTCGAGCTCTGGTAACGAGTGCCCGCTCCTCGACGGTCCAGTATTCGTCATGGCCGAGGAACACCAGTCCCGCAGCCTGCGTCAAGTCGATCTTGTCGAAGGTCAGATCGCTGGTGGCAACATAAGAAACCGGCAGTCCGTTTGCCTCTACCAACCTGACAACCGGGTCTTCCATCGCGAAGTACTTGCCGGTCCCGTTTCCGTTCGCGTATGGGCGGGCAAAGGACACCGCCCGGGAGCGGTCTGGAAAACCCCCCGCTGGACCGAAGTAGGCAGATCTGCCCCCCCACTCGTTATAGGACTGCCAAGTCAGGTCGCTCATCATCAGCACTAAACGGCCAGAGACCTCCGGCGACTTCACCACCAGCGGAACCAGCCAATCCGCGCCGGAACTGCCGGCCACTCGGATCAGGTACATCCCGGGCTGCCAATCAGCACTGTCAAGGCTGAGCGACTTCCGCCACTTCGCGTAGTGGGTCCGAGTCTCGGGCAAGTAGCCAACCTCGTCCTGGGCCGCCCCCGGCTGCCGCTGCGAACGCCAAACCAAGCGGCCGCCCTTGCCTCCGTAAGAGCCCACTCGGTAGACCTCCGCCCGCCAATGATCCGACGTGGTGGACACGAATAAGTCGACCGACTCCCCCGGGTAGATTGAGGATTGTCCGGCGTAGGCACCGGTCAACGCCACATCGGTGGCCCGATTCTTCCCCTTACGCCAACCCCGGGAACCCGGAAGTTGGTTCTCCGCAGCGATGTTGCCGACCTCCACCGTGGCCGGAGACTCGGCCGTCATGGCGGCCGTTTCATCAGACACCCCGGCCGGTGCCGAGCTGCAGGCGTCCAAGGCCACGGCTGCCGAGGCCACCCCGGTTAGCTTCAGGATCGTACGTCGCGAGAACCTGCCACCGGAGTCGGAATGGGTCGTAGGCACTACAACATGCTAACTCGACCGGCACAGGGCTCAGAACTAAGTTGATCCAGACCCTCGAATCGCCGCGTTGTAGACAAAGTTCGTAACGACATCGAGGCATCGTTCGCTTCATTTTATTGTGATAGGAATCGCTCGTGTTACGTCTTCCGCACCGGCATTCGAACTGGATCATCCTCACCGGGTAGAGGCGGGCTAGATTGCCTCGATTTAGCGACAGCACGTCATCTCGGGCGGGGTGGTCGAGTCGCACGAGGGCGGTCAAGTCCCCTCGGTAGCGCGAGATGCCTACTTGTAAACAAGCGACGTGGGTACCGCGAAAAGTAGGATCCAAAACGACTCCGCGCACGCCCTGAGCGTTCTTTTGTACCGCCGAAATAAAACCTGCCAACTACATCGCGACGAAAACCCACCCCTCTTGGGAAACTGCACGAGAGAGCGGGCTTTTTGTATCGCAGACCTTAGGTTGCCTGGTCTGGTTAGGCTTACCCCGACAGGTGAAGGGAGGCCAGTTTGTCCGGTCCTACGTCGAGTTCGAAGTCTCTCAACACATTCTTGCTGTCCATGATGACGCTAGGCCTCATTATCGGAATCCCCGTTGCCGCGGATCTAGCGAAGAATGGTCCGGTCGGGATCACGATTATCTTCTTCGGATTCCTCGCCGCTTTTGTACCCTCATGGCTAGTCTGCTCAAGACTAGGAACGATGTTTCGCCATGACGGTGGCGTGTATCTGTGGGTCAGGGAAGCCTTTGGGCCTCGGTCCGGTTTTCAGGCCATTTGGATCCAGTGGACCGTAATGGTGGTCTTCCTGACCGCCTCCCTATCAGTCGCGGCATCCTCGTTCACTTTTCTTTTCAACGCTGAAGACGAATTGGGCAACAACAGGATTTATCTGGGATTCGGCATTATCTTAATCGTCTGGCTGGCGACCGCGGCGAATCTTTTGGGCGTGCGCAGTAGTGGGAAAATCGCGGCCATCGGTGTCTTTCTGGCCACTCTATTTCCTGGAATTGCAGTCATTGTGATGGGCCTGGATTTCTTGATTGGTGGCGGGACACTCAGTCTCAATGCGGAGAGTGGGCGCGCCTTCATACCTGATCTATCCACGACGGATGCCATTTTGCCTGGATACACGGCATTCCTGGGCCTTGAGGTGACGGCAGTTTTCATTCTGCGACTGCGCAATCCGGGGAGTCAGTATCCTCGCGCTCTACTTTTCGCAGGACTTGCAGCATTGGTGCTACTAGCGGCGGTCGCGCTGGTGATCATGTCGGCTATTCCCACAGATTCAATTTCGTCTGAAGACGGGATTATGTCGACCATTAAAGCGCTGTCCGAACAATCGCGATTGGGCTTTCTAGTACCCCTTACCGCTATTTCAATAGCAGTCGGATGGATCGGCTTGGCGGGCAACATCTTCATCGGTCCGGCAACCGGACTCTTGACGACAGCCCGATACGGTCACCTACCCTCAGCACTCACAAAAGAGAACCGTTTTGGGTCACCCACGCGATTGCTCTTTATCCAAGCGGTGATCGCGACTTTAGTAACGTTGGCCTTCATCTCATTTTCCGATGTGCAGACCTCATTTGATTTCATCGTTTCACTAGCAACCATGTTGTACGCCGTCATGTATGTACTCATGTATTCAGCCGCGCTAAAGCTGCGACGGCGTCGAACCAAAACTCAGGGAGAGTCTCCCGCATTCGTACGGGCTCCCTGGATCTTTACCCTCGTGTGCATCTGGGGTACCGGCATGGCTGCCGTAATAATTGTGAATGGATTTACCTCTGCCTGGTCAAATCCCACACAGGGGGCTCACTTCGTCATTGCTCTTGCGATCGCGTTTCTTGTCCTAGCCGTGCTGCCACAGATTGTGGATCGTCGCGCTCGGCCCACAGGACTGACTGGAGAAGAAACCACTCGCGTCGAAGATGATGGCGAGATATTCCTGGACGAACGCCTCAACGACTAGCTGATCAAGACTCTCGAACGCAATCAATCCGCTTTCTTGATACAGGTCGAGAGCGCACTATCTCGGCGCCTGATTCCTCAGCTCAAGGCTTCGGTCATTTGGGTCCGGGGTACTGCCTATTCACTGCACCTCCCCAGGATTCAACAACCCGTTCTGCCGCAATCCGTGCGCCAATAACAGTTCGGCAGGATGGTCCGACCTGGGCCAGCGCCAGTGGCCCCATAAGATGGACGGAGGTATCGGGCCAACTGAGATCTCGATTGAGCATGGGCAGACCCGCAACTCGACGAACGGGGCGTTCAGTTCTGCAGCGGCGCAACAACGTTTCGTATCGAACGTGCGCTCTCGACCCAGTGGCACACACGACGTTGGCGGCTGGCAGGGGCTTCGTCCTCCCTTGATGCCTGACATTAAGTTTCCAGCCCTCACCTGTGCGCTGGAGTCCGTCCACAGCGCCACGGAGATGGGCAACCCGTCCCGTCTGGATCAGGTCCTCAAGTTGACTACCCTCGTGGTTCGGGATGCTGCCCCCACCGCGCGCCTTCCGAGCCATTGTCACTCGAGCCTTCAGGTCGACGACCGAATGAAACTTTCCTAGATTCGGTCCCAGCCATACTGCTTCAATGTCCAAGTCTCGTTCTCGCACCAGCGTCCTTGTCAACCAAGTGACTGGATCCCCAGCTAGCGCGTGTGCCGATACGATCTGCGCCGCCGTAAGTCCTCCCCCAACCACCACAACCGGTCCTTGACCTTTCGTGTCTGCCGACCAGTCCTTAGAGTGCATCGCGCCAGGCTCACGGCCATGCTTAGCCCATGCGCCACCGAGCCAGGACGGCACAAGCGGTCTGATGGGATTGGTTGCCAGAACAGCTCGTCGAGCTCGCCATGTCCCGGTCGTGGTGGTCAGTTCGACCCCGCCAGCGGGCAATGGACGTAGGTCGGTGACTTGCGCGGAGGTACGCAGTTCCCGCAACCCGTAACCATCGAGAAGCTTGTCGCAATAGTCGGCAAAGAGTCTCGTGCTAGGTCGTCCAATCCGGCCAAAGAACTCATCGTCACGACCTTCCTGCCTGCCGAAGCGGATGAGTCCATAGGGATCTGGATGTGGGTGATGCACCCAGGCCGAACGCAGCATGGGGATCTCATAGGAAGCGAACTGATGGTGCCATGTCGTCAACCAGTCCGAGGTGTCAAAAACTCTGGTTCGCTCGAGAAGCTCCCTCGGCCCATGTTCGGCCAGATAGGTCAACAGCGTTAGAGCTTGCGGCCCTGCCCCCACCACCGCAAGCTCTAGGTCACCCATGTCTGCACTCATATTCACTCCTCCACCCTCGTTATGGCTTCAATCTGTCCGCCGGAAACGGCAGACCCAGACCCATTTCCTTATTGAGAATGAGTCTCAGTTACTATCTTGCCATGACTTTACCCGTAACCGTCGTATGCGGTCTGAATCGTGCCGCCACCTCCGATGCCGGTCGTGCGCTGCTGAGCCCCAGCTCGGATTCACACCTGGTCACGCATTGCCTGGATCAGATCCACATCGGATTGGTGTCGCGGACTACGGTTAGCGGCTTCGGGCACATCGATGCCGCTTTGATCGACCTCGCCCACGGGTGTGTCTCTTGCACTTTGCGCGAAGACGTACTTCCCACGCTGAGAGATATGGCGGCTGATCCTAAAGTTGGTCACGTCATTTTGGTCTTGCCAGAGTCTGTAGAACCCATCGGCTTTCTCGAAAGCTTTCTGTTTTATACAGCTGAAGACGGAAGATCGGCCGCGGAGTTATGCCACATAGAAGCTGTTATGGCTGTTCTTGAACCGGCGGCTTTGGTAACGATGATGGCTAATCACGAAACTCTCGCCGATCGCGGTCTGAACATAGGTGATACCGACAATCGTGGCCTTGGTGATCTACTAGTAGGACAAATCGAATGCGCAGACGTCATCCTGGCGCCTGGCGCTAATCCACAAGAAATGCGCCTACTACGGCTACTCAATCCCGACGCTAGATTGCACACGGCTCAGCCACTATCGATTCCGGCTGCCTTCAACTGGTCTGCGACCAACGCGCGGACCAGCCCGGCACTAATCGATCATTTGGTCCAGGAATGCGATACGGCGGATGCATGGCGGATGGGTTGGCGCAGCCACCGTCCTCTTCATCCGACCCGTCTGCACGATGCCCTTCAGGACATCGCTGGCGTTGCGCTCCGGGGGCGCGGCCACTTTCAGATAGCGACGCGCCCGTCATCGCTCATCGAGTGGGACAGCGTTGGACGGCAACTACGACTGGGGTCCCCCGATACCGACATTCCCCGGCGGGGAGCCAACTTATGTTTCGTGGGTGTCAGCGATGAGCGAGATCGAATTGCTGCAGCACTAGACGCGGCGCAATTGACAGACGAGGAGCACATGTCGCCGGCAACCAGCTGGGCCATCGTCCAAGATCCGTTTCAGGACATTTGGCTTAACCAACTCGATCTGGGCGATCAGTAACAGCCGCACCGGGCAATCCAAGCAGATTGACTCCAGGATGACAGTTTCGCTGCCTCCCGTAATCTAGGCGTTTTGAGGTCTGGTGATGGTCGCGATCACCCAGAGAAGCGTTGTTATAGAAACAATGAAAAAGGTGGGCGGCAAGTTGAATAGTGCTGACAACACCAAGCCGCCGATGACAGCAAACGTGCCAATTCCTATGGATAGGAAGAGAGCAGGAAGCGATCTCGCAGTCAGCAACAGCGCCGTCGCGGGCGGCGTCACGATCAGAGCAAAGACCAGCAGGACGCCGACTACCTGAACCGCCATGGTGATCGTGAGCGCAAGCGTCACTAGGAAAATGAGGTTCAGCCTACCCGTATGCAGGCCACGCGCCCGGGCCACTTCAGGACTGATACTTGTGAACAACAGCGGCCGGTAACAAATCGCTATCGTGAGACAGATCAGGAACAGGAAGACAGCGAAACTGATCAGTTGGCTTGTCGTCGTCGCAAGCAAATTACCAAACAGTACGTTCTGAACATTGGCTGCTGCTGTGCTGGCAATGTTGCTGAAGAGCAGGCCAAGGCCGGTGGCAAAGGCAAGGATGGTTCCCGTCGCGATATCGCGATCGTTGAGTCGATTCCCCGTGAGCGCCATGGCAATGGCACCCACGACAGTGAACGTGACCATTCCCAAGGTAATCGGAATCCCTAGGAGGATCGCCGCGGTTGCGCCCGGGAACCCGATGTGTGCCAACGCATGTGATGCGAATGCCTGCTGTCGTAAGATGACGAAGTAGCCGATCGCCCCAGCCGCCACGGCAGTGATGATTCCACCGATGAAAGCTTGTCGCATGAAATCTGCCGTGAGAATTTCAAGCCAGTTTTCCTGCACTGTCACCGTGGGCAGTTCGATCATGGGGCGTGTCCTGTGACCCGAGTGAAAATGTCGCCCTGTGCGGTTCGGGTGACTTGCACTGGGCAGCCATACAGGTGCGTGAGTAAATCCTCGTCTACCGCTTCACTCGTCGGCGCATAGTGCGCGTGACCGTCTAGCAGGTAAATGACTCCATCGAGGTAAGGAAGGATCGGATTTAGATCGTGAACGACCACCAAAGATCCGATCGAATGATCCATGCGAAGACCATGAATCAACTCAGCCAGCCTCTGCTGATGCCTCACATCGAGACTTGCGAACGGCTCATCCATAAGTAGTGTTTTCGGTTGGTTCATCAGCGACTGTGCAATCGCCGCACGCTGCTGCTCCCCGCCAGACAGGTGCCGCAACCGCCTACGTTCATATCCAGCGAGTCCCACCGCTTCGATCGCATCCGCTACCTGTTGGTCCATCCCCTTAGGAGATCGCCAAAAGAACTGATTCCCGATCTTGCCCAACCTCACATACTCGAGCACCGTGAGATAGTCACTACCCGGAACGTGATAGCTCTGCGGCACAAACCCGAGTTGCTCCGAAGCTTCCCGCGGCTCACTACCAAATACTTCAACGGTTCCCGAGTAAGGCTCTAATAGCCCCAGCAGCAAATGGAGAAGCGTACTCTTTCCCGACCCGTTCGGTCCGATGACAGCAGTGATCGAGGGCTGCGGAATGTCGAAACTTCCCTGATCCCAAATCGTCGTATTTCCGCGCCTGGCTGCTACGTCGGTTAACGCAATGGTGGCAGCGGCCGAGGAGGTCACTGGAGAGCTTGCTGGAGGCTGTCCAACTGGTTGATCTGCCACTCTTGGAAGGTGCTCGCATCATCCGGCACTGTCTCCGTAACGTCCACAACAGGAACGTTTGCCGAGTCTGCGGTCTCCTTTAACTGAGACGGAACCGGACCTTCGGTTTGAGTATTGAAGATCAGCACGTCCATGTCGTTATTCGTTAAAGCTGATTTGAAGGCCTGGATATCCCCCGGCGCGGGATCGCTCTCATTCTTCGAAGCGTTCTGGTACCCCTGGGGCGTTTCATTCTTCATACCGACCGCGCTAGCCATGTAGTCAAAGACTGACTCGGTGGCGCCATAGGTTTTACCGTCGGCTACTTTTTTCGTTGCGGCCACTGCATCGGTATATGACTTCATGTCTTCGGTCCATTGCTTTTGCAAATTCTCGAAGTAGGACTTTGTGGATTCGTCTGCTTTCTCGTACGCCTCAGACATCGCCGCACCCATCTTCATAACGCAGTCCGGGTCGTACCAGAGGTGGGGATTAGCGCCAGTCTCCGCTCCGCACACAGTGCCCGCGTCAACGACGGTGACGTCTGAGCCTTCGAGCGCCTTTTCCGCCCATGGATCGTAGTCAGCGCCGTTAATCACCGCGACCTGAGCAGAGGTCATTTTTTGAATGTCGCTACTTGTGGGCTCATAGTCATGGGGATCAACTGAACTACTCGTTATCACTGTGTCGACTTCACCACAGTCGCCCGCCAACTGCTCGGCGATGTCGCCCCATTGGTCCACGCTGGCAGAGATCGAGAGGGAAGTATCACCGTCTGGACATGACCCTGAGGAGGTCGAGTCATCCGAACTACTACTGGCGTCACTACTAGAGTCACTTGAACATCCCGCCACTACCAAGACTGCGAGTAAAAGTAGGGCTAGAGGCACTAAGGCTTTGGAATCGATAATGCGAGTGGTTCTCATTTGCGAAATCTTAATACATGTTCCGTCGAGATGCGACCGAACCCACCCAGATGGTTAGGTGACGGAGTAGACAGGGGGCCGCTCTGGTGTCTCCCAGGAAAGACCGACCGACCGAAGGAGCATGTATGCCCGATCGTCATCCCGCCCCAGATCATGAACATCTGCCCGGTGATGGTCATGAGACCGTCGAGCACGATGGACACGTAGATCACGTACACGACGGTGAACAGCACACCGAAGCGCTGGTCCACGAGGATCACGAAGGTGCCCATCACGAAGGTGACGGTCATGAGACCGTTGAGCACGATGGACACGTAGATCACGTACACGACGGTCATCTGCACCATCAGCACGGTGATCACGTTCATGAGCACGGGACCCCGGAAAAGCCTCAGAGCGACTGAGGTAAGCCTCGGCTACTTCACGCCTGGTCCGAGGGCGTCGACTGAGCTGTCACCCACTGGTGCTTCGTTGGGGCAACCGGTACCCGCTCAATGCGGGCTTGCACCTCCCGTCCGTTGACGCCTGCGGAAGAGCGCATTCGTGGTGCCGCCCGTAGCCTACGGTTGGCACCACAAACGTAGGGAGCATGTGTGACGCACAACACTTTAAGTTTAGTGGTCTGGTATGTATAAAGATCTGCGCATATGGGAATATGATGATGAGACAAGAAAATATTGAGGAAGTGAGTAAGGCCGCGGAGCTGTTCAAGGCACTTGGTTCTCCAGTGCGATTGGCAATCCTTTGGAAGCTATCGGAGCGCCCATCGACGGTGAACGAACTTGCGGAGCTCCTGGATGTCAGTCAACCACTGATGTCTCAGCACCTACGAGTGTTACGTCAGCATCAGCTGGTGAACTCGACGGTCCACGGTCAGTACCACACCTACCAACTCGCAGACGAGCACGTCTCGCACATTGTTGGTGACGCCATCGAACATACAAAGGAGAGATCATGACTACACATACCAAGGCCGAGACACACAGCCATACACACGGACCTGCCTGCGGGCACGAGGCCATCATCCACAACGATCACGTTGACTACTTGCATGACGGCCACGCACATCGTGAGCATGACGGGCACTACGACGAATGCGGACAATGCTCTTGTAGCAACTGCTCCGACAACTGCGCCCAGTGCGCCTGCTCAGACTGCACTTGCCCCTCGTGCAACCACGCAACTTGTGAATGCAAGAACTGCAGCAACTGTTCATGCTCCACCTGTGCGTGTGCCGACTGCAGTTGCACAACTTGCAAGCACGCAGCGTAACTCGCAAAAAATCTTAACCAAAACTGCCGGTCATACTCAGTTCTTTAACTGAGACTGACCGGCAGTTTTGTGTTGTCATGACCGCCAGGTCAAACGAGGGGCCTAGCGACGGCTAGCTCCAGCGGCATCACTCAACCTGGGTCGGGCCGTCTCTACTCAGGTCCGCTGCCATTCGTCTGATGAAAAAGGTAGCTAAGAAAGTCACGAGGAAGAACATCACAATGCCCGCGCGCCAACTCCAGGCAAATGCCTCGCGCAGGTCGATCGCCAGATCACCCAAATCGGATAGCTGGGCAGATGATTTGGCTATTGCGATTGCCTCCAATACCTTGGGGTCTTGTTCCGATGCGACCACATAGCCGGCGTCATCGATGAGCGCTAGTCGCTCTTGATTGGTTAAATCCGCGCTGTCGGCGATCAGTTGAGACATAGCGAAACTGCCGGTGAACGACACCACTCCAGCGACAAGTACTGCGCCAACACCACTCGAAAGATTAGCGACGGTCTCCATCGCAGCTGATCCGCCCGCAGCCGATTCGGTCGGCACTTTTGACAAGGTGATATCCGGTATAACGGCCAAACTGATTCCCCCGAAAAGTCCGACGAGGAGGATCCCGGCGACCACCTGCTGATTTTCCCAAGCCGGCCAAAGATGAAAAATCAGAACCATGACCGCCATCATCGAATAGGCCGCGCCCAGAAGTACGGTGCGGTCGTGAAAGCGCTTGGCAAGGCTCGGTCGGGTCAGAGCGCCTATCAGCAGACCCAGGGGGAAGAGCGCTAGTGCAATAGATTCGGTGACTGCCGATAGATCGGTAGCGAAGTTCATGATGATAGCCCCGAAAATGACCAGTGATGAGAATGCAACTGTGTACAGGGAAAGGACTACGACACCATTTCCAAATCGCTGGTCCCTGAAAAGCGAGAAATCCACGACCGTTGATTTGCCTCTGCGAAGGAAGCGNTCCACCAACGCAAAGCANATGAGAAAGCTGATGCCCACCACAATGAGTGATGGCGAAAAACCAGGATCCCCTTCCGACCAGGTAGCTACCAGAACTGTGACCTCCGTAGTCTGCAAATACCAACCGAAATACCTACCGGTGGATATACCTACTAGAAGAGTCACCAGACCGACGAGAAGTAAACCGGTCCCAAGAACATCGGCCGGCAATCTATTACGAACTCCCACGGGAACAATCCCGTGCAGTAACAGGCCCAGCGTTGCGATTAGGGCGACTACAAGATAACCCACCCGCGGAAGACCGTCAGCGTTAAGAACGCCACCACTGAGCCCACCCAAGAATCCGGCGAGGCCGTTCACAAAAACAACGACTGAGAACGCCACTTTTCGGGATTGACCTGCAGTGAACCAAGAAGTCGTCGCACCCCAAATCAGAGGTACCCCCGTGGCTAGAGCAAGACCGGCCACCACCCGGGCGATCAGGAGCATTTGAAAATTCGGGGCGAACGCTGAACCGAGCATGCCGACTAGTAGCAAAGCGAAGGCCAACAAAGCTCCGTGCCTGCTACCAATCCGGCCGACCACTCGACCCATTGTGGGCATGGCACCCCCACCGACGGCAAAGTACATCGAAAAGATCAGCGCACCGACTCCATACCCAACACCTAGGTTCTCTTCGATCTCTACGGCGGATATCGCGGAATAGAACTGATCAAAGATCAAGCCAAACATCAGTAACATGAGGACGGAGAACGCGACCCAGACCTTGCGGTCGACACTGGGGGTCGGGGCGTAACCCACGGCGCTCATGAGGAGAACTTACCTATCCCCGACGATTCCCTCCATTCGTGAGGCTAGTAGCGATTGCAGTCATCGCGGGAGCCAGCGATCCGAGCGGAGCCTCTCACCGAGACGCTCACTGATCAGGCTAAGTAGGAGGTCGGCCGTTAGCGAATAACCCTCGCGATGACACATTCGTCAAGACAAACACTTGCCCACTCGTGTCGTCGTTAGGATCTACTTCTCCCTAGTCCCAAAGGTTGCGTGTTGTAATGAAGACGTCCACGCGTCGCACCTTAGTCTCAATGGATGACTGCAATGGAGTTTCGCAAACCCCTGCTGATAACTCTTGGTGCCGGTTGTCTCGTGGTCTTAACGGCCGCCACGATTCCCGCGATTACCAGCGAGCCTCAATTCGAAGAAGCCAACCAACCCACCCAGTCGACCGACGCCGCGAGCCTACCCCCAGACTCTGATCGGCTACCCCCCCTCCGATACCTCGCATCTAACGACGGATTCCTCGTCGTAAAGCCACCGAACTCTGGCGCATCTGACGTAGAGAAGAAAAAACGTTCCGGGGCCTTGGTCAGGTACTCGGTCGAAATCGAATCCGGACTAAAGTCGCGCGCTCGCGCACTGTCTGAGATTACTGATCAGGTACTCCAAGATCGGAAACACGGTTGGGGGTCAGACGGGAGCCGAAACTTCCAACGAGTCGCGAACGCCAGTACTGCGAATATCCGAGTCGTCCTCGCGAGCCCTGCGACCGTGGATTCTCGTTGCGCCACTGTTGGCTTGTTTACCGCTGGAACCTTTTCTTGTTGGGACGGATCGCGCGCCATGATCAATCTAGATCGTTGGAAAGAGGGGGCAGCTGACTTCAACTCTTTGGACCTTTATCGGCGCTACGTCATCAACCACGAAGTAGGACACGGACTGGGCTTTGGACATTTATCGTGTCCATCAGCTGGAGCTCTCGCGCCACTGATGATGCAACAAACCAAGACCACTGGAGCATGTAAGCCCAACGCTTGGCCATATCCTTAGTGCTGAGCAATCGCCTGATATCCCGCCACCGACGCCGGAATTTCATCACCTAGTTTGGTGGCCGCGATCCAATGCAATGTTGACCAGGCTCGGTGCCCCAATTCCAGAACTTAGTGGCACTCCCTGCTCGTCGCGGCTTAGCGAACCCGGAGGGGAGGCGCTACCTTGTTGGCGATAACCGTTCGTAGGAGGAACACCGTGGCGAACAAGCGCATTGCACCGAGAATCACTTGCATCGCGGCAATCTTTGGGCTGCTTTTGGCGGTCAGTGGGTGCATTAACGTCAACATCGGCGGTGAAACGGGCGGAGCTGGTGTCGGTGGGACATGTCCTGACGGTTCCTTTTCCAACAAGGAGGTGACCGGTGGCAACGTCTCCAATCTCGTATTTGATGGGAGTTGGGACGTTCAGCTGAAAGTTGGTGACAAGCAGACAGTCGCAATCTCCGGCAACGTCACAGCGGAGTCGGTTAAGGCCAACATCTCCGGCGACACCTTGACGTTGACGTCGCGATGCTCGCAGCAGTCGACCGCCGAAGTCACCGTAACGACGATCTCGGCGCTCAAAGTTAACAACGGCGCCTCGACAGAATCCTCCTCAGGCTCAATCAACGACATCACCATCGACGTTGACAACGGTTCGAGATTAGATATGAAAAGCATCGAAGCGAAAAAGGCAACAGTGCGCGTAGACAACGGGTCCACTGCAGACTTCGCGGCAACCGATGCAACCGTAACGATGAATAATGGATCGAACGGATCTGCGATCATCACCGGCACGCTTGATGTTGATATGGATAACGGCTCCAACCTGACATATAGCGGTGGCGGGACAATCGGCAGTCAAACTCTCAAAAATGGTTCAAATCTGACCTCCGGGTGACCAGCACCTATTGTTCACTCGACTTACTCACTCTTTGACCGTCCATTAATCCATCTATTCGGGCCGGTCCCGCAAGTTACCTGTAGCTCGGAGAGCGCGCACTGAAGACCCGAGTTTTCCGTCTGCCTCAGTCGTAGCCGCGTCAACATCACAGCAATTTCCTCCCCATCCTTGCCTTGGCTCAAGCCGACGACACGAGCATATTTGGATATGACGATTCCTTCACGTACCATTGCATCCGTTTATGAATAAATACTCATGTTTGGGGTGTCATGGCCATCAGCGCGCACACAGGTCCAGTTTTCGTTTTTCCAGGTATCGACTCGACTTGGCCGACTCAACTGCGGGCGTTAACCAGCGGTCGGCCCGATCTCTCCTTCTGGTGCAACGAGGTCGGCGAAGCACTAGACGACTGGTCCACTACCGCTGAAGCGCGACAAACCGGCTGGTTCACCGGGGCCATCTCGGATCAACTGCTATCCAACGAAGACCCAGCGGCAGCATCACTAGCGCCCTGGGCATTGGCAGGGTGCACGTTGACGGGACTTATTGCCAGTCAACTCACCACAGACCACCCGCGAACCCTCATCGGGCACAGCGCTGGACTCATACCCGCCTGGACCGTAGCTACGTCGTCACATTTCCGAGATACGGGGGCAATAACGGCGACTGAGGCTGCAGCAGCCATTCGATTCGCTTTGCAGTTGGGCATCTCAGCCCACGCACAATTACACGCACTCAGCCAATCCCAATTGGATGCACTTCTGGCTGATCCAGAACACAACTCTGGTGTCATGGCAGCGATTCGAGGGACATCGAAGACGAGCCTGAATAATTTGGTTTCCCAAATACCGGGTGTGACGGTGGGAATGACTAACAGCGCGCTTGCGCATACAGTGACTGGTGCCCCCATGGCATTAGTAGAACTCCGACGTCAACTACTCCGCGACCAGGATGAAATCCGCACAACACGATCGCAAGGCGGGGCCCGAGCCAACCGAGCCCCAGTGCGCTGGGAATGGCTCCCCAGCAGCGTCCCATTTCACAGCCCGCATCTCGCAGCCCCCTTGAATCTCCTGACCGAGCGCCTAGACAGCCCCAACACCGATCTGTTTATCCCTGTTATTGATCCTGCCACGCATCAGCCGCTATCGAGCCGTCAAGAAATCGCCCAGTCGATCTTGGTTCGCCCCCAGGATTGGGAAGCAGCACTGAATTCGATCGTCCATCCAGACGATGCGGTCGTCATCGTTGGCGGCGGAACGTCCGCCCGCCACATCACCGAGCAAGCTCTCGCCGGCTCTGGTGCGACCGTGACCGCCGTGGGTTCCGAGATGGCGGCTACGAAATGCGCCGACTACGCCGATTTTGAACCACAGCTGGTCACCATTAGTGACAAACAGTTCCTCGACAACAAGCACACTCAACTCTCCGGTCGATCACCTATGATTCTGCCCGGTATGACTCCGACCACCGCCGACGTTCCGATAGTTGCCGCGGCCGCCAACGCTGGATTTGTCGCTGAACTCGCTGGAGGTGGGCAGGTCAACCGCAAGATCTTTGACGAGCGGATTCGTGAGCTTGACGAGACTTTGCACGGACCTCACGAGATCGTCTTCAACGCATTACATCTCGATCCCTACCTGTGGGAAATGCACCTCGGTTCCGGAAGATTGGTACAACGGGCGAAAGAGTCTGGGGCAAAGATTTGTGGCGTCACCATCTCCGGTGGCGTCCCGGAAAAAGATGAGGCCGTCCGGCTGTTACGGGACCTCCGCCGTCGCGGTATTTGGCTAAACGCGCTCAAGCCAGGCACCGACGCTCAGATTCAACAATGCCTCGACATCGCGACTGAATACGGGCATCCACTCTGGCTTCACATCGAAGGTGGCGCTGCGGGCGGTCACCATTCGTGGGAGGAACTCGACGCTCTTCTGCTTAACAACTACGACTCAATTCGTGCCAATCCAAATATCGTCATCGCCGCGGGTGGCGGCATAGCGACACCCAAGCAAGCCGCCGAACTTCTCACGGGCGAATGGGCGCTCGCACGTCGCGGACGTCGCCTTCCGGTAGATGCCGTACTGCTCGGGACCGTCACCATGGCAGCAAATGAATCGACCGCATCTGCGGGGGTCAAGTCTCTGCTCGCCGAGGCCTCCGGAACCCATGCCGTCGTCCAGCGTGGTGAGTCAATCTCTGGAGTCCGATCCGGTCTCAGTGGACTAAACGCCGACATCCACTTCCTGGATAACACCGCCGCCAAGGTTGCGGCACTTCTTGACGAAGTTGCTGGGGATTCAGATCAGGTGATGGAACGCCGAGACGAAATCATCCAAGCGCTTGCGGCAACCGCAAAGCCATACTTCGGCGATCTTGATTCGATGACCTACGGAGAGGTTCTGAATCGTTTCGTCACCCTGACGGCTCTAGGAGAGGGCGGACGATATCAGGATGGGCCCTGGCTTGATGAAAGTCACCGAGAAACGTTTATGCGGATTCTCCACCGCTTCGAGGGGCGGATGTGTCCCGAGCAATCCGGCACTGTTGTAACGATTTTCCCTGAGGCAAAGGCTGCCGATGATCCGGGTGGTGCGATTGCTCAACTCATCGCCACCTACCCAAGCGGGGCGGAGAGTCTGCTACATCCCGCCGATGTAGATTTCACGCACAACGCCTTCGACGGCAGTGCGAAACCAATGCCATTCGTGGCCAAAGTTGACGCCGATGTGCGTCGCCGATACCAATCCGATTCATTGTGGCAGTCTCACAGCGACCGATTCGACGCCGACGGAGTGCTCATCATTCCGGGCCCGAGCGCAGTTTCAGGAATCACGTCCACCGACGAACCAATCGCGGACCTACTCCAGCGTTTCGAGGACGGGTGTCTCTCCGAGCTAGCGACGGGTGCTCCACAGGCTCTCGTCGCTAGACAAATCGTTGACCACAACCTGGTTTCCGCAGCCCTTGACGCACCCTCCTGGTTGTGGCTAAACACCCAACGCAGTAATCCCCTGCAGGCAATCGACGTCGAATGGATTGTTGACCGTCGCAAGGCGACCGCATCCCTTGGAAATGATCGAATTGAGCTGAGTCGAATATCCGACTCAGAACTCTTGCTGTCTTTCTCAACCATCGACGCGGACGTAACCAAACTACTTAAATTGTCAGTCACCCAAGACCAAGGCGTTATGACCATTCACGTCACCGCCGCAGCTTTGGCGGCCCTGGGTAAACAGCTCACGTCGTCGGATCAGGACAGTCACCGTGCCCGAGCTTCATCTGAGCCGCATGCGCACAAGTCGCAAGTGGGTGCTGCCACAGCACTTCCCGATCGGATTATGGCGGCTGCCTGGCCCGAGATCTTTACGGCTCTACTTGATTCAGACCAGGAATGGTCGTTCTTGGATTTAGTCCACCAGAGCCACCTAATCAAGGGATCTCTTCCCCCGAACCTTGGCGAAATAATCGATGTCAACGCCGAGATATCTGAGGTGCGCTCGATCAGTGCTGGCCTTCTGGTATCGGTCCGCACGAATATTCTTGCTGCTTCCCCAATCGAGTTGGTGGATACCTTTTTCATCAAGGCGCCTCACCTCAATCGTGACGAAGATTCGCTGCCTAATCCGAAACAACCTGACGGTCGCTATCCAACTGCGACAAAAACCTTGGATTCGCTAACGATTCAGACACCGGTCAGTATGCAAGCATTCGCCGACATCACCGGAGATCAGAATCCGATTCATCTCAGCGACGCATTCGCCCAATTCTGCGGTTTACCGAGTCGCATCGTTCACGGGATGTGGACGTCAGCGTTCGCCCAACGGGCGCTGATTGAGGCCGCAGCCATCGAGTCGTCAGCAATTCGTGAGTGGGACATCAGTTTCCAAGACACGCTGCCGCTGAACGCCGCTGTTACTGCAACCACTCGTCGCGTCGCAGTCCAACACGGTGATCGAGTGTTCGAGATCGAGGTGAGTAGCGGCGATCGTGTGGTCGCTACCGCAACGGGTGTGGTGACCGCGCCGTCGACGGCCTACGTATTTCCTGGACAGGGGATCCAACAGCCTGGGATGGGGGCCGACGCCAGAAGCAACTCGTCCGCCGCCTTAGCCGTTTGGCAGCGTGCTGACCGGCATACTCGCGAGGCCTTGGGCTTCTCCGTTCTCGAAGTTGTCGATGAGAATCCCCTAGAACTCAGCATCGGGGCTAGGCGCTATCGACACCCAGCGGGGGTACTTCATCTCACTCAGTTCACCCAAGTCGCCATGGCAACGCTGGCCGCCGCGCAGGTCGCGGAGTTGCGGGAGGCCGGGGTATTCGACCCCAGGGCCAGTTTCGCGGGCCACAGTGTCGGGGAGTACAACGCACTCTCAGCCTGTACAGATGTTCTCGGCCTCGAAGAGGTACTAGAGCTAGTTTTTGCCAGAGGCGAATCTATGCACGCCTTGGTCCCCAGGAGCAAGGACGGTTCATCCAACTATCGACTGGCCGTGGTACGGCCTCATCTCGCTGGGCTCGACGCACTGCAGGCCGAAGATCTGGTGCAATCGATAAGTCAAGAAACTGGGCAACTCTGCGAGGTTGTGAATCTCAACCTGAAAGGCAAACAGTATGCCGTCGCCGGGACCATCGAATCTCTCGCTGTCCTATCCGATCGACTCGGAGACGGGGCAAAAGGAAAGGCGCCGCTATTACTCGTACCTGGTATCGATGTTCCGTTCCATTCCAGTGCTCTCCGCGACGGAGTAGCCGATTTCAGATCTCATCTGGAAAGGTGCTTACCCGAGAATGTGGATCCTGCAGAACTAACTGGTCGCTATATACCCAACCTGCTGCCTCGACGCTTCGAGTTAACTCCGGAGTACGTTACTGCCGTCCGAGATACCTGCGATTCGTCGATACTGACTGAACTGTTAGATCGCTGGGATACCACCCCGGCCGCGTCAGCCTGTCGGATATTACTCGTAGAGCTTCTGGCGTGGCAGTTTGCGTCACCGGTCCGATGGATAGAAACCGTTGACTTGCTGTGTAAGGATCAAGTAGCGGACATCATCGAGGTCGGCGTTGGATATCAACCCACCCTGACTAACCTCATCAAGGGTGCCCTGGCACTGCCTACTCACCAGGGTTCCCGCCCACAGGTTCTCAATCTCGAGTCCGACGGCGAAACTGTTTTCCATCGTGATTCGGACCCCCAGTTTGAACCCGTCGCTGAAGAAACGGAGCCGAAGCCAGTATCCGAACCAGCTACGTCACCACAGTCGACGACCGCCGTAACGGACACGAGTACGAGTCATACGACTCCCGATATTTCTGTGGACATCGACTCTGCCGTCTGCGCACTGATCGCGC
This sequence comes from Micrococcales bacterium, assembly GCA_002699445.1. Lineage (GTDB taxonomy): Bacteria > Actinomycetota > Actinomycetes > S36-B12. The sequence goes on along the minus strand of PAAU01000068.1, from coordinate 41,865 downwards.
TGAGAACCGACACTCTCCCCAATGAACTGACCGACAAAACTATCGACGACCTTGTGGCGGGCGCCTCGAGTCGCCGCAATCAACTTCTCTTAGATCTTGGGAAAGAATTTGGGATATCGGGTATCGACGGTGCCCAAGACCTAACGATTTCAGAGCTTAGCGTCGGTGTCGCCGAGCGGTCGCCTGGATACCGGTACCCAGGGCCAATCTTGGGGCCGTTAGTCGGAAAAAGCTTGGCCACCACAAATCTGTCAGCGGTAGTCACTCGAGTGAGAAAGTACTGGAATCTCGAATCCGGCTGGGAACAGCAGGTTAACTTGGCGCTCGCGCTAGGCCGCCGGTCGGGGACGAGTCCTTCAGGATCGCCCTTAACTGAATTTGGCGATCAGCTGTCCGACGATGAACTAGTCGACATGGCGATCATCGCTATCAGCGATCGACTGGGCGTACCCGTTGCGTCACCTAAGACCGACGACGCCGCGGTCGACTCCGCCGTCGTCGGGGAACTGAAGGAACATCTCGAAGGCGTGCTCACCACATCCGCGCAAAGCCTGTTGGACGCACTGACTCCACCCGATAGCAGACCAGAAATTGCACACGCGAGTTCCGCTGCTGCCGACCCAGAATTTCTCGCTGCAACGGCACCGGCCTTCGACGTTCGACGGCACGTGGCCATGGCCTCGGGAAGCTATTGGGCCAGGGCCGATGCAGAGTCCTTAGCTCACTTGTCTACGCGACTTGAGCGAAACAGTACCGATCCCGCGATTGATCCGGAGGTAGTCCAACTATCTCGGCGTGTAGCTCGCTTTGCCAATAATGAAATCCTGCGAACCGAGTTAGAGACACTGCGCTCGAAAGCGGCAGCCGCGGAGCTCGTCGCAACCGCCGAACTGCTTCACTCAGTCTCAGCGGGGACGCACTCACTACTCACCACAGATCTCGAAGATCTCAATCCCTCGGACGACAGCCGCCATCTGGCCTCCATCGTTGCTGGACTGCGACCAGGGGCTTTTTCCCAAGAGGTGGCGCTGATCACGGGAGCCTCACCTGGAAGCATCGCCGAGGCACTGACTTCGGTTTTGCTTGCCGGCGGTGCGACGGTCGTTGTCGCTACTTCAAATGACAGTAGTGACCGCATCGACCATTACCGCCAACTGGAACGTCAGCATGCCGGGCCGGGGGCGGAGCTGCATGTCGTGCGCGCCAATATGGCCTCCTACGAAGACATCGACGAACTTGTCGACTGGTTGACTACACCGACCGTCGTGTCGAATGGCATTACCGAAACTGTCACGAAACCAGAGTTGTGGCCGACATTGGTAGCACCCTTCGCCGCTGCGAGTGATCCTGGGACACTGGCTGATACCGGGGACCGGACCGAGATCAATCTGCGGCTGCTGCTCTTAGGGGTTCAACGCTTAGTAGGTCAGCTCGGGGCCCGGCTTCTCGACAGCCAGCACTCTCCTGCCACGGTATTGCTGCCGATGTCGCCGAACCACGGAAACTTCGGGGGCGATGGTGCCTACGCTGTCGCGAAAGCTGGGCTCGACACCATCGTGACTCGATGGCATTCGGAACGAGAAGCCTGGGGTGCCGGCGTAAAACTGATTGCCGCCACTATTGGGTGGGTACGTGGCACCGGTCTAATGGCGGGCAACGACCATCTCGTACCGGCCATGGCCGACTTGGGTATTCGGACCTTTACTGCCGCTGAAATGGGTTCGCTCCTCGCCGCAACCACAACTTCTCACAGCCGACTGCGGCCTGCGGACCGGCCCTGGTCGGTCGACCTCTCTGGTGGTTTATACCCAGGACTAGATCTACGGACCGTCATCCAGGCCGGTGCGGGCGAAGCTGATGATGATGAGGCGGAGTTCGAGCCGACAATTCCAGCACTTCCCACTGGTACCCAGTGGAGCACCCCTTGGACGAAGGAATTACCCGTTACACCCGATATGGACGCGGACGACATGGTGGTCATCGTTGGTACCGGCGAACTGGGGCCGTGGGGCGGCCGAGCGACTCGTCATGCTGCCGAGATGCGAGACCTCGACCCCGATGCCGTTACTGAACTGGCCTGGCGTTGTGGTCTTATCGAGTGGAGCAGCCAATCCGCCGAGTGGCGCGATCTAGCGACCGACACCGCCGTCGCCGAACACGTAATCGCGGATCGTTACCGTTCCCACGTCACCGAGCGCTGCGGCATTCGACCACTCTCCGAGGAAGCTGGCCTCGAGTCGGGGAAAACCTACGTTCCCGTTCGTAGTGATCGCCCTGTCGTGCTGAGCGCTACGGACGAAGCGGATGCCCGTTCGCTGGCGGGAGACATCGGAATAGTTCGCCAAAATGGGGCACACCAGTGGACTGTGACGCTACCTGCCAATACTTCCTTGCACCTCATGTCGGAGCGACCGATGAAGCGGTCAGTAGGTGGCCAGCTGCCCACGGGAGATCACACTAGCCGCTATGGTCTAGAGCCGAATTCTGGTATCGACCCGCTAGCTGGGTGGAATCTCGTGGCGACGGCTGAAGCCTTTCGAGACGCGGGAATCGAGCCAGAGGAGCTTCGTTCAGCTTGCCATCCGAGTCGGATTGGAAATACCCAAGGCAGTGGTATGGGTGGCATGAATAGCATCAAGAGTCTGTACGTGGACCCCATGACTGGCCGCGAACATGCCAATGACCTTCTACAAGAAGCGCTGGGTAACGTCATCAGCGCTCACGTAAATCAAGAACTCGTGGGCGGCTATGGACCCATGTCTCATCCAGTGGCGGCTTGCGCGACTGCGGCAGTTTCACTAGAAGATGCTCTCGACAAAATACTGCTCAACAAAGCGGACGTCATTGTTGCCGGCGGTTGGGACGACATCTCGGTCGAGGGGATCGAAGGCTTCGCAGATATGGCAGCTACCGCGGATAATGAAGTTCTCCTCAACGCCGGCATCCCAGCCCATCGACAGTCCCGACCCGGCGATCGTCGCCGAGCTGGATTCGTGGAATCGGCGGGTGGGGGAAGCTTCCTGGTGTGCCGTGGTCGAGTCGCTCGCGAGCTTGGCCTCCCAGTTCGAGCCGTATTGATGTACGCGAGCAGCTTTGGCGATGGAATCAATGCCTCAATACCCGCTCCCGGGCTAGGAGCACTGGGCTCGGCTTCAGGTGGTACGGATTCGCCGCTGGCCCAAGCTCTACTCCGGCACGGTCTCACCGCGGACGATATTGCTGTGGTGTCTAAACACGACACGTCGACAGCGGCCAACGATCCCAACGAGGCTGAAATTCACTCCAAGATCCAAAAGGCACTTGGTCGTTCGCCGGGGCTGCCCTTGCGGGTAATCTCGCAGAAATCTCTGACCGGTCACGCCAAAGGTGGGGCTGCTGCCTGGCAAGTCAGCGGAGTCTGCGATGTTTTTGCCTCCGATTTGGTACCGGGTAATCAGTCACTGGTTAGCGTGGACCCTGAGGTAGTCCCGGAGCCGCTCGTCGTGGACTATCAAGTTCTGGAGCGCGCCGATCCTGCCCGGGCTGCCCTTATCTCAAGCTTGGGTTTCGGCCATGTATCTAGTGTCTTGGCTCTGGCCCATCCAGCAGTATTCACGGCCGCAATGAACTCAACTGACGCGCAGGATTACTGCTCGCGCGCCGACAATCGCCATCGGCAGGGAAGAAGCGCGCAACTGGCCGCTCGATACGGACGAGGCCCAGTTCTGCAGCGGCGACGAGACCGCGGCTTCCCCAAGAAAGATGCCCGAGCAGAAGAGGCGACGTTACTGCTGGATCCCACTCAGCGCTTTCATCCTCCGAGCCCGAGAACCAAGGGAACATCATCGTGATCTTAGGGATTGGCCTCGATCTAGTAAGTCTGCCCGACTTTTCTCCCCTGTTGAGCGAGGATTCCGGTTTCACACATGGGACCTTCAGCGATACTGAGTTAAAGCAGTCGTCTCACACACCTGAGGAGCAACGACTGGCTGGTTTCTTCGCAGCTAAAGAGGCATTCATTAAGGCCTGGTCGGGCTCGCGTCCTCATCAAGAGCCCGCGATGGAAGAGATTAGTCTGAAGGAAATCGAGGTTCTCCACGACCGCTACGGACGTCCTGAAATCCGACTCATAGGAGCCGTCGAGTCGCATTTCGTGGCCTCAATGGGGTGCACCAGTATTCAGGTATCTCTCAGTCACGAACCAAGTGTTGCCGGCGCAGTAGTGATCTTGACGAGGTCACGGTGAAGATCCGAACTGAACTTCCCGGTGTGGTTGTAGCGAATCATGTCGATGTCGGCCAAGCCGTTAAGCAGGGTCAAACGATCGCAGTTGTCGAAACCATGAAACTGGAGCAAGCGATTTTGGCGGAAGCGGAAGGGCGTCTGACGTCAATTGCTCCGGTCGGGGCTCTGTTGGAACCGGGGGGTCTGGTTGCCGATATCAGCCCCACAAGACAACGACCCGAAGTTCCTGCCGACTTGCTGTGTGTCGCACTGTCGAGTGCGCCTGGCGGACGGTTTCGCGAGTTGGATCTGTCGGATTCCGGTTTGGAACCCACAACGCGTCCCCTAGGAACTCAGGACAGCGGAGTCATCATTGGTGAGATCTCACATCAGCTCCGGGGAAAAGTCCTTAAACGGGTCTGGATCTGCGGTGCCTCGGATAAGCAGTTGGGTGCAGTTGCCGAACCTGAATGTCGGCGCATCATCGCGGCGTTCGATTACGCAGAAAAATACGACCTGCCAGTGGAGTGGGTGGCTGTGTCCTCCGGGGCCAGGGTGTCACTGCAGTCGGGTACCGAGAATATGGATTGGTGCGCTCTGGTAGTTCGGCGGATTATCGAGTTCACTCAATCCGGCGGAGAGGTCATCATCGTCGTCGCAGGGATGAATGTGGGTGCCCAGGCTTACTGGAATGCATCTGCCACCATGCTGATGCATTGCGCCGGGATGCTGGTCATGATTGACGGCACGGCGATGGTGCTTACTGGTGCCCAGGCACTCGCCAGATCCGGGGGTACACCGGCACAGTCTGACCAAGAGATCGGTGGTTACCAAGAAGTAATGGGCCCCAACGGGCAAGCACACCATGTAGTTCCCGATCTGGTGAGCGCTTACGAACTGATCGCGCTCCATCACGCACTTGGCGTAACAGGCGATACTTCTGATCCAACCGATCGCGACATCTGCGAAAGTCCGTTGGATGAGGATCGGAATCTGGGTGCGATTCTTCGTGCCGCCTATAATCCGACAAGAAAGCAGCCCTACCCAGTCCGCAGCCTTATGGCCGCACTGCGTGACAGTGACGCTCCGGTCTTAGAACGGTGGCCTGATATGGCTGGCGCTGAAGGTGTGGTCGCCTGGGACACCGTGATTGGGGCAACTCCCACCACTTTGTTGGGAGTTGAATCCCGGCCTACCGCCAACGCTGACGGTGACGGTCCTGAAGTGTGGGCTGGCTGCACCTTGTACCCGGCTGCCGCAAAGAAAGTTGCGCGCGCGATAACCCACGCCTCGAAGAAGAGACCGGTCGTCGTCTTGGCCAATCTGGCCGGCTTTGACGGTAGCTCCTGGTCACTTCGCAACCTACAACTGGAATGGGGAGCGGAAATAGCCAGGGCGGTCATCAACTTTCAGGGTCGGATCGTCGTGGTCATCACCGGAAGATTTCACGGTGGCGCATATGTCGTCTTCAACAAAACGCTCAACGACAACCTCCGCATGATCGCGCTTGAGGGCACCAAAGTCTCCGTCATTGGAGGTTCCGCGGCAGCTGAGGTCGTGTTGAAAAAGGATGTGACGCGGCTAGCCACCAGGCTTGCCGGAAGCAGCGCACCAACCCCGCATCACCACCAGCTCGCGCAGCAAAAAACGGCGGAACGATTCGACGAGATACACAGCGTTGCTCGAGCCTTCGAAATGGGGTCGGTAGATGCGGTGGTTCCACCAGAACAACTGCGGTCGTCTGTCATTGATCAAATACGATCGCCGCTAATCAGCGATCAAGCGCTACAGCACGCAGATAGCCGCGAATCACTCGCTCCAACTCAGCAACAACATCTTCATTGAGTCGTCCACCTCGGTACGCCAGCAACATGATCGATTGGCTCAACTCAATAATGACATCAGCGACCAATTTCAGCCCTTGGTCGGACCAGTTGGACAACGGTCGTAGTACTGGAACAATCGCCGCGGCCATCCGACTTGATTGCTCCTCGGCCATGGCACGAGTGGCCCCGGTTGACTTCATCGCAAGCCACACCGCCGAGCGAGATGGATCTTCGCGCCACCGAATCACCACCTGGGCGATCATTTCCTCAACGTTTTCAGTGAGATTTTCTGCTGGTAATACGTGGTACTTCTCAAGATCCTGGATTAACGAGTTCGTGTCGTCCGCCGCAAGCTCTGCAACTATGGCCAACTTATTAGGGAAGAATTGATAAACCGAACCAACCGGAATCTCCGCATAATCCGCAACATCCTCAACGACGAAGCCCTCGATGCCCTTATCCATGAGCAGATGTCGGGCAGCGGAAAGAATACTGTCGAAGCGAACCTCGCCGCGACGTTGGACCGGTCGATGACGTAGCCGCAGCGACTTGGGTCGATCCATATCCAGCGCCTCTTGGTTATCCGGCTCTTCGGTACTTGTCACGGTCGCCGCAGTCCCAACTCATCGGTTGCATCCAGATTCTCAAGGCCTTGAGATGACTGCATGCAATCTACCTACTGAGACGGTAACAGCACTCAAACCTTCGTCCCAGCTATCACTTCGAACTCCTGCGAGTCGTTAGCTGACCTATATCGCACTCATAGTGGGCTGGACTGAATTCCGAGGAAACTCCGGTCTTGCGACAGACTTGTGCATACAAATTGGCATTCTCCGAAGGCCGCTGGTGAACTGACTTGATACCTTTCTGTATATGACCCGGCGCGGATCATAAGAATGCCTACTCGAGTTAACTGAACGAAAGTGTCTCTCACGTGTCTATTGCGTTTTCCCAAAAACAGGTGGTAAAACTTCTCACCCTGGGCTCCCTTCTTGCGGTCGTTTCCGGCCTGCTGGTCGTTTTGGCGCCCGGCTCTCAAGCATCTGGAACCACTGCAGGCCGGGTTTCCGCGAGTGAAAGTGCCTCGATTGCAGCACAAGCCGCAGGTGCTATCGATATTGCGGCCGGCGTCAACCACACTTGCGCGATCACAGGTGACGGAGATGTCTTCTGCTGGGGCTTAAACAACAAAGGTCAGCTAGGAAATGGTGATAGTTCGGGTGCATCCTCCAATACTCCCGTTCTGGCTCGACTTCCTGGGCAAGTAACCGCGAAACAGGTCAGCGTCGGAGGGCAGCATTCTTGTGCCGTCACAACGGCCGGAGACCTCTACTGTTGGGGGGGCAATACCGACGGTCAGTTGGGAATCGGTTCGGTTGGTGGAAGCAAAGATACTCCCGCGAAAGTTGGGCTAGGCAATGTCAAACAAGTGTCTGCAGCTGGCATCTACACGTGCGCTGTGACGAACTCCAGTGATGCCTATTGCTGGGGTGACAACTTCAGTGGACAGTTTGGAAACGGATCCATCGGGGGTCAAAGCAGCTCACCTCAGCAGGTGAATCTGGCTAATGTCAGTCAGATTTCAGCCGGAGGAGAGGACGGAACATCAAGTAGCGGTTCCCCTGCTCATACCTGCGCCGCGACCACCAGTGGGCAAGGGTACTGCTGGGGTGCTAACGCCTTCGGGCAGCTCGGAACTGGAAGCAGTGGGCCCGATCAAGCATCACCTCAGAAAATCGATCTAGCGGGCATTACTGCCCTATCGGCGGGCGAGATCCACAGTTGTGCCATCGGAATCGGTTCACGCGCATACTGTTGGGGTAATTCCGCGGAATATCAACTCGGTAATGGAAACGACTCCGGACCGAGTTCATGCTCCGGCGAACCATGCGCTCCGACGCCCATCTTAGTGGCTGGCGAAAATGGTGACGGGGCTCTCCCGCCAGTCTCATCGATATCGGCTGGCAGTTTCCACACCTGCGCCATAACTACCGAAAATCTGACTTACTGCTGGGGAGACAATTTTTTTGGCCAACTTGGCCGTGGGACATCTGGTAGCGGTGACCCGGGGGTTTTCCCGGCTCCCGCGGTGTCGCTTGATCGCACGGGACCACTCAGCCAGATGGCTGTGATTTCCGCGGGAGTCAATTACACATGTGGGGTAACAAGCCTCGGTGTTGCGCTTTGCTGGGGCTATAACAATGCCGGCCAGCTTGGTATTGGAGATTTATCACCTGGCGAGTGCCAAAATGATTTGCCTTGTGTGCCGTATCCGACACCGGTGGCCGGTCAGCTCAAGGTACTGCCCGACAACGTCAACTTCGGCACCGTAAAGGTCGGAAATACTCCGAGCCAAAAAGTCGAGATCTTTTCTTCATTCCTGGAACGAGTAACCGCCGACTCCAAAGTCATCGGGGGGACATCTACTGGATTTTCCTACCGTGATGAAAGTGACTGCCGGATCAGTTCAACGCAACTGTCGATAGCACCCCTACAGGAATGTAAAGGCACCGTGACCTTCGCCCCGAACAGTCCCGGGACTTACGGAGGCGTACTGCGGCTATCCCCCGTCGAGTACCCGCGGTCTTCAACGGAATTTGCTGCGTCGGGCATCGCGAAAGATGATGGTTCCGTCCCAGGGAAACCTATCGTCACTGCGAAGCCAGTGGCCTTCGGTGAAGTCAGCATTGGGAAGTGGAAAAAGTCCAACGCAAAAATCAGTAATACGGGAGAGGGAAATCTTAAGATCCGAAAAGCGTCGGTCAAGGACTTTAAGGACCAGTTCGGTATCGCTCAGGACAACTGCACGGGTGAAACCATCAAGCCGGGGCAATCCTGCAAGATCAAAGTGATCTTCCAACCGAACTCCACGTCTCAATCAGCTGCGACTCTTCAACTCACATCCAACAGCGCCCGTGGCAAGGACGCCGTATCTCTCACCGGCACTGGGAAAGTGAAGTCGAACGATCCGTTCGGACCGAACGCAGGACCTCCAACAGTGGTGCGAGATCTTCGTTCGCCCACAAAATCTTTGAAGGCAAAGTCCGCCAAGATCTCTTGGCGGAAACCTGCCAGCGACGGCGGTTCATCGCTCACGAGATACCAGGTTCGAATAAAGCAGGTGGGCTCAAAGTGGAAAAAATGGAGATCCAAAGGAACCTCGCTGAACAGCAACGGGAAAAAGATCGTCCGATACAAGAACCTCAAGCCACGTGAGCCGTACAAGGTTCAGGCACGAGCTAGCAACGCAATCGGTAACGGACCTGCGGCAACGATCACCTTTATTACTCGCGCAAAGAAAGTACCCACGAGGCAGGGCAACGGGTAGCCACTACGTTGTTCGCTAACGTTTGGTCCGAGCCCCACCACCTACAGGGAAATAGGTCACATGCGTGCAATCCAAATCTCCGAACTCACGGGCCCCGGCTCGCTTCACCTCGCCGAATTAGCCGCACCAAAACAGCCTAAGGACCATGTACTGATCCAGGTGGAAGCGGCTGGCGTTGCCTTCCCAGATCTTCTGTTGAGCCGTGGCCAGTATCAACTCAAGCCTCCCGTACCTTTCATCCCCGGATCAGAGGTGGCAGGCACTGTTATTGCCGCTCCCACTGATTCTGCTCTTCGAGAAGGAGACCGAGTTGCAGCACTTGCACTACTTGGTGGATTCGCGGAGCAGGCTGTTGCGCCGCTACCTGCGGTTTACAAACTGCCAGATGGGGTCTCCTTCGCCGAGGGAGCCGCGCTTCCTATGAACTATTTGACCGTTGAGTTCGCCCTTGACCGTCGTGGTCAGCTAAGTGCCAACGACACTGTCGTAGTCCATGGGGCGGCCGGTGGGGTCGGAACGGCAGCGTTGCAGTTTCTCAAGTGGCGCGGTGCCCGATCTATTGCCGTGGTTTCGACCGACGAGAAGATCCCGGTTGCACGAGCCGCCGGAGCTGACGAAGTGGTTCTCGTTGAGAGTTTTCGGGAGAATATCGCGGAGCTCACAAACGGGAATGGCGCCGATATCGTTCTTGATCCAGTGGGCGGTGATCGATTTACCGATTCGCTCCGCTGCTTGTCTCCCGAAGGCCGGCTTCTAGTCGTCGGGTTTACCGCGGGTGATATCCCAAGCGTGAAGGTGAATCGGCTCCTGCTTAATAACATCGCAGTTGTTGGTGTCTCGTGGGGGACTTTCGCATTGGCTCGACCTGGATTTCTAGCCGATCAGTGGTCCGCTTTGCACCCGGGTATCGTTTCCGGCCAATTGCGGCCACCGATAGCCGCGGAGCTGACTTTTGAACAAGCAAACGAAGCATTGCGAATGCTCGACGAACGTCGTGTGCAGGGAAAGATTGTTTTGAGGCCTTAGGGAATTCACTCACTATTCCGCACGGTTCTACCGAAACCCCAAACGATCATCCGACAGCGATTACTGTAGCCCTGTGGCCGATGGGAAGTATGAGGAGTCGGAAGAGGAAACTCCCAACTCCGAACCAGAAGAGCAGCCTCGCGAGCATACCCTTGCCGAGGGCGGATCCTCTGACGACGGAACCCCATCAGATTCCCAGGACCAACATACTGAGGTAATCGCCGCTAGTGACGAATCGAACTCGTCTACTGACCACGATACGAATCGCGATCTCGGTTCCTCCGATCAACCGACGGAGATCCTCTCAGACCGAAGCGAGGAGGCTGAGCACCTACCCGAGCTACTGGGGTTCGTTCTCGACGATGAGGAACCGAGGCAACGGTTCGAAGATACCTCCGAAAACGACAGTGAAGATGAGGGAACTCCGGTCCGCAGTACTTCTTGGTGGAAGGTGTTGGGTGGGGTCGCAGCCGCGTGCCTGGCGGTCGCGCTGGTCGCCTGGGGTCTGGGCTTAACCGATAGTAGCCAATTAGCCGAGCCCCGAAACCCCGCCGCCGCAGCCGAAGACGTAGTCACTGATAGCAAACCTTCCTCGGGAGATGAGTCGAACGACGCCGCAGAGTCGAACGAGCAATCCGAATCAGTCACAAAGGTAAAGCGCGAAAATGTCGGTAAACCTCCGAAGATCGCTGTCCAAGTTTTTGATACTCAGCAGGGTACGTGTCCACCCTTTTTCGCAACGAGCATCAACGTCTACGTAGTGAAGGGGCAAGTCGATCGGGCAATGGCTCGCTTGACTGTCCCAGCAGAGGGCTATATTCGAAGTTATCCGCTCTATGAGGTGGAAGGCGACTGGTCAAATATGATCCGCGGCATTCCGACCAGCCGTACCGCACAACTGCTCGTTTGGGTGGAAGGTCCCAACGGTCGAACTGAGGAGCGGCATGACATCACGCATGAATGTCCCGGCGTGAAATTAGATGACGTTGAAAAGATGCCGAAAAAGCTTAAGAGGGAGAGCCGGTTCTCCTTCAAAATTCCCAAGTTCGACAAGCTACTTGAGTCGATCGAAGAGATGACGGAGCCGGATTCAGATAAGAAAAAGAAAGACGAATCCAGCGACTGATTTAGTCTCGCCCGAGTTTCTTTAGTTCTTTTGCTTCGATTCCCATCCATCGCAATGGGTCCATCAGACTGCCATCTTTTCTGGTAACTCCGATGTGCAGATGGGGACCGGTGGAGTTGCCGGTTGAACCGACTAAACCAATACGTTGCCCAGCACTGACGTTGTCTCCTTGTTTCACATCGGTTCGGTTGAGATGACCATAGAGAATCCGCTTACCGTCTTTGGTCAAGATCGTCACGGCCTGACCGGCCGCTCCCTGCCACCCCGCGACCTCTACTTTCCCACCAGTGATGGCACGAACCGGGGTGTTCGCATTGGCACCGAGATCTAGACCACTGTGGACACCCCCGGAATGCGGCCCACCAACGCGACCGAAGAGCGGGCCAACCCGAAAGTCTTGCATCGGTACCGCCCAGCCCTTCTCTAGTTCGCCGGTTACATATCGATCGGTTCCCGGTACGTCAGCCTCAGCGCGCACCTGCCCATATCGACGGTCGCCAGCACGGATGAAGAGGCCATCTGTCGCCACTCGTGAATCGCCTACCGTGATCAAACCGTTGGAGCTTCCATTGGCGTCTTGATCCGAGGAACTGTTTAATGTGCGGATCTCACCTGATCCGCCGAGATCAGTAGCGGCTCCTTGAGCTACTTGCGATCCCAGTATGAGTCCTAGACCGGTCATCGCACCGGTCAACAAAGCTTGACCACGGTGATCCGACAAAAAGCGAAGCATGTTTTACTCCTTTCGCAGGAGAATGTTTGCCACTCAACTCTCATCGGTTCGGTGGCTAAACCTAGTCGTCGCTGTCGTGATTCCCACTGCCGATCCGCTCAACCCAAGAACACGAGTGATATCGGCCACATTGCCCGCCAATAGACGGGAAATCGACGACTCTCGCGAGGTTAAGAATGCGGTCAACCGGCGTGGTGCGACCTTGACAGGCTCAGCCTCTGGCACTGTGAAGGTCATCGCGGAGCACGGCCGAACTCTCCCCTGGACGTGCTCCGCGGTCACAGTTGTACATCATTCAAGTTGCTCTCCTCCCTCGCGGACATCACTCTTAAAGGGTGAGCAACACAGATATGACCATTCGTGTCCCCGTTTCAGCACCTGCCCCTGTCGTCTTTGACGCACTCACCGACTGGGAACGTCAATCCTCCTGGATGATGGCAACCAAGGTTCGATCTGTGGGTCCACAGAGCAAGGGCGTCGGTGATCGGCTCGAAGCCTTCACCGGCATTCGAACTCCGTGGGGATCTGTTGGTTTCCTTGACACCATGGTTGTCTCTGACTGGGTACCCGGCCGGTCGGTCACCGTAGTTCACACCGGGAAAATCGTTCGCGGCAGCGGGACCTTCTCGGTAACGCCGCAAGGCACGACCAATAGTGAGATTGCCTGGAATGAGGATTTAAGGATTCCCGGCGGAGCCTTGGGTCGATTGCTATGGATTCTCTCCAGTCCAGTGAGTCGATGGGCTGTGCGACGTTCCCTCACCAAACTCGCGCAACAGCTGGAAACTAGCAACGACGGTTACCCGGTCCGCGTCTAATGGCCCGATTTGCTACGACAGTCACCTCGACTTCCGACGCAGCGACTGTCTATTCCTACCTCGCTGACTTCAGTAACATTGTGGATTGGGATCCGGGGGTTCTTGATGCTTCGTTAGTCTCGGGAGAATCGGCTCAAGCCGGCGCCGTTTACCGGCTACTAGTGCCTTTCGGACCCCGTCGCATTTGGCTCGACTACCACGTCCTCTCCGCCAAGCCACCAACTGAGAAATCCGCGGGTAGCATCTCGCTTCGCGCCGAAAATCGTGACTTCGTGAGTCTTGATCTGATCACGGTTCGGCCTGCTGCGTCCGGTAGCGAGGTCACCTACGACGCTGAGCTTCAGCTCGCTGGCGTCCGGCGACTGTTTGACCCTCTACTGCGCCTGGCATTTCAGGTCATCGGGCGAAGGGCAGAGTCAGGACTAGTAGCGGCAATGGCGGATCCGGCTCGGATCAGGGGATGAAGTCGCCATCCGACTTGGCCGATCAAGTCCTAGAGGTCAGTATCGTCGGGAGCTTCACCAAGCTTGGGTACCGGGCTCGCAAAGGTATGTCTCGTTGGGAGTCGTTAGAGAACGTTGCCCGATCTGAAAACTTTCAGGGTCGCCGAGTGGTCCTTACTGGCGCAACATCCGGTATCGGCGCGGCAGCCGCGCGAACAATGGTGGATTTGGGCGCAGAGTTGCACATTGTCGGTCGCGACGCGGAACGAACTCGGCATGCCGCCGAAGATCTCTCTCAACGTCCCGGAGCAATAACGGTCACAGCGCACATCGCAGATCTCACCGATCTGTGCGCAGTCAGCCGCATGCTCGATACCTTTCCTGAGGGCAGTATCGACGCATTGGTCCACAATGCTGGGGCGCTTGTTCATCAGTACCAAGCGACCAACGCTCACGAACAGACCTACACGGCACAAGTCTTGGCACCTCAGCTGATGACCGAGCGGCTACTGCCCCAATTGAGTCCAGGTGGTCGAGTTGTTGTGGTCTCTTCGGGAGGCATGTACACCGAACCACTTCGACCCAACGCAATGGAGTTTGGAAGGAAGGAATATGACGGAGTCCGCGCCTACGCTCGGGCGAAGCGAGCACAGGTCGAACTAGTACAACAATGGTCCCGCAAGTACGCCGACACCAGAGTTTCCTTTCACTCCATGCACCCTGGTTGGGCCGATACGCCGGGCGTACGTTCGTCGCTGCCCGGGTTCTACCGCATCACCAAAGCGGTTTTACGAAACCCCGATGAAGGTGCCGACACTCTGGTGTGGCTCGTCGTAGCACCGCAGTCCGAGCTGGGTAGCGGCAACTTCTGGCTCGATCGACGTCCGCGCAGTATTCACCGATTGCCGTCCACCCGAACGAGCGAGTCGGAGCAAAGCGAACTGTTTCGACTTGTTACCGATCAGGTAGAAACCGTCGTTGGGGATTGTGCTGACTCATGACCCCAGAACTCTAGGATTCGGCTCACCACCGGCGCTGCCGCGGTTTCCGGAATCCAATGACCAACGCCCCTCAAAATCACGAAGGTGTAGTCCCCTGACACAAAATCACCGGTGGCCACTGCTGCTGCTCGGCCGAGCGCCGGGTCCCTATCTCCCCAGATATAGAGGGTGGGCCGTTTGATCCGATGAACTCGTACTGTCGGTCGGACCAGTTCTCTAGGTAATGCTCGGTACCAATTCAGCGCCGCGGTGAGAGCGCCGGGCAGCTGCATTCTTTCCGTGTAATGCTGCGCCTGGTGTCGGGGGAGACCCCGCATCAGGGTCCGCCACAGTGGACCTCCGGGGTGAAGAATCTGTTCGCTCGTCCACCGTAGCTGGAACACGGCCATGTACCAGGAAGAAAGCAACTGAGTGCTACGCAGGGCGACTGCGCGCATAGCGGCTGGGTGGGGAGTCGACAACACCGTGAGCGTGTTCACTCGTTCCGGGTACTCCGACGCAAGGAGCCAGGCCACCGCACCACCCCAGTCGTGTCCCACGATGTGGGCCTCGTCAATACTGGCGGCGTCCAGCAATGCCACTACATCGTCCACAAGGCGCGCAGAACTGTAGTTCGTTGCTCCGTTGGGGCGCGCATCAGGGGAGTAGCCACGCTGATTCATCGCCAATGTGCGATAGCCCGCTTTCTGTAATGGCTCGACGACACCATCCCAACTGGTGGCATCCTGCGGAAAGCCGTGCAACAGCACTACCGGGATTCCGTCTTCGGGTCCCTCATCCTTGACCTCGAAAACCAAACGATCGTGGGAGAAAGATCTCATAGCCCCAGCCTAGGCGGCCGGTTTCTCACCGCGAATCGGGCTACCGCTCAGTGGACTACATCCTTGCCCCATCTCGCTGCAATCGTGCCGTCGACCAAGGTCTGTACGAAATGCCACATCACCGCCACGATGACCGCCTGGCTCGCTACTGCGCTCAGTTCGGGGACCAATACCGCTACGGCTGAGATCACTGTCAACGCCAACGGCAGTGTCTTTTGCGCGGTCACGAAAAAAACCGCCACTGCTCGATCTCGCGGCAGGCTGAGCGCAGCGATACGAGCGAGAAAAAGCATGACCACGTGGGCACCGATTACCAGCGCTCCCACCACGAGCAGTTGCCCGCCGGGCGTTGCCTGAATTGACTCAGCTGATTCCGACACGGTGATCCACGCTAGAACTACGACACCAAGGGAAGGCACCACCCGCCACACTCGGTTCACTTGCCAACTTGTCAACCGTGCTAATCCATAGCCAACTCCAAGCGGAACCAGCACCAAGAGGATGAGCCGAAGCAACAACGAACCGGTCGGAATCGTTGCTTCGGTTCGGAGGAGGAGTGAGACCGCGATCGGCGCCGTCAAGGCGCCAGTGAAAACGCACAAGACCGTCAGGGTGGCACCCCAGACACGATCTCCGCCAGCGACCTGCGTCAACACCGCAGCTGAACTTAGCGTTGTTGGAACCGACGCCATAGCGGCGATACCAAAGGCCAATCCGCTCGCCAGTGGAACTATCGCCAAGAAGGCTCCCGCCATGAGCGGAGCAACGATCAGGTTCAGGAGCAAAACCACCACTATCGCTCGGGAGAGTGACTCCCGCTGCACTCGGGCGCCCCGCAATGCCACCCCGCTTACGAGAAAAATGATGATCACGGTGATTGCGGTGACATCCAACGGGCCCAGTTCTATTTCCCCGAGCGACTCTCCTGGACCGGGCCAGATCAAACCCATCACCAGGGCTCCGACAACTCCCAACGGCAGCAGCCACTTCGCGAACCGCTCGTAGCCACTCATTGATCCCTCCAACCGGTCCGTGAGAGCGTTGATGGCCGGTCATCAAGAGGCGCCGCTCACCAGCGCAGTCCCTACCGTCCCGTAACCGTAGTCACGGTGGTGCACAATGATGCTATGCAGTGGCGTGAATCTGGCAAAGCAATGGCGAATATTGGCTACCGATTGCTTCGCGCCCGAGTGTCAACGGTTGAGGCCGCCGGCCTAGTCCACAGCACCGCAGCCATTAGCCCATCATTCGAAACCTCGCTCTTGCCCCGAACCACGGTTCAACAGGCAGTAGCCACGGGCCTCGCTGGCGCCATTAGCTACGGGCTTACGGCAACTTTGCAATCCTCTTTGGAAGCGATAGCTGATAGAGCGATCGGTGGATACCAGCGCAGCGAACATCTGCGTCGTGCGGCGGTATTGGCCGCCGATGTCACCGCATTCGGTATGGCCTTAAGTGTTCGCAAAGTCCTTCGACAGCATGATGACGAGGGAATCTGGCGTGCTGCTGCTCGTACCGCCTCTTTCCGGGTGGCTACTGGAGCGGCCGCGGGTGCGGTTGCGGTCAGCGTTGACGGGGCAGTAGATACCGTCCGGGGCCGTCACGATTCAGGAACGGTCAATTTGCCGGTTGTACTGACGACCGGTGCTGCCGCAGCAACTGCTTTGCATCTTGCTCGTTCTCGTCGGCTACTCGATACGGCCACCGACACCGACCAGTACGGGATTCCCGTTCGGAATGCGAGTCTGGTCCAACCATTACAGGCCATCGCGGTGGGTACCGGAGTATCCCTACTCCTCTATGGGTTGTCCCGGGTTGAGGATGCAGTAGCTTCCGGAGTCGGCGCTGCGGTGGGCTGGGCTCTGCCTGGACTAAGCCCAGCAGCAAAAGCTATTGGGCACGGAGTAGCTCTCGGAGGTCTCGCACTCGGTATCGAACGCGCCATCGCGATTGCAACCGCGGCAACCGAACGCGCCGGAAGCGCAATCGAACCCGCCTACCGGTCCCGACCGACATCTGCAAGCGTAAGCGGCGGTCCACGAAGCAAGATCGATTGGAGCACCATCGGACGCGAAGGACGCAGGTTCGTCAATATGACGCTTTCAGCTGGCGATATCGAAGAGGTGACTGGTGAGCCAGCGACTGACCCGATTCGCGTCTTCGTCGGATATGAGTCCGCGCCGTCACCCAACTCTCGGGCGTACCTCGCCATGCAGGAACTCGAACGTTTCGGAGCCTTCGACCGGCCCTACATCGTGGTGTATTCCGCGACCGGCAGCGGCTACGTAAACTACGTCGCGTCCGAGTCCGTCGAACTCATGACCGGAGGCGATGTTGCGGGTGTGTGCGTGCAGTATTCGGTGCGACCGTCTTTCCTGTCGCTGGATCGGGTCGGCACCGCGTGGGAGAGCACACTGGCCTTACTGACTGCACTTGCCTGGCGAATCAGATCGATGCCGGAGGCTGACCAACCGAAGGTTCTCCTCTTCGGCGAATCGCTTGGCAGTCAGGCGGCTTTGGACGTTTTCGAGAAGGAGGGTACTGCCGGTTTCGATATCTTGGATATTGATCGAGCACTGTTTCTCGGCACTCCCTACGCCTCAAAGTGGCGACGTGATTGGCTCCACAACCCGGAAGAAATCGACCCGGCGGGCATGGTGGTCGAAGTCCAATCCGCCAAGGAGTTCGAAGATCTCCCAGCTGAATTATCGCAAGCTGCTCGGGTGGTACTGCTCACTCACGGCAACGACCCCATCCCAAAATTCGGGCCGATCCTGACTATTCAGCGTCCCTATTGGCTCTCTGATGAATATCCTCGACCAGACGGAGTTCCCGAAGGAATGCGATGGTTCCCGCTGTTTTCTTTCGTCCTGGTGGGTCTCGATTTATTGAATGCCGACGACGTGACCCCTGGGGTTTTCGACGCTTATGCCCACGACTACCGCAAGGACATACCCGAAATAGTGCGTCTCAGTTACGGATTTGATGTCGAACCCGCCACGATGGAACGTATCGAGCGAGCCTTGCGGCAACGAGAGCTCGAATGGGCAGAACGACGTATCGTTGCCGAGAAACTCGACAACGCTGAGCAACAAATACGAGCGACACTTGCCGATTGGGGCGTCGACCACACGGTTCTACCCAACGTAGTGGCGCCCGTCAAAGCGACTGAGCCCGACCCGTACCGAGCGCCCACTGAGCACGACCTGAATCCGAGCCTGCGGTAGACGCGCTTAATCCTCAGATGTCTCCGTCTGGTCGGAGTCTCGCTTCTTGTGAATCGCATAAGTTCGAAAAACTGCGATTGCACCGATCGCCGTTAAAGCAGCGATGGCCAGCCGAACCGGAGTGCCCTCCACCAGCGCCGCAAGAAGCATCCAGAACGTCGCTAGCACCAGCATCGCACCAACGAACATCAGCACGTTGCCTTTGCTCGTAGAGTCCATGTCCCCACAATGCCAGAAGAACCCCCAGGCGTGGGTGTAAGTATCGGCTAACTGGGTACCATTTATGCATGGCATTCGAAGAAACAAAATCAAAGGCAAAGGCAAAGGTCGCCAGTTGGTACGCGGAGACACGCAAGCTTGAAGCGGAGTTAACCGGTGCCAAGGCTAAATTAAAGGCCTTGCAGGCGAGCGACAAGCTTGTTGACAAGATCGGCGACATCCCCTTGATCGGGGAGCACACCGAATTCATTCAGCAGCAAATGGACGCCTACGTTGCAGAAGCCCAAGCGGACGTGGATAGCACCGAAGCGGAACTACTCGTCGTAAGATCGAAGTTAGAAACAGCAAAGACCGCCAAGGAGGCAGTCGACAACGTCAGCGACACCGTCGACAACGTCAAGGACGGCTGGAATCAGATGAGTGCTGACGCTTCGGCAAAAATCAGCGAGACAGCAGACTCAGTAAGCGATTCAGCTAAGAAATCCTCAAAGAAAGCGCAGAAAAAGGTGAAGGGCAACTAGCCCCAACCAACAGCAGCCTAGGGCGGTCTGAGGGGCTAAAAGTCTCCCTCGGACCGCCTTAGTCCGTTCACAAGGTCAGTTAGTTCATCAGCCGCTGCTCTAGATATCCCCAAATCGAGAAATACGTGATCATTCACGCGCCGAGTCGCCCGCATCGCCAGTTTCCTCCCAGTATCCGCGAGTACAACAAGAACTGCCCGCCGGTCAGTGGGATGCTGACGACGGGCTACCAACGCATCTCGTTCTAGGCGGTCCACTGCGCTAGTCACGCTGGTCGGATGCACCTGTAGTCGCTCCCCAATGACACGCATCGGCAGTGCCCCGTCCCTTGAAAATGACAACAGCATGAGAAGTTCGTACCGAGCGAAAGTCAGATTCAGCGGTCGCAGTTGCGCATCAACTCTCGCTAACAGAATCTGGTGGGCACGCATAATCGACGTCGTTGCCGCCATCCCAGAAGCGGCATCCGCCCAGCCTTGTTCTTTCCAATTTTCACGAGCCTGCGCTACCAAATCTCGGGGCCCGGCAGAGTTACTCATGTATTTCTCCGATACTGGCCACCGACCTCAAAAAATGCTTCGGTAATCTGCCCCAGCGTACAAACTCGAACCGTGGTCATGAGTTCGGCAAATACGTTTCCACCTTCAGCCGCGACCTGCTGTAGTCGGTCCAGTGCCAACCGAGCACTAGCACTATTGCGGTCAGTGAACCCCGCTAGCCGTTGTAGCTGTGACTGTTTCTCAGCCTCGGTAGCGCGCATCAGATGGGGAGTCGTCTCTGGTATCTCGTTTGCCGACACAAACGTGTTTACTCCGACGATAGGAAGCGAGCCATCATGCTTCCGCTGCTCGTAGCGCAACGACTCATCTTGGATCCGACCGCGCTGATATCCGGACTCCATGGCACCCAAGACACCACCTCGTTGACTGATCCGATCGAACTCTGTCAAAACTGCTTCTTCAACTAGATCGGTGAGCTCATCGATAATGAAAGAACCTTGCTGCGGATTCTCGTTGGCTGACAAACCCCACTCTCGATTTATTATGAGTTGAATGGCCATCGCCCGGCGCACCGACTCTGGCGTCGGAGTAGTGACCGCCTCGTCGTAAGCGTTGGTATGCAACGAGTTGCAGTTATCGTAGCTCGCAACCAGAGCCTGGAGAGTAGTTCTAATGTCGTTGAACGACATCTCCTGGGCATGAAGCGACCGTCCTGATGTCTGAACGTGATACTTCAACCGTTGAGAACGTTCACTGGCGCCGTACACATCCCGCATTGCCACAGCCCAGATTCGCCGCGCAACTCTGCCGAGCACGGCATATTCAGCATCCATACCGTTGCTGAAGAAAAAGGAAAGATTCGCCGCAAAATCATCGACTGACATTCCTCGGGCTCGATAGATCTCAACATAGGTAAATGCATTTGCCAAGGTGAAGGCCAACTGCGAGATGGGATTCGCCCCTGCCTCAGCGATGTGATACCCCGAGATAGAAACTGAGTAGAAATTCCGGACCGCGTTTTGCACAAACCACTCCTGAACATCAGCCATGCAGCGCAATGCAAACTCGGTCGAAAACAGACAAGTGTTTTGGCCTTGGTCCTCTTTCAAGATGTCCGCCTGAACGGTCCCCCGCACCTGGTTGAGAGTTTGGCGGGTGATGTCGGCAGATTCAGTGGCGTCGGGTTCACGATCGTGTTCCTCAGCAAACTTTTCAGTCTGCTGATCGATGGCCGTCACGAGAAACATAGCGAGAATGGCTGGCGCTGGGCCATTGATCGTCATCGAGACGCTGGTCGTGGGGTGGAGAAGATCGAACCCACGAAAAAGTTCCTTCATATCATCGAGGGATGCGATTGACACGCCGGCGGTGCCGATCTTGCCATACACATCCGGTTGCTGGGCGGGATCGCGGCCATAAAGGGTGACTGAGTCAAAGGCCGTCGAGAGTCGGGTTGCCGCCATATCTTCCGACAACAGATGGAAGCGTCGATTCGTGCGGAACGCATCACCTTCGCCCGCGAACATGCGCGCCGGGTCCTCATTTGTTCGCCGGAATGCAAAGACTCCTGCAGTGAAAGGAAACTCACCGGGAATATTTTCTTGCCGTAGCCAACGATAGGCATCTGCTTCTGAGGTGTATTTAGGAAGTGCGATACGGGGCACCGGAGTTCCAGAAAGCGTCTCGCTGAAAAGCGATGTGGTCTCCTCCCGTGAACCCACAACCGACACGTACGCTTCACGACGATACTCCCGCTGCAATACGTCCCAACCGTTCAATAAATCTTGCTCCGATTCGGGAATCTCCAGGTTGAGATCTGCTGCTCGAGAGGTGAGCGAGTTCCGGACAGCTGGGTCATCAGCAAGCTCCGCTGCTGCTGCACGTACAGACTGCCGACGCCCAATGAGTTCGGCAACTTCCTCAGTGCAGCTGTGGTACCCCCGGACGCTGGCGGAAATCTCAGCCAGATAGCGATCGCGATCTGGTGGGACCATCGGTTGGCCTGATCGAGCCACTGGCGTGCTCAACAGGACATCAGGTAGGCCACCCTCACGAAAGCCGCGGCCGACCAGCGTTTCTTTTAGCCACTGATATGCGCGCGTGATCCCAGGGTCGGCGAACTGCGCCGCGCTCGTTCCAAATACTGGCATCTCCTCCCAACGGGCACCGAACTGTTTCCGATTACGTACCAACTGTCGCGCTACCTCACGGCGGGCATCCTCAGCGCCGGTTCGCTCAAACTTGTTGATGAGCACCGCGTCGGCGTAGTCAAGCATGCCGATCTTTTCCAGCTGCGACGCTGCCCCATAGTCTGCGGTCATCACATAGACCGACACGTCTACAAGATCGACCAGAGTGGTATCTCCTTGACCCAAACCCGGGGTCTCCACTATTACCAAATCGAAGCCACTGTTTTGGAGCAAGTTGATCGCCCGCGGCAAAGCCTGCGGTTCACTTGGTCCAGAGTTTCGCGTCGCCATGGACCGAAAGAAAATGTGTTCGCCTCGCAATGAGTTGAACCGAATACGATCGCCAAGTAAGGCACCACCACTGCGACGTCGACTGGGGTCGACGGCTAGTACAGCGATTCGCAGTTCATCTTCATAGTCCAGGCGGAAACGGCGGAGAAGCTCGTCAGTCACGGAGGATTTTCCAGCTCCACCAGTTCCTGTGATACCGACGACCAACGCTGGAGGCGAATCCCCCGCCAGTTCGACCTCGTCACCCGATTCGATAGCTGTGATAGCTCGGGCGATCTCGCCGTCATGTTCTTGGTGAACCAGACGCGGATCAGACTGTAACTCCACTGGTCGATCACACTCTTGAATGATCGTATTGATCATCCCCGGCAATCCAAGATCTTGTCCGTCCTCGGGAGAAAAGATCTTGATGCCCCGCCTACTCAACTGCTCAATTTCTTCGGGAACGATTACACCGCCGCCACCGCCGTAGATTCGAACGGTCTTCGCTCCGGCCGCGTCAAGTTGGTCGCGCAGGTAGCTGAAATATTCAATGTGTCCACCTTGATATGAGGAGATTGCCACTGCAGCAGCATCTTCTTGCACCGCCGCCGCAACCACTTCAGCAACAGATCGATCGTGACCCAGATGAATGATCTCGGCACCCTGGTCTTGCAGTATTCGCCGCATGACGTTTATGGCTGCGTCATGGCCATCAAAGAGACTCGCCGCGGTGACAATTCGGATCGAATGTTTCGGCTGGTGCAGGGTCGCGTCCACTGAAGTCCTTCCACCAGAATCGTGTGAGTACTCGGAATGACGAGAGTACTCACATCGTACTATGTCAAATAGTAGGACATCCAACTATATGTTCCCCATCAAATCCGTTACCTGCTCGAGGACTCCTGCAGCTCAGAGAGGGCGCTAACAGCAGTCCGACACAGCAGTCGAACACCGATCAAGATGGCCTCCTCTGCCACATCGAACTGTCTGTGATGTAAATCCAATCGGGTGTCCTGCTTGGGGTCATGAGTTCCCAGACGCAGGAATGCTCCACGAGTTTCCTTTGTCATCCAACCGAATGAGTCACCACCCCAGGAATGCTCGGTCTTCACTAACGCATCCTGACCCAGCAAGTCCTGGACGCACTGAGCGGCAATTTCGGCAGCCCCGCTGTCGTTGGTCACCGGGGGGACTCCTCGGACATGAATCACTTCCCAGCTCGCCCCGGAGTCACCGAGGATTTCTTCCAACGACTCCGTCAAGGCACGCGGAGCCGAATCCCAAGCAACCAGATCGGGGGTCCTTAGTGAACCGCCAACGACGGCCGTCGCAGGAATAACGTTTACTGCATCCCCCGCATGGGCTGCGCCAAAGACCATCCGGCAGTTCTGCGGACCTCCTAAGCGAGCTTCTAGCTTGTCTGGGAGTTCTTGAATGAGTCGAGCCATCAGGGCCACCAAGTCTACGGTCAGATTCGGCCGTGCCGTATGCCCGCCGGGACCATGCAACGTGACCTCCACCCTGTCGGCCGCCGAAGTGATTGGCCCAACCCGGCTTCCAACGACACCCACATCCAACTTCGGATCGCAGTGAACGGCGAAAACCATCGCTATGTCGCGCAACAACCCGAGTTCCACCACCTCAACCGCGCCCCCAGGCACTTGTTCCTCGCCCGGTTCAAAGATCACTCGAAGCTGACCCGGCAACAATCCCATTTCGGATAAACGACTCAAGACCAGCGCTGCCCCCAAGACGATGGAAGTGTGCACATCGTGACCGCAAGCGTGAGCTACTCCATCGTTTTGAGACCGATAGGGAACTGCTTTACCGTCTGGCATTGCCAAAGCGTCCAAATCTGCACGGAGTGCTACCCGCGTCCCTGCGACACCGATGTCACAGAACAAACCGGTACCGCTGGGTAATCGATGTGTTGACAGACCGGCTTGCGTCAATCGCTCAGCAACCGCATCGGTTGTGGCGAACTCCTGGAACGACAGTTCCGGTCCTGCGTGCAGCTTGCGTCGAAACGAAATCAGCGAATCCTCATACTCCGCGGAGAAATCATCGATCAACCGTTTGAGATCTGGAGAAGTAACAGAGTCGGTAGCTGACTGAACCGGTTCACTTCCGGGCTGAGCACTCTCCGGAAACACCTCATCGTCTTGCGCTTCCCTCATGGCGCGATCCGATCCGTACCCAATTCAAGAACCATCCGGTCTACTACCTCAGTTAGAGTCGCACCCTGATCTATGAAAGCTCGTTGACGGGAACTACTACTTCCGGTATCCAGAATCTCGCGCACCCAACCCAACTCTCTTTCGCAGCCAAGCTCTACCCCGATTGGCTGTAAGACGGTTAGTAAGTCCGCCACTGCGTCGGGGACTCCGATGGTCTGCCCACCCTCACCCACCAATTGAGCATCCAAACCGAATCTGGCCGCTCGCCATTTGTTTTCCCGCACGGTCCACTCGGAAGGCTCCGCAGGCCCCAGGCCCTCAGATAAGGAACTATCCAGATACTCAACAAGACACTGTGCAAGCGCCGCGAGCCCAACTGCCTCCCTCAGGGTGGCGGTGCCATCAGACATCCGAAACTCCAATGTGCCGTACTGTGCGTGCGGCCGGATGTCCCACCAAATCTCTCGGATCGAACCAATGCCATTAGTTTCCAGCATGATCTCGACGTAGTCCTCATAGTGAGCCCAATCAGCAAAACGAACCGGTAGACCCGCAGTTGGCAAACTTTCGAAAATTTTCGTTCGCACAGAAGCTAGACCCGTGTCGGTTCCCTCCCAGTAGGGAGACGACGAGCTGAGAGCAACAAAAAGCGGCAGGTAGCGTAGTGAGCGATTCAGAACGGCAATAGCTCGATCCGCGTCGCCAATGCCGACGTGGAAATGAATCCCGTGGATCTGCAACCGGCGTGCTGGCCACTGGATTCGATTTACCAGGTTGTCGTATCGCTTATTCGGTCGACGTTGCAGTGACGCTGGGTCAGTAAACGGGTGAACTCCACCGCCCAGGAGTGCCATGCCACGAGGCTCTAGGTAGCCCTGCACTTCGCGGAGCGTTGCCGTCAGATCAGCGTGCGCTTCAGCAGCGGTTAAGCACACACCAGTAATGATCTCGATAGTCGACAGGAATAATTCCTGCTTTACTTTGGGATGCTCAGTCACATCGGCGTGCCCGGACAACAATGCCGAAATAACGTCGTTGGCTCGCGGAACCAGATGTCGAGACTCGACATCAATAATCCCCAGCTCAACCTCAACCCCGAGGCTGCGGCGAGGGGAGGGAGTGAACTCGATTGGCATTGCTTCTCCTCGCTGATGAGCCGCGATCCCGGAATCGTTAATAGCCTAGTGGCCGAGCCCGCAGCACACCCGGCGAACCACTGGGGTGGGTTCGGAGCGGAGCACGCGCGTTGTCAGTAACCTGTCGCAGGTGAGGCAATCCCCGTCGTTACCCGGATCCGCGGCAGTCGCTCAAGGACCTCCAGGCAGCGCTGCTGTAGCCGCTGGGTCTCGAGACACCGCAATGGCCGCCATCTCAGTACTTCACAAGGGTGGAAACGCCGTCGACGCTGCTATCGGCGGCACTTTCGCCGCCAACATCAGTGAGGTCGCCTTTACCTCGCTCGGTGGAGGTGGTTTTCTCAATATTCGTGAGCCAGATGGCACCGGTCGAGTACTCGACTTCTTCGTGAACTCTCCGGGCTTGGGCTCAGTTGAACAAGTAAAAGCCGCTGACTTCACTCCTGTAGTGGTGACGTTTCCCGGGGCAGAACAGGAATTTCATGTCGGCCCCGGTTCTGTGGCCGTTCCCGGGACACTCGCGGGTTTTCTCACCGCCCATGCCCGATTCGGACGAGTACCGCTGAAGAGCGTTGTTGCTCCTGCAATTGCCGCCGCTCTGCGTGGTGCCGAAGTTGAGCCAGTGCAGGCGGAGGTTTTAGCACTGATTCGGGACATCTTAAAGCTGACATCAGACAGTCAAGCTCTCATCCGCACCGATCTCGGACACTACGCTGAGGCCGGAGACACCGTGGCCAACTCTGATCTTGCACGATTCCTTCAGCGCATCGGGGATGGCGAAGTCGACTCGATAAAGTCTTCTGCCTATGCCGACCCCCTTTTGGATCTAATGGCGCAAACCGCCGGACACATAACTCGAGAAGATCTCAATGCGTACGAAGTAATGGAACGGACCCCACTGGTTGTAATGCGCAATGGTGCCGAGATCAATCTCAATGCTCGACCCGCTTTCGGTGGCGCCATCATCGCCGACGCGCTAGAACGATTAGCTCCCGTCGAGCAGCCGCCCGAGATCTGGAAAAATGTTATAGACGCTCTGGCGCGTTCGACCGCTGCGATTCGGGCGGCAGACTTACGCGACGGTATCCCTCATGTGAGTAGAGGAACGACCCACATCAGCGTCGTTGATTCAGATGGGATGGTCGCGAGCCTGACTACTTCCAACGGTTCAGGCTCTGGAACCGTCATCCCAGGAACGGGGATTCTCTTAAACAACATGCTTGGCGAGGAGGATTTGAATCCTGGGGGCTTCCACTCGCTACCACCCGGGCTCCGACTGGGTTCGATGATGGCTCCCACCATTTTGTGTCAGGGGGACGGCAGTATTACCGGTCTCGGTTCTGGCGGGAGCGAACGCATCCGCTCGGCGCTACTGCTGACCTTGTTGCGAATAGTTGACCTGGGTATGGACATAACCGAAGCCATAACTGGTCCCCGCCTTCACCCCGGGCCCTCGGCTATCGAAATCGAACCGGGTTGGAACGAGGAGGTCATCGATCAGCTCCAGACCGTTGCGCCGGTGAATCTCTGGCCCACTTCCAACCTATTCTTTGGCGGTGTCCACGCGGTCACGCGGCATGCTGATGGCAGCGTCACCGCCGTCGGCGACCATCGGCGGGATGGAGCGGCGGTAGTAGTTCCGCCAGCCCCTTAGACATCGGATGCCGATAGGGAGATGGGCCCCCGCAGTTCCTCGCTACGAGGGCCCATGACCCTTTCCCCAACTCTCCCCCAGTTAACTGGCGGCGCCGAGCGTCACAGCCACCTGCTGCGAGTCCCCACCTCGATCGATAGTGAGTACGACGTTGTCACCGACCGCTTTATCTCGGATAGCTACTACGAGCTCGGTGTAGTCCGCGATGGCTCGCCCATCAAGCTCAGTGATCACGTCACCCGCTCGTAACCCGGCTTCCTCGGCCGGCCCATTTGCAGTGATCTCGGCAATCACAGCGCCCGAACTCGAATCAGAGTTGTCGATCTGAGCACCAATGACTGGCGTACTTGAGCTACCGGTTTGGATCAGCTCGTCAGCGATTCGTTGTGCAGTGTCAATCGGAATGGAAAAACCGAGTCCAATCGAACCGGCCTGCCCACCGGCGCCGGCACCCAAAGTCGCGATAGCGGAGTTCACCCCAATGACTCTGCCGTCACCGTCGACAAGAGGTCCACCAGAGTTTCCTGGGTTCACAGCCGCATCCGTTTGGATGGCATTGATGAAGGATGTCTCGCCCTGTCCACCCGCCGTGACCGGACGATCCAGAGAACTCACGATTCCTGATGTCACGGTTCCCTGCAGACCCAAAGGTGAACCGATAGCAATGGCAGTGTCGCCGACATTGACGTCAGCGGAGCGCCCCAGCGTACTAACCGGGAGCCCATCGCGATCCGCCTTGATGACGGCTAAATCGTATCCCGCATTAGCGCCAACGAGTTGGGCTGACGCGGTACTGCCATCTTCAAAAGTCACCGTCATCGAGTTGGCTCCATCCACGACGTGATTGTTCGTGAGAATGTAACCGTCTGATCGGATGATGAAGCCGCTGCCCTGTCCGGAGCCGGTGGAGATATTCACCACCGTTGGGATTACTGCCGCTGCTACACCTGCGACAGTGCCATCCGCAGGAACCGAGCCTCCGCCTGAAGCCACCACCGGAGAAGAAACCGCCGGGGTTTCTGTGTCTGCGAGGTAGTAGCCAGTGGCACCGCCAACCGCACCCGAGAGCATAGCGACCGCTGCTGCTCCCGCCACGATCGCACCGATACGTGCGCTCTGCTTCTTTCCAGTCTTTGGCGTGGCCGTAGTACCGATCGTGTCATCGTGCAGCGGAGTCCCCTGACTGGGCCACGGCTCCGTCTGAGTCTCTGCCTGTTGCGGTTGATCCGTCAGTTGATCAATATTCGAGGAGCTATCCCCAACCCACCATTGCTGGACAGGGTCGGGTTGGTCCGGGTGAACCGGCTCAGTTGCCCTATTTCCGGTCTGATCGTCATCGTAGGTAGTCATGTCAGCCCCTCTCGTAGTTACTAGTTAAAACGCTCCTTGGGCCCTGGCGATACCCGGCGGAAACTCTTCGAACCAGGCCTTTACAGAGTCCTTACACAGTCACTCCGATGGGGGTCTGGCGGGTGCGGCTAGGACTACCGGTCTGCGTCCAGGCATAGTGGAGGTGTGGATGATGACAGCGCTCAGCGACCGAGTGAGGATCAGATAGCGGCAGTGCGGGCTCAGCTCGCCGCCGCACGCAGCAACGGTGAGAGCGGCGCCATTGGTATCGCCCATCTCAATCTCGCCATGATTTTGGGGGCGAGCGGCGATCACGCCAACGCGGTTCAGGAATACGAAGAACTGATTTCGTATCTGGATCTCGCTCAGCGCGATGACGAAGGTGAGGTCAAACGCTGGCTCAGTATTGGATCGCTTTCCTCACCTGTCCCAGACGCCTCTAACATTCCTCCCGCACAACTCCAAGCATTGGCCCGAATCCAACGATCCGCCTCGTTATTGATGTTGGGCCGCCGAAGTGAAGCAGCTGCAGAACTTGAAGCCGCCCAACCTGCTTGCCGAGGATTTGGTAAAGGCTGGCTCCGGAAACAGTGGTCAATGGTGCGCACCCGGATGGATCAGGCAACGGAGGGATCTCCTGAGCCACAACAACCCTCGGCCAGAGGCGCAGGTCAACCTAGTTTGACCGAGCAGATCGCTGCCGCCGACGAGATGTTAGGTAAACAGAGTTTTGCCGAGGCAGCTCGCATAGCGCTTCGAGCCATCGACCAATGCGGCGAGGAAGATGTTGGTTACCGTGCTCAATCGCGCCAGGTACTCGGCATTGCTCTGGAAGGACTCGGACAGCCCAGCGACGCGCAGACGGTCCTCGCCGACGCTTTCACCGACTACCTCCAAGCTGACGAACCCACCGCTGCTGCTCAGATTGCGATTCCGCTGGCCTGGCGGCAAGCACAGCTGGGAGAACTACAGCAAGCCATTTCTCTGCTCCGGCAGGCACTGAGATTCACTGAATCCGCTGGTGAGCCACAGTTACGTTCTCAACTCTTCACTGATCTGGGCTCTCTGGTCGATCAAGACGGAGATACCAAGGAGGCGCGTAAAGCTTTTGAGGCGGGTCTAGCAACGGCAGAAACTGTCCCGGATGCGGAGCTGACGGCCAATGCTCAGCACGGCCTAGCGATTGTTTTGGCCCATGCGGGTAGCGCCAATCGAGATGACGAGGTTGAAGCACTGTCCCTACTCGAATCCTGCCGCCAGACCTATGACAATCTCGGTTTCCGAGACCGAGTCGCCGGTTGCGAGCACGAAACTGCAGCACTGTTGGGACGACTGGGTTCCCTCGAGGCCGCCCGTAAGCGCTACGACAGTGCCCTGCAATTGTATCGAGACCTTCCAGAAGATCTCCGCGATACTGGCTCTTGGCCTGATGAGATCGCCGACATCGAGCGCAACCTGACTGCACTTACCAGCGGAGACACTTCGCATCCGACACTATTCGCCAGTGGCGGGCACGCTATGTCTCACTCAATCCACAACGACTAGTACCGTCATGTCCACTCTCGTGAATCGGTTGCGGGTGGGAGATTAGCTTGTCGTGATCAGCATCGGACGTCTAGATTTTGAGGACCTAGTTGCACAAGCACTAGATCAAATCCCGCAACAACTGGCAAAACTCGTCGACAACGTCGTCATTGAGGTCGAGGATTGGCCGCCACCAGGTCAACACTTGTTGGGCTTGTACACCGGAGTTCCGCTAACCGAGAGAGGCAACTGGTACTCGGGCATCATGCCTGATCGCATCACGGTCTATCGGATGCCTATCCTCGGAATATGCGCGAGCCCAGAGCAAGTCGTGCGTGAGGTCCACATCACCGTCGTACACGAAATTGCTCATCACTTCGGTATCGATGACGACCGGCTCCATGAACTCGGATACGGCTAGGAAGAGCGATCTGCAGCAGCCCGATTCAGCCTGTCTCGGATTGCGCGGGCTGCGGCGCCATCGCCGTCAGGTCCGATTACCTCAATACGTTCGAGTTGTAAGGCGTCCGCCTCGCGCAACGAGGCATACAACAACCGGGCGTACTCCAACTCATCCCTTGGAGCAGCGAGTCGCACCACACCCGATGGCGTCGGTATCTCGTATGGCGCGAGCAGCCCAATCCGTGGCCTAAGGGAGGGATCTGGTCGCATCTGCTCCGCACTGGTCAGTAGCTGCACGCTGGCCGCTGGCGCGTAATGAGATTCCAGCGCACCGGAGACTCTAATCGTTGGATCGGTGGACTCGACGAGGGCCACGCCTGCAGCCTGCTGAATATCCGACAACGGCAGCGTTCCTGGACGCAGAATTTCGGGCGCTGGGCCGGTGCAGTTCACGATGGTCGACTCCACCCCGACTTCGCAGGGTCCACCGTCTAGAACCACGTCCACATCAGGGATCAGTCGATCAGCGAGATCTTGCTCCGCGTGAGCGGCCGTTGTCGGCGACACGTGACCGAAAAGGTTGGCCGAAGGCGCCACCAGACCACCACCGAATTCGGTGAGCACCGCTTGCGCGATCGGATGGTCCGGCACTCGGACAGCGACGGTGGACTGCCCTCCAGTTACGTACCCTCGTACTCGATCTGTTTTGTTCAATACAAGCGTTAGCGGACCTGGCCATAGATCGGCCGCTAATCCCAATGCGTACTCAGGGATCTGCGCGGCCCAGGTATCCAGACGTGCCCCAGCCGCCAGATGGAGGATGAGAGGATGGTTAGCCGGCCGACCCTTAACGGCGTACACCCGCGCTACTGCGCCAGGATCACTGACATCGGCTGCCAGTCCGTATACAGTCTCCGTCGGCAGCACGACTAGGCCGCTATTTCGCAGTGCCTCGACGGCTCGCTCCACTTGACTCACCGTTCTAGTGTCCCTCAGCGAACACCATTTGGGTCACGGGACGGCATCCGGCTCCTAGCGTCGGCGGGGCTCAAACGGTAGCTACCATCACCCCGGATTATGGTGAGCGGCAGTTGTCCCCTATGCTAAAGCGGCACTCAACGGCAATCTGTCGGTGAGGGTCCTAGCCCCCATCGTCTAGCGGCCTAGGACGCCGCCCTTTCAAGGCGGTAGCGCGGGTTCGAATCCCGTTGGGGGTACTTAGGCCCTGTGGCGCAGTTGGTTAGCGCGCCGCCCTGTCAAGGCGGAGGTCGCGGGTTCAAGTCCCGTCAGGGTCGCCAGGTTCGGCTTGCCGGACCACCGGCCAGGTAGCTCAGTTGGTACGAGCGTCCGACTGAAAATCGGAAGGTCGACGGTTCGATCCCGTCCCTGGCCACCTCAAAACCCTCGTAAACAAAGGGTTTCCGGCTGACCCTCCATTTTGGGACTATCCCGCGGACTGTACCTAGGCCCGTGATTCGACCGATCTCAACCGACCGACCCTGCGCTGGGTTATGTGCGTTGGACGCGGGGGTGCGGTTTCGGAGGTTTGTTGAAGCTACGGGCGGGTAAACCATAGTTATCGCCTGAATGGTTCAGGTGAGCAGGGGGATTCCTCTGGAGTGGGCGTCGACGTAGGCGTTGATGATTGCACGAGCCGTCGTGGTTGGTGTGGTCGTCAGTTCTTCTACGTCGACTCACTGTGTGATGCGTAAAGGACATCATCATGAGTACGCAAGACAACAACTATTCGTTTGGTAGTGCATCAAGCACGGCCGCCACTCTCGATGCGCCAAGCCCCCCTGCCGGTTGGTATTCCGATCCAGAGAACCCGGCTCAGCAACGGTACTGGGACGGCGAGCAGTGGTCACGAACTCAGGGCAACGACACGGACTTGGTGCCAATGGTCGCGAAGTTCTCCAATTGGTCTCTCGTCCTGGCAAGTGTTGCCTTTGGATTGAGTGCTCTGGTCAGTGGCCTTAATAGCGGAACCGGCCCGTGGCCTGAGCCTGTCGCCGTTGCGCTTTTCACTGTTGTTCTTTCGATGGGCGTGAGTGGTTTCGCTCTAGGTATCAACGCCTATGGCGGTCACAAAAAGGCACCCGGAGCAATGCGCAAGGGAGTGGCGATCACAAGCAGTATCCTCGGCGGGCTGTTCTTCGGGACCGCAGTTTACTTTTTTGTCTTTGGTGGACCTGACCCTGGCTTCCGGATCGTGTCGGGTCTTGCCCTTGTCGTTGGCGTCGTAGTGTGGCTAGTAGCCAACCGGAAACTCAAACAGGCCAGCAGCAATTAGGGCAACCGAAAAGTATTGTTATTAGTGTCAATACTTTTTGACTTCGGCTGTGCAGCGTTCAGGACGACATCACCGCTGCGAGTTGAGAGAAGTCCTGAACATGGGTATAAATCTGGGTCGTCATTGCTTCGTCATGTCCGTGGTGGGCGGCTACTAAGTGCGCTGGGATGCCCTTGTCACGCATTTGGCTAACTGATGCGTGGCGGGCGCTGTGCAGCGGCACACGGGCGGCTCCAACTCCGTCCAGCATCTCGCCCCAAATGCGTGAATACCGATCCGGCAACATGGGATCGAGCGGACTCCTCACGTCATCCTGATTCACAGTTATGAGTGCGTCATCGTCCCAACTCACGCCGCACTTCACAATCGCAGAAGACTTCACATGACATCTCTTTGACCGAGGAGGTGTCAGATTGGTCATTTTCGCAATTATTCGCTGAGGAAAACCGGCGAGTGTATGAAATTGGCGGCCGACCAAAGCGCGTCTACAGAGGGCTGAACTTATTGAAATTGGCATCGGATCTATTCGCTCTTGAAAACCTCCTCTGGGCAGTTCAACCTCGGCAATGAGATTCGCAGTTATCGCTAGACACGTTAGACAACTCTCGACAGAATTTGATCATGTCAAGATTTGCGAAAGTCGCTCACACCGAGCGAGGCCTCGATCGTCTCATCAATTTTTCCGATGCAGTCATCGCGATTGCCGCCACTCTTCTCATTTTGCCAGTCATCGAAAACTTGAATGATGCGTTTTCGGCGGAGGGCGACGGATTATCAGATGCCATCATGCAAGATACCGCCATTCAGGCATTTACCTTTTATTTCGGTTTCCTCGTGATGGCCGCATTCTGGCATAGCCACCACAACACTTTTGAGCGGGTCAAAGACTACTCACGCGGTCTTATCGCATTGAACTTTCTTTGGTTGATTGCGATGGTCTTCTTCGCTTTTCCAGTCGGATTTCTGTATCAGCCTACAGCTGAGGTGGGTGCGCTTATTGCCACCAATATGGGAGTGATCTTCGTCCTCTTAAGCTGCACGAAAATTTATGTTTTGCGGCACCCGGAGCTTTTAGTAGATCCCCTTGTGAAAGTTGACAAACGTTATTACGCGTTCGCTTTTGCCCCTGCCGCCGCGATGTTTCTCATTGCTCTGACTGTGATCGTCTTTAGTGAAGACTACTTTGCTTTTGTATTTTTGCTACTCCCGCTACTGCTCATCACACGCAAATATCTACTGCTGCGGCCACCACACACTGAGCGAGGCATGGACCGGCTCGTTAACTTCT
The DNA here is from genome assembly GCA_002699445.1 of Micrococcales bacterium. Classification (GTDB taxonomy): domain Bacteria; phylum Actinomycetota; class Actinomycetes; order S36-B12. The sequence goes on along the minus strand of PAAU01000068.1, from coordinate 7,787 downwards.
CTGATGCAGTCGTCGCGATCGCTATAACTTTGCTGATCTTGCCCTTGGTAGACATCATTACTGATGATCGAGGTGGTAATGCGGTTCTCCTCGTTCTTGGCAGTACGGAAGTCGTCGCTAAGATCATCACGTTCGTCTTTACTTTCTGGGTTATGTCGAGTTTCTGGCTCGCCAATCATCGCCTGTTCGAAAACGTCAAGGACTACTCGCGAGGCCTCATCGGACTCACCGTCGTATGGTTGCTGCTCATGGTTCTTCTCGCCATTCCCTCGGCGCTCATTGGTCAGGGACTAGCATCCACATTCGATACCAACGCGGTGGCGTTTCAGGGACTCGCCGGTTTCGAAAGGGAGAATTTTTATGCGCTAGCTTTTCTTCTGTTTGGCTTCACCGTTGCTTTGATTGCGCTCGCAACAGGGCTCATCGCTAGCCACGTGAAACGTCATCCGGAGCTTCTCGTTGATCCCAAAGAACACCTGTCGCCCCGGCGAAGTTACTATGTTGCAATTCTGTTCCTCGTTGTCGGGGCCACACCGATCCTCCTCACCCGTATCGGATACGGGGGAAATCTTGTCCTTTTATGTTGGTTGGCCCTACTTATCCTGCTGCCCTTCGTAAGGAACGATGATGGTGCGCCAAGACGTCCCGAAACTCGCCCGGAGGAATCAATTTAAAGGTCGACACCATCCAGAACCCAGAAAATCCGAAGGTCGACGGTTCGATCCCGTCCCTGGCCACCCTAAAATCCCCGCAACTACTGAATGTGCGGCTGATCACTCATTCTGTGGTGTTACTTGGCCGAGTGATTCGACCGTTCTCAGCCGACCGAGCCGGCCCTGGGGTATGTGGCTTGGTTGTGTGGCTGTGGTTTTCGTGGGTTTAGTGCTGGTGTGGGTGGGTAAACCGTAGGTATCGCCTGGAAGGTTCCAGGTGGTTGCGGGGGAAATACCTCCTTGTGGCGTCGACGTAGGCGTTGGTGATTACACGAACCTGTGAGGGTTGGTGTGGTGGTCAGTTCATCTACGTGGGCCCCATGTGTGATGCGGTAAAGGAACATCATCATGAGTACACAAGACAACAATTATTCATTGGGGCGTGCAACGCGCACAGCCACAGCTCTCGTCATGGCCGTAGTCCTGCTGGGTGGTGCTGCTATCGGCAGACCAGCCATGGCCGCCGAAAGCGCAACTGCTGGTGACGCTTCCACTAGTTACCTCGTTTGGCAGGTGATCGGTTGGACAATCGCTTCCATCATCTTGATTCGCATGATTGTTTTAGGGCGGCGATCGAGAAAGTTGAAAAAGGAACTCGGCTACCCCAAAGGACAACGGGTTCGTTTGTGGACCTTGGAGTTCTTGGAGCCGCCCTTAGAACTCGCCATTCTCGGTGTGCTTCTGGTGCATGAGCTCACCACAGATTGGCAACATGTTGCAGTGGCCATACTGGCGATCGTGCCCGGCATTTTGTTGGGTCGTTATCGTGCGGGCCAAATGTTCGTTGCAGCGCTACCTGAGCACAAGGCAGTGGTTGTCACTCGTACGAGAGGAGAAATATATGCACTGGTGGGCATCATATTGCTCAAGACCTTGGAGAATGTTGGAGAAAATGTCGCCTTCCCAAATTGGTTGACACTGATCTTGACTGCCGGCCTCATCATTATTCTTGTTGATTCAACGACTCGTGTTGCGACCCTTTACCAGAGGTATAGGCAATCGACGTCTGAGCAATCAACTAATGCCGAACTGCAGCATTAGTAACTACGACTGCTGACCTAGCAACGACGATTGGCGGGGTTCATCTTCAGATGGGCCCCGCCACAACTATGTCCAGAGTCAGGTTGTGGATCGAGAGACGCTGAAGACTCAGAAGCACCCGGAAACTTTGCCGGGCTGGCACCGAAATTCCTATATAGAGGCTGATGAATCCGGTCATTCGGCACTATCCGCGGAACTAATAATCGGACGGGCACTGGTTCGAATCCAGCATCCTGGTAGCTAAGAAAACTCCGCCAACTCAAACCTAAATTCGCTAGGTTGAGGCCGTGGTACACCCGGCCAACCAAACAACCCGAGGACGAAACACACTCGCCGTCCGCATAGCCCTCATTGCCGTCGGGGTGGTCTATGTCCTTGGCATCATTGGCTACGCCATCAATGTCCGAGACTACGACGAGCTTGAGGTTTTTCTTGATACCTATGGCACTGAAGACGCTAGCGACGTCACTCCACCTGCCCCAGGTGAAATATGGCTAGGTTTGGTACCGCGATTGCTTGACCCAAACCAAAATTTGGTTGTGCTCGACGTCGTGGCCAAGTTGCCCACCTCGGAACTCGTCGATGATATACGCCTCCGTCGCACTATTGAGATCGTTATCGAGCCAACGGACAGTCCGGCCCTGGTGCTACAGCAAGGTGAAATAAACCCGGTCCGAGAGTTGCGATTGCGTCCGGTCCCGGCGATCGCTTACTTTGACTACCCCTTCGACGGCACTCGTATCGAAATCAAAGCGAGGGCCAGTGCAGTCGATGAGGACGGCAGCCGCACCCGGCTCAAGGTATCTATGGACGGTTTTGAGTCAGCTCCGGGTTTTCGGGTGACTTTTGACGAAAAGGCGCAACCCGAGCAGTCCCAACCGATCGCCAACGAAATCGCGACCATCAACCGCTCCATTTCAGTAATTGTGGTTGTGTTACTTCTCCTCGCAGCAATGGCTCTGCTCGCGATCTTGGCAACCCTGGTGGCCCGATCAGTGATCCTGCGACGGCGCAAAGTCGAAGCAACCATGGCTGGGTGGTTCGCTGCGATGATGTTCGCCATCATCCCACTGCGCACTAACATGCCGGGTGCGCCACCCATCGGGGTGTGGATCGACTTTCTTGTGGTGCTATGGGTGGAACTGCTGCTGATGTTTGCCTTGGCTGTGTTCATCATGTCGTGGCTGCGCTACGGACCGTCGCCAGTCGCGAGCGACAGTTCACCGGACACTAAATCCGCTAGGCAGTCCGACCTCGACCCCAACGAAGCAAGTGGTCAAAGTCAGCAACAACACGGCAAGTACGGGTAGCGGCGTATCCATTAAACAGTGCAAGTTGTACATGAACAACAACCCCGTGACGGACCCTAGCTCCACCATTACGAATGCGGTCAGGGAGACAACGGATCGCCAGACATCGATTTGTGTTAGCGGTCGGTGGTAGACACCACTTGGCGGAGATCATCTTCGGATGAACCCCGTGACAGTCACGTCCAGGACCAGGTTCTTTTGACGCCTCGGATGCCCAGATTCCCCCACACACGATCCGGGTGGTCCACCCACACCACCACTAAACCTAGGAAAACTACATCCCCACACCATCCCGCTTTTTCTCTGCGTGGTGGCTGTCGACCTACCCTCCCCGAGCCGCGCGAATCTCTTACCCCAGGGGTACAAGAAGGTAGGAAGTCACGCTAAGTAGTCGCTAAGACCCGCGGAGATGGGCGATGTCCTGCCCCTGACGGCCAAGGTTTAAGAGCGGGCAGGTTTTAGGGTATTTCCTCAAGGGGTCCTCAAGTTTTCGTCTCAGCAGTGGCCAGCGGAGGGTGTGGGCTGGTTGTCTTGGTTTGAGACCTTCGTGTGTACTCAGGGTGGTGTGATGCGGCGCAGCTCTTCCACGATCTTGGCAGCTGGCGCAGTGGTGGTGGGGCTGATGATTCCTGCTGGGTCAGCTGTGGCGCTTGATTCTTCGGAACTGAGTGAGGTGGTCGCAGAGCACAAGCGTGCGCAGAAGCATGCAGTGAAGTTGTGGGAAAAGACAAAGACTGTGGTTGCTGGTCAGCGGTTGAAAGTCAAGGGCAAGGTTGTCGGCGCGCAGCCGAAGAAAGTCACGGTGAAACTGAAGCGCAAGAAAGGCCAGGGGAAATGGGTCAGGATCGCTAAGACTAAGACCAAAAGGAACGGCAAGTTTCACAAGACGTTGAGTTTTGAGAATCTCAATCGGGTGAAGGTGCGTGCGATGGTGCCTGATGCTTCCCGCTATTGCTCCTTCGACAGTAAGAGCCGATGCGGCAAAAATCGTCTACGGAGTAAAACCCTGATCATCAGGTTCACCTCACCCACTCCAGCACCCCCACCAGTGCCCGTGCCTGAACCTACTCCTGCAACTGCACCGGCGACTTCAGCAGTCCGCGTCGATTGCGATGCTCAGACGGCTGGAGCCACTCCGATACAGGAAGCGATCGTGGCTGCGAAAACTGGTGACGTACTGGTCATCACCGGCATCTGCAATGAATACGGCATCACCAACAACAAGGACCTGACACTGACGGGCGACGGCACTATCGATGCCCAAGGGCAAGGTCGCATCCTGACTAACGACGGTGCCACCCTGAACCTCACCGGCAGCCTCACCCTCACTGGCGGTACAGGCGTTCGCGAAATTGGGCCTGACGGGCAGAAACCCGTTGTCGCTGGCGGCATCTTGAACGATGGCGGGTCACTGATCGTCAACGGCCCCACGATCAGTGGTAACGTCGCGGAGCTTGGCGGCGGCATCATGAACTTTCAGGGGACCGTGACTGTCTCCGGTGGCACCACAATCTCCAATAACCGGGCCGCGTCCGATGACGGCAGTAATCCTGGCGGCGACGTCATTAATATTGGTGGCGGCATTCACAACTTCGCAGGGGTGTTGCACCTAGAAGACGGCACCATCAAAGGTAACTCCGCCGATTTTCGTGGTGGTGGCGTCTACAACTTTGCGGGTGGGACTGTGATCCTGTCCAGCAACGCTGAAATCAGCGACAACACTGCATTCTTCGGTGGCGGCATCTTCAACGACGAACAGGGAGTGGTGAAACTCAACGGCGGTAGCGTCATAGACAATCAGGCCGGGTCCAGTGTTTTCGCCGGTTTATTCGGTGGTGGCATCTATTCCTTGGGGGGGACAGTGAACGGAGTTTTCAACGGAGTAGCCGATGTGCCTGATCCTCCGGGCACGGGTTCTCGCTCCGACCAACTTGACCCATCGTCTGGCAATGAACCCGAAGACATTGTCTTCGCAAACGTGTCCTAGCAGGTCGACGACTCGCCTAGTGAAACGCGCGGTGGTTGGCCAGCTGTACCGCGAAGATTGGCCAGGTGTACGCAGCCCCTCCGTTTGTTAGTACTGCGTACATACCATTGTCTAAATGTTCGTCTTTAGTGGACAGAGTTCCTGGTCTTTAGTAGACAAGGGAAATACCAACGGAGCCTCTCATCATTATTGTGAGGTCGGCCCATGAGTAGAAAAGGATCCACATGTCAGAGATCGCTGGGATTGTCGCACGGTTGAAGACCATGCTCGATAAAGACCCCGACGCCAAAGCTGAGCTGAGTGCCTGCGTAGTCGAGGCCGATTGGACTCCGCCTTACCGCGACACCGCCCTAGCCAACCTTCACGATCTTTATGAGTATCTGACGAAGTTGCTCATCACAACTCCCACTCAAGGCCAATTCGATAATCTCTTCCATGGCGTCTACTACATCATTAGCCAACGGGGCAATCAGATCCAAAATAATCCGAAGTACGGGCATATCCAGACCTGGCTTATTGTCTATTCCGAACTATATGGCTCCTATCTAAACACACCCGGGTCGGCCAATGACATGGATTCCTTCCTGAACGACACAGGATTTCGAATCGAGAACTTCCATATTCCTCCCGGTGGGTTTAGCAACTGGAACACCTTCTTTTCGCGGTTCATGCGATCCGGCAAGCGGCCTATCGGAGCCAAGACGATGGCCTACGACAATCCAACTACCGGATTGGCCCCGAACCCCAAGGAAGATACCGATGAGATTCACAAGAACATGTGTGATGACCAGGTGATAACGGTGCCGGCAGATAGCGTTTTTCAGGGTTCTTGGAAGCTCAGCGACGCCGACAAGTTCACCGTGTCAAAAGGGAACACCTACTCAGTTAGGGAGTTGCTCAAGCGGAGCAAGTATGCGGATCGATTCATAGACGGAATGTTCACCCATAGCTACCTGTCGGTACTGACCTACCACCGGTATAACGTTCCAGTGCGAGGGACGATCCTGGACAAAGAGATTCTGTCTGGTGATGTGTACGCTTCCGTGACCAAGGACGCCGAAGGCAACCTTTCTGCTTCAGATAAGACCGGATACCAGTTCCGTCAGGAACGGGGATTCATGGTGATCGACTCCCCCATTGGGCTAGTGGGCATGCTACCCATCGGCATGGACGTCATCTCATCCGTCAAGATCTCTGTTGACAAGGGCGATTACGTCAACAAAGGCGATGAGTTCGGGAACTTCTTGTTCGGTGGTTCGGATATGGTCATGCTGTTTGAGCACAAGGATATCGACGTACATGTTTCCGAAATCGGCAAGCTCTACAAGATGGGTCAAGTCTTCGGCAAGGTTGTCAGCTAGTTAGATTCATGCTTTGGTCCTGGTGACTTCTGTTTGTCGCTTATGGTGGGTCTGCTTCAATCGCGGTAGCGGAAGGCTCCAGTCTGCGACGTCAGACAGTTTGGTCGGGCACCAAAAACAGTTGCGGGCGGACTATCCAAGTCTGCTCTATCGAGGTAATGCGGTTCCATGCCGTCTAGTGGACGCCACGAGCAGCCGAACCGGTAAACCAGATGTTCAATCGCTAGACAACCGGCGGGCCGGCCGCGTAGTTGACTGTGGCGGGGCCATACGTAGCTGAACCCCGCCACCGTTGGCGTGCGCTTTTTAGAGGATCAGCCATAGACGGTTTCGTTGGCAGTATTGCCTTTAACCAGCGACCGGCTACCGTCCATCGTCCCGCCGTTGTTGCTGTAGATGCCGCCACCAACAAATCTATCGGTAGATCCAGAACCAAGACCGATGGTTGTGAGTGGGGCTTTGCCGTCGGTGAGAGTGCGGTCACCACTGATAATCAGGTCGGCACCGTCGTTGATTAGGACGCGGCCTTGCTGTTGGGCATTAATGGTTCCGTCACCCACCAGTATCAGGTTCTTGTTGGTAGTGATGTCGGATTCATTGCAGATTCCGGTGATATTCAGTGTGGCGTCAGCAGTTGCTGCGTCGATAGTTTGTTGTGCTGCAATGGGTCCGGAGTTCTGCTCGCCGGTATTCATGTCAGTAACTGTGCACGGCGGTAGTGGTGCGGGTGTGCTGTCGGTGGGTGTGCCGGGGTCGAGTTGCTCGCTGGGTACTTCGGGTGCAACAGGAGTTGTTGTGGCGGGTGGAGTCGTGGTTGAGCTGATGCGGATATGGAAACGCTTATGGGCCCGTGCGCGGGGATGTCGGGTCTTTGCTTTCACGCGTAGTTTTAGCTTCCCGGTGATTTCCGGCATCATTAGCGACTTACTGTAGATGCCTTTGCGGGTGGTCTTCGTTTTACCGATCGTGACCCAACGAGCTTTCTTGTCTACTTTCCTCGCCCTAGTGCTCAGCAACCAGGCAACGCCTAACACCGACCGAGGTGAAGGAGCCGCAGGCATCGGATTGGGTGACAATTTTGAGGATTCTTTATCCGTAAGCCAAATGTCGTCGGTAGGGTTCGTATCGAAGCTTTACTGGTAGTTCGTAGTCGTGAGGTGCAGTACCTATGAATTCGATTCCGTCGTCACCTTGGACAAAGCAAATAGGTAAATGCATTCTGGCGACCAGCCTTACAGCGGGTCTGTTAGTTCCTGCAGTCGCATCGGCGCAGACATCAGAAGTCAACTCTGAGTATTCGCCGAGACAACAGGCATTGATCGCAGAAGCAGAACGAAACGTCTCAATTCATTTCGGATTTCGCCGTGATGAGAAA
>PAAU01000067.1 GCA_002699445.1 Micrococcales bacterium | reverse complement strand
GACCCTCGGTTTCGCTTGGAGCGCGGCACTGGGGAACCGCCCACTGGTTGGTTGGGGAAAACATGGGCGTGCCATCGATTGGCGCAGGAGGCCACTGGCTCTGTTCTTGTTTTCGTTGATGCGGATGTTCAACTTTCCTCTAGTGCTGTGGCATCCGCAGTCACACAGTTGCGAGAGCGAAAGTTAGCCTTTCTGTCTGCCTGGCCCCGGCAACAATCCGAGACCCCGTTGGCGCGTTTGGTGCAACCCCTCCAACAGTGGTCTTGGCTTTCTACTCTGCCACTAGATCTTGCCGAATCCGGTTCAGATCCCCGATTGGCGGCCGCCAACGGACAGTTCCTCGTTATAGATGCAGCCGCTTACCGACAGACTCAAGGGCACGCCAGCGTCCAAAGCGAAGTACTGGACGACATTGAACTTGCTCGGTCTTTCAAACGTGCCGGCCATCGCACTGGACTTGCAGACGCATCTCTTGTCGCCACCTGTCTGATGTATCGCACTGACCAAGAATTAATCGCTGGCTACAGCAAGTCACTGTGGCGTGCATTCGGCACCCCCCGCAGCGGGCTTGCCGTGGCTGGCACGCTAGTAGGAATCTACGTAGCTCCGGTGCTGGCTCTGCGTGGTCGTACTCACGATCGCGCTCTGGCAGTAGTTAGCTACGCGGCGGGAGTCGCTAGTCGGATTGTGGCCGCACAGACAACCGGTGGAAGAGTGTGGCCAGATGTGGCTCTGCACCCAGTTTCTATTGCAGCTTTTGCTGGACTCACCATTACTTCCATTCGCCGACAGCGACGGGGGCGTAACTTGTGGCGAGGTCGACCGGTTTCGATTGAGTCAGCCTGACCGGCATCGTCGGCGACCACCGGACCACTTAGGCTGATCTCGTGGCTCGAATATGTGTAATCGGCGCAGGTGCTGGCGGGATGGCAGTGGCGGCACGACTGGGTGCCAAGGGCCACGAAGTAACCGTGCTGGAGCGTAGTGACCGGACCGGAGGCAAGCTACATACGAAGACAGCAGACGGCTATTCCTTCGACGTCGGCCCAAGTTTGTTTACGCTGCCTGCGGTTTATTTGGACTTATTTCTCAAGACTGGTCGACCTCTCGAACATGAAGTTGACCTGATCGAAGTCGAACCGGGTTTTACCTATTCGTTTCCCGATCGGAACCTAACCCTGCCGGGATCCAGTATCGGACGCACAACCGCGGCTCTTCACGAACAACTCGGCGAAGAAGCAGCCGAATCATGGCGCCAACTTATGAGACGGGCCGGTGAGGTCTGGGCCATGACTCGACAAGATGTCCTCGGGTCGGAGGTGTCCGCTCGGCAGCTTGCCGCCATGGCGAAGTCTCCCAAGCGACTCAAAGCCGTCGCTCCTTGGCTATCTCTGCATCGGTTGGCTCGTAAAAGTCTTACGGATCCGCATCTGGTGACTGTCATGGATCGCTACGCCACTTATAGCGGCTCACAGCCCAAAAAGGCTCCCGGAGCACTTGTCACTATTCCATTCGTCGAGCAGACATTCGGCCTTTGGCACGTCGGCGGAGGTCTCGGTCAGCTAGCTGCAGCGCTGCAACGCCGAGTGGAGCAGGTAGGCGCAACGATCCGCACCCGTGCTGAGGTTGCCGCTATAGAACATGACGAAAGCGGGATCACTGGTGTCCAACTGGTTGATGGTGAAAAGTTGGATGCCGACATCGTGGTCAGTGATCTGGACGCAAGGCATCTGCCGAGTTTGCTCGGAAAATCTGACGGCCGCCAGGGAACCAACTCCTACTCTGGTTTCGCGCTACTGCTGGCGCTCGACGGTGAGTCAGAAAAGCTGAATCACCACAACGTATGGTTTCCGGAAGACTACGACAGCGAATTCCGCGATTTGGCCGCAGGACGCCTCGTCCGAAATCCAGCGATCTACGTCTGCCGCCCGAATGACGAACAGATGGCGCCGCCAGGTTGTGAAGCCTGGTTTCTTCTCGTTAACGCTCCGCGACACGGCGACGGCACCACCGATACCTTCGACTACAGCCATCCGGACGATGTCAATTCCTATGCCGATCACTTGCTGAAGTTGTTGGCCCAACGTGGCTGCGATATTAGAGACCGAATTCGATGGCGACAGATTCAATCGCCATTAGACCTCTCTTACACCGACGGCTCTGGAGATGGCGCAATTTATGGGGCCGCATCCCACGGGGCCATGTCAGTCTTGCGCCGACCAGCTAATACCAGTGATATCCCTGGGCTATTTCTTGTAGGTGGAACCGCTCATCCCGGGGGGGGCTTACCCCTCGTCGGAATCGGCGCCGAGATTGTCGCTGACAAGATTGGACGAGGCGACGAGCGCCCTGAAACGGAACCGACACAACGCGGATGCAGCTGACCTAGTACGACCCACCACACGCGTCAGATCGAACTACTTCGATCGATAGGTAACAGTCATCGGATTATCCAAGGCCATCATCACTGGCTGGTCGATCGGTGGTGAGGCCGAGGAATATAGGAAGCCGGGGACGGGGTTACTTCCCGGACCACCGGGGTTGTAGAGCGGCCCGTACCCGTCTGTGCCAGGAATCTCCACACTCGTGACAGAGCGCGCGGCGTCGAGATCTCCGGACAGGATGATATCGATCTGATTGTCTTTGTCCTCGCGATAACAATCGTTGTAAGAATCCTGTTTTAGACCAAGATCGGCTAGTCCCTCGACGCGTAGGTCTCCACCTGCCACTGCATAGTCCTCACCTGCACTCGTTAGAGCCACTGTGCCGCCACCGGCAGCTTTGGCGTTGACTCGAAAGAACGACTCGTACTCATCGGGGTGCAAACCACGAACTCCATCAGCGGTCATGCCACCAGAAGTAAACACGCGCAGGCGGTACTGCGCCCGTTCCCCGTAGAGGGCTGTGCCGTCATTAGGCAACAATCCATTAGCAAAGAAGCTGGGGCCACCTTCTCCTTCAGTATTCATTCGACTCAACTTGGCCGCTACTAACCGTGGACCTTTGCGATCCGCCACGACGCTGTCATCAGCGACATACGGTGAGCCCGGCGCATCAACACCCATACCGACGGCAGGGAGAAGCTTCTTCTTGGGACCCACCAACTTCAGCGGCGAGCCATCGGCGACAACTGAAACCCGAACCGGATACAGCGCCCCCGGTTGATCTTGTGGGATCCGATTGCCGAAGTACCCAAAAATCACGACTACGGCACGTTCGTTGTATTCGAAGTTGGGCGAGATAGAAGCCACCTCGGGAGTAATCACGCTCCCGTCGTTGAGTTCAACCGCAAAATCGGTTGCTTCAACACTGCTAGGTAGCACCGGCCAGGTGAACTCAATCGGAAGACCATCCGCGTAATACACCTTCTTACCGAAAGCCAGCTCGATACCTTCCGGAGTGTTAGCCGATGTATAAGACACCAGGCCAGTGTCCGACGTGGCACAGCTAGGGGTATTCCAAGCTCCACCAATGCGGCGAACCAGCGACTGACTCAACGATAAGTTATTGCTCGACAATCCGGGCACCCCAATAATGTCAGTGAAACCGAGTCCGGCAGCGAGCATCTTTGGTTGCTTGCTCCATAAATCCGCATTGATGATCACATCTTTTTGCAACTGCTGGTAGGACTTAGGCGTAGCTCCGGACTGCTTCGTCGTAAAGGACAAGGATTTTTTAGGTCCCGCCCCGCTCTTGTTAACAGCTTTAACCTGAACCCGATACTGATGCCCCGGTTTCAGGTTCCTCCAGGTCTTGGAATGCTTGACTCCACCACTCTGTCGCTTCTTCCATGGTCGCCAGTTGTTCTTTTTCCCGATACGCACCCGGAATTCACGAACGGATGAGCCCCGCACCTTGGGGGTCCGCCAAGTGACCGTTGCTTTAGTTTTGCTCACTTTTTTCAACTTCAAGTTAGCGACTTTTCCGGGCGCCTTGCCCGAAATCTCTACTGCAGATGAAGTAAGTCCAGTGGTAGGCATCGCCACGGCCACTGCAATCGTTGCTAGCAACGGCAATCGCCGAAGATTCCAAGGCATGTTGCGACCATCTCATGTCGACTCAAGAGTTGTCATTCATCCTTCTACATTCGATGGAGCAGGCTGAGAGTTTTGAATTAGCTGGATCCATCTGGAAAAAATGTGGTGAGCGTAAGATGTCGTCTCAGATTGCATAGGCGAGTCAGTCAGGTCCGATACCGAACTCCCGGCTGCCGCGACATCTTCAGGAAAAGTCGACGCCATCCGCGCCACTTGGGCACGTTCAGTTTCGAGGTGGAACAACAATCCATAGCCTGAGGGACCCCACGAGAAAGCTTGGACCGGAGTCGCCGAAGAGCGGGCTAACTTTGTAGCACCCGTCGGCAACTCGAACTGGTCCCGGTGCCAATGCAACACCGACATGGACTTCGGTAAGCCTTGGAATAGTGGATCTTGCGAAGCGGCATCCGTCAGCTCCACGGGATGCCAGCCCAACTCCCAATGATTACCGGGTCGCACTGTGGCCCCCAATGCTGAAGCCATCAACTGGGCCCCTAGGCAAATCCCGAGCACCGGAATTTCGGCATCGAGGTATTGCAAAATCAGCTCCCGCTCTTTCCGCAAGTGCGGGAGCTGCTCAATGTCTGCCAGGCCCATGGAGCCACCCAGGACGACTAGCCCAGTCCGCTCAGAGTCGAATGGCGGAACTTGAGGATCCAGATCGAGCCGAATAATCTCAAAATCGTGTCGGTGGAGCCTTAGCTCGACGGCTATCCGCCCGGGACCCTCCACCGCTTCATGTTGCAGCACCAGGACCGACATCTGACTCCCCTGTCACGCCTACTCAGCCTGGGGCAAACCAAGAGCGGTATAGATGCTCTTAGTCGCTTGAGATCGATTGAGTGTGTAAAAGTGCAATCCGGGAGCACCTTCGCTCAGCAAGGTCTGACACATTGCGGTCGCGAGAGATACCCCGAGCTCGGCCACCGACGTTGGGTCCTCAACTATGGCGTCGAAGCGCTCCGCCAGACTCTTCGGGAAAACAGCCCCCGACAATTCAGCGAACCGCTTTATCTGGCCGACATTCGTTACGGGCATGATGCCCGGAATTATCGGAATCGTGACCCCTGCAGCCGCAGCTCGGTCTCGTAGGCGGAGATAGTCATCCGTATCGAAGAAGAACTGGGTAACCGCAAAGTCTGCTCCCGCTTCTTGTTTTGCTCGAAGGACCGACACGTCAAAGTCGATGTCTTTGGCTTCGGGATGTCCTTCCGGAAATGCCGCTACCCCTATAGTGAACGAACCGAGACCGGCAACAAGTTCGACCAACTCCACCGCGTAATCGAGGCCACCAGGGTGTGGCTGCCACTCCTGACCTGGACCGGTAGGTGGATCGCCTCGTAATGCCAAGATATTCGCCACCCCGACAGAGGCATACTCCGCAACGACAGATCGAAGTTGTTCCTCGTCAGCGCCAACACAGGTCAAGTGCGCCACTGGACGCATTGTTGTTTCCTGACCGATTCGCTGTGTCACTCGAACCGTTCGATCCCGAGTAGATCCACCGGCACCGTAGGTGACTGAAACAAAGGTCGGATGGAATGTCTCTAGATCCCAGATGGCCTGCCACAAACGTTGCTCACCCTCATCAGTCTTGGGTGGAAAGAACTCGAAGGAGTAGACCTGCTGGCCAGAAGCCAGCACCTCCTTCAGCGATGGTTGAACAGCAGTCATCTGCGAAGGCTACCGCAGCGAAGGGAGGTGGATTTGTGCCTGCCGCCCGGGGCCGTACCCTCGTAGAGTGGAGATCGAAGAGCCCTGGCAGGTGGATGACGTCCATGAGCGCGTCGGCAAACGGCTAAATGAGTTTCTGACGGTGCAACGGCGGCCCCTCGCTAGCATTAGCCCCGATGTCGCCGATCTCGTCGATACCGTGTCCCACTTTGTTTCCGGGGGCAAACGTCTCCGCGCAGTCTTCCTCTATTGGGGCTGGCGTGCAGCCGGGGGGCCCGACTGCGAGCCAATCATTACGGCAGCGGCCGCCATGGAGATGCTCCAAGCCTGCGCGCTCATCCACGACGATGTCATGGATCGCAGTGATGTCCGCCGGGGAGCTCCCTCAGTACACCGTCAGTTTCAGGCCAAACATGATGACGGCTCCTGGTCGGGGTCAGGAGCCGATTTCGGCACTGGTGCTGCCATTCTCGTTGGAGATCTGTCGCTGACCTGGGCAGACATGCTGTTACTCGAATCCGATCTGTCTCACACCGCGTTGGCTCGAGGTAAGGCTGTCTTTGACGAGATGCGCTGCGAGCTTATGGCCGGTCAGTATCTCGACATCCTCGAACAGGCGCGTTCCACTCCCGGAGCCGAATCCGCCATGAGAGTCATTACCTATAAATCGGCTAAATACACCATTGAGCGTCCCCTTCAACTGGGTGCGGCACTTGCCGGCGGAAATCCGGATGTGATCAAACTGCTGCAGACCTACGGGATTGCACTCGGGCAGGCGTTCCAACTGCGCGACGACCTGCTTGGCGTATTTGGAGACTCAGCGACTACCGGCAAGCCTGCCGGAGACGACCTACTTCAGGGAAAACGGACTGTTCTGGTAGCGCAAACTCTGGATCGGGCGAACTCGCAGCAGCAAACCGAATTTGAGGCTGGCTTTGGAAAGATCACGGCAAACTCCGACATGGTGGCGACGATGACCGGAATCGTGGAAGCAACCGGCGCTCGTGCCCATGTCGAGGAGCAGATTGACGAACTCACCTCCGTCGCTCTCTCGGCAGCAGCTGATCCTTTGCTCGATGCAACGAGTTCAGCGGTACTGGACAGTCTGGTATCCGCCGCAACCCGGAGAAAGTATTGATATGAAAACTGTCACTGGACCCACCGATCGTGTCGTTGTAATCGGAGCCGGGCTTGCTGGCTTGTCATGTGCCTTACGGCTCGCGGGGGCTGGCCGAGAAGTCACTCTTCTCGAACGTGATGGGATTCCCGGGGGCCGAGCTGGGCGAATTACGGACTCTGGATACACGTTTGATAACGGCCCAACTGTTCTCACAATGCCCTCCTTAGTCGATGAGGCCCTTGGTGCAGTTGGCGAATCATTGAATGACTGGCTGGATTTGATGCCCCTTAATCCCGCCTATCGCACTTACTTCCCCGATGGCAGCCAACTCGATGTGTATTCCGATACCGATCGAATGGCAGAAGAGATTGCCTTGGAATGTGGGCCAGCGGAAGCTGCCGCCTACCGCGATTACGTTGGCTACCTTCGACGTCTATACGAGGTCGAATTCGGTGATTTTATTGATCGAAACATCGACCACCCTTGGAACCTGATCACACCAAATCTCTTCCGTCTGGTGGGAATGGGCGGCTTTCTCCGCCTTGACCGCAAGGTTCGTCAATACCTGACTGACCCGCGCACGGTGCGAGCGCTTTCGTTTCAGGCAATGTACGCGGGAGTCTCTCCACTGAAGGCCATGGCTCTGTATGGAGTTATTTCTTACATGGACAGCGTTGCTGGCGTCAGTGTTCCACGAGGTGGAATGCACGAGATTCCAGTAGCCATGGCGGGGGCTGCCACGAAACATGGTGTGGACATCCGGTACGACACCGAAGTCGCAGCCATCGAACATTCCGGAGGCCGCGCCAGCGCGGTAATCACTACCGAAGGTGACCGGATTGCTGCCGACGTCGTCGTAGTCAACGCTGACCTTCCGGTCGCTTATCGTGACCTGCTGGGCGTCGATAAGTGGTCACTCAGGCGCCTCAAGTACAGCCCATCAGCCTTCGTAATGCTCGCTGGAGCCAAAGCTGAATACCCTGCGATCGCCCACCACAACATTCACTTCGGTCGGTCCTGGCGCGGCACTTTTGAGGAAATCATTGACCGCGGTGAAGTGATGAGCGATCCCAGTTTCATGGTCACCTGCCTGAGTAAGGATGATCCCTCGCTCGCGCCACCAGGCCGGCACGCCTACTACATCCTGTTTCCCACACCGAATACTGATGCCGGGATTGATTGGCAGACCGAGACACCTCGGTACCGCGAGCATGTGTTGGACACCATGGAACGAGCCGGCTACCGCGGATTCGCAGATTCCATCGAGGTGGAACACATCACGACACCGCTGGAGTGGCAGCAACGAGGTATGGCGGCGGGCGCGCCGTTTGCCGCTGCACACACCTTTATGCAGACGGGTCCATTCCGCGCCGGGAATCTGTGGGGAGAAAACGTGGTCTTCACGGGATCAAATACCCAGCCAGGCGTAGGCGTTCCCATGGTCCTGGTTTCCGGGCGTCTCGCTGCAGAACGAATTGTCAGTCGCTAACCAAGGTTGCAATTGGCACTTGCCCAAGATGCGTTTCGCCGTCCGGAGTACCCGTTAACCATCTGGCTAGGTAACCTCATAAGGTGACCAGTACTCAAACGGATACCAGTGCGGATCCGACTGACAACTGGCCACAGTTTCTCCTCCGCTACGGTCTCCCCGGATTTCTGGGAACCGCACTGGTCGCACTTGGTGCCATCGGCGTGGGATGGTTGCCACTAAATTCCAGCATTGAAGCTACGGCTCTAGGTGAATTGCTACGCGATAATTCGTCTGGGCTTGTTTTATCGCGTCTCATGATTTTCGCTGGCATCGCTATCTTGTTACAAGGCTGGTTGGTGTTGGGGTATGACTTGCTTGCTGGTCACCGATGGGGCCCCGATCGCATCATCGCGCTGGTGGGTCTGTGGTCCCTGCCGCTGCTCTTCGCACCGCCATTGTTCAGCAGGGATGTCTACTCCTACTTTGGTCAAGGTCGATTACTGGCTGAAGGATACGACCCATACACCACCGGAGTATCAGTACTGGATAGATGGTTTTACGACGGTGCTGATCCGATGTGGGGCGATACACCCACGCCGTACGGCCCTTTCTTCTTGCTGTTGGCTCGTGGGATAGCAGAGTTGGCTGGATCAAACGCTTTTCTCGGGGCCATTATGTTCCGCTTCCTCGCAATCGGAGGTCTGGCCTTAATGGCATGGGCAGTGCCGAAACTGGCGGAACGCCATGGAATCAACCCGGCAAAAGCGACGTGGCTGGCCGTCGCAAATCCGTTAGTGATCATGCACTTTGTCTCGGGAGCGCACAACGACGCCCTCATGACTGGACTAATCTTGGCCGGCTTACTAGTGGCCTGTCGTGGGGGCTGGGCTAGCTTGCTCGGCGCTGGCCTTATAGGACTGGCCGCCGCGGTCAAACCAATTGCGCTGCTCGCACTTCCCTTCATCGGGATCTTAATGGTTGCCACACGAGCATCGTTTAGACGTCGAGTTATGGCGTGGATCGCTGTCACAGTGGCAGCCGCAATCACGTTCGGCACCGCGGCCCTCGTCGCAGGAACCGGCATGGGGTGGATCTCGACCCTGACTGCCCCTGGAAATGTGAAGACCTGGCTGTCGCCTCCCACAGCGTTGGGGATGCTCGTGGGTGATGTCCTCGAGTTCCTCGGAATTGCGGATTCTAACGACAGTGCGGTCACCTTTTTCCGGGCCATAGGCGTGGCCATGTCCTTAGTGATAGTCGCGTACCTGTGTTTAAGGCCACAAGGACGCAGTGCGGTGCGCGGCGCAGCACTAGCTATGGGTGCCGTAATCCTGCTGGGACCGGTCATTCAACCGTGGTACTTGCTGTGGGTGTTACCTCTGTTTGCAGTTACTGGACTAACCGAGAAACAGCTTCGTTGGACCGTGCTTCTCACGGCAGCTTTTGCTGTTCACGGCATGGCAGAAAGCAGCGCGACGTCGGACACTCTTCTGGAACTGACCGACCTTTTGGCTATCGCTGTTGCCGTTGCCGCGGTCGCACTTATTTTGCTAGCTAGTCCACGTGAAAGAAAACTAGTACTAAAGGATCCGGGCTCTCATGGTCTCCATCCGGAAGATCAAGCGGGTATGGTCCAACAACAGCGGATGCTGATCCGAACATAGTTTTACCGGGCCCGCGGCGAGGGCATCACCACAGCCTCGCGGTAACAGTGAAACAATCCACTCATGCGCAAAGAACTCACCGCGGCGGGTATCACTGATCCGTGGTTGGCGCGCTCCTACTCCATCTGCCGCCGTCTCAACGCAGAGCACGGCAAAACCTATTACTTAGCAACTTTGCTCCTGCCGCCAGCCAAGCGCCCCTTTGTGCATGCGCTCTATGGCTTTGCGCGGTATGCGGACGAGATAGTCGATGCCTTCGGTGATCAATCCGTTGATCAACGCCGATCAGCCCTAGCTCATTTACGTCGACGACTGTACGAGGCACTGGATCGCGGCAGAGCAGCCGAGCCGGTTCTAGCTGCTGTTACTGACACGGCACTGCGCTGGAACATCACCCAAGACACGTTTGAGGCCTTCCTTCACTCCATGGAGATGGACCTAACCGTCACGCATTACCAGACCTTCGAAGATCTGTACGAATACGTGTATGGCTCCGCCGCCGTCATAGGACTGCAAATGTTGCCGATTCTCGAGCCGAGTGAGCGGGAGGCCTGCGCAGTTGGAGCGAGGAACTTAGGTATCGCATTTCAGTTGGCTAACTTCATTCGCGATATCGACGAGGATTTGCAGCGAGGACGGATTTACCTGCCGTTGCAAGAGCTGGCGGAGCACTCGGTCACGCGCGAGACGCTTATGACTCGAGTGGTCGACGACAACTTACGCGCCGCTCTGGCAGCCCAGATTGAAAGAGTGCGTCAACTGTCCCAGGATGCTCAGCCAACCATTCCGCTGCTGCACCCATCCGTGCAAGACACCATTGAGGCGGCTCGGATTTTGTACTGCGGCATTGCTGATCGAGTTGAAGAGATCGACTACCAGATTTTCGAACAGCGGGCCAAAGTCCCCACGGGTCGACGTCTTCAGGTTGCCGGTCCGCGGTGGCTCGCCGCCGAACGGGCTCGGCGGCGTTTTGGTCCTGGGCTTATTCCGCCGGCTCGACGCCCTTACGCCACCGGGGTGGCCCACTAACGGGAGTCCGCTGCAGACCCCGCCGGCCTAGCCAAACCCAGATTCCCAAGACCCACAGGATGAGCGCAAAGCCGAACATGAGGTCCTCTATCGGGGCATAAAACAGGCGGCCACCACCGATGAACTCTGGGCTGGCCACATCATTTCCTACCCCCACGATGGCATCATCCGCATATCGCACGACTTCCCTGCCCGTGAGGACTCCGTTAGTCAGTAACTGGAAAACGAACATGATCGCGTAAGCCAGCCAAAAGTCAACGCGCAACAGCAGTCGGGTGCGCAGTAGCCAGATGTCGGCAGCCACAGCCGATATGACCGCGACGAGTGTAATCATCGTGTAACTCATGTGACGGGCTCTTCCGGCTCTGCAGCCGTCAAATTCGCGGCTTCGTCACCGATCGGTCGACCGCGTACTGACCGCACCGCCTCCAAGGTCAGGATTGCGGCGAACCCCACGATGATGAAGAACAGAATCTCCTCTAGGGGCAACTGCAAGGGCAAGACCACACCAGTGACTTGACTCTCATCAAACGACCAGTGACCGACAGATATCGCGTAAATGTCCCACAGCACGAACGGCACCGATCCGATTGCTAGCGCCAGCAGCAATCGGCGGGACCGCCTCAGTACTCGGGTGCGCAGGCCCCATTCCAGCCAACCACTGCCCACGATGATGAAGGCCAAGACCAGCAAGTAAGTCATTTTTCCCCCTCAATGGCGCTGTCGTGGCAGTTGTCGTCTTCGGCAAACGTACACTCAATAGTAATGAACACGATGGTTGCCGATGCTCTGCTAGGCCGCACCGTGGACGATCGCTATCGCGTCGATGCCCGGATCGCGGTCGGCGGGATGGCCACTGTCTACCGGGCGCTGGATCTCCGCCTGGACCGTACGGTGGCCCTTAAGGTAATGCACGGTCAGTGGGCAGAAGACCCCGACTTTCTCTCACGGTTCCGAGCCGAGGCCCGGGCCGCAGCCCGGCTGGCGCAATCCAACGTGGTCGGGGTGTACGACCAGGGTGAGTGGGACGGACTCGTCTACCTGGTCATGGAATACGTTCCAGGCCGAAATCTCCGTGCCGTATTGCGCGACTCCGGCCCGCTCAGCCCTGCACTCGCTCTTAGCGTGATTGATCAGGTGCTGCAGGCACTCGATTCGGCTCACCGGGCAGGTTTCGTACATCGAGATATCAAACCCGAGAACGTATTAGTGACGCCCGACGGAGCGATCAAGGTAACCGACTTCGGTCTTGCTCGTGCCCTGCGGGCACCTTCTTCGCGGACCGGTGACGCCTTGATCGGAACCGCTGCCTATCTTTCACCAGAGCAAGTATCAGGTGAACCAACTGATGAGCGATCCGACATCTACCAGGCTGGGGTTTTACTGTTTGAGCTGCTGACCGGTCGACCCCCCTTCCGTGGTGATACTTCGTGGGAGGTGGCGAAGCAGCATGTAAACGGCTCCTTTCCTCAGATCGTCGATTTTGATCCCTCCTGTCCCGCTGAGGTCAGCGATCTGGTGGCCGATGCGACCCGCCGAAATCCCCACGATCGGATACCGACAATCGGAGAATTTCGCGCTCGGGCAGTCTCGCTCCAATCTGGCTTGCCAGCAGCGGGCCCCCTTCTCACTTCGGCTGAGGAGCCCACGTTAGAGGCCACCGCCGACTACCCGCTAGAGGGAGCGACAACGGCCGCAACGCCCGCGCAGCCCACTGAGAGAGACTCGGGAGGGCCTGAGTGGCGCCGCCGGATCAGCATCAGTTCTCTCGTGATCGCGTTGGTGGCTGCAACCGGACTGCTGCTGTGGCTGAACCCATTGGCGCGCTCCACAGTTCCCAATGTCACCGGAACTTCTGAGTCCAAGGCAGTTGGCACGTTACAAACTGCCGGATTTGCTGTGGATGCGAGCGGCTCTGAATATTCAGAGAAGATCCCCGCAGGAAAGATTATCCGTACGGACCCCGCGAACGGAGCGAACGCTCGGGACGGGTCTGAGGTGACTCTCATCGTTTCGTTGGGCCCTGAGCGCTACAAAGTTCCCGGGGTTCGAGGCGAGACCCCCAGCCAGGCAACAACCGATCTTGCCGATACCTACTTATCGGTAGCCGGTCAGCGCAAAAAATTTCACGACACTATCGATGTCGGGCTCGTCATCGGAACGGATCCTGCCAAGGGAACTCAAGTCAAGCGTGATGCTCCGATTACGTTGCTGGTTTCTAAGGGTCCTGCTCCGGTCTCGGTTCCCAATCTCAATGGGATATCTGAATCTGCGGCTCGATCCCAGCTAGCTGATGTTGGCCTAAGTGCCAGCGTGACTAAGCGGGAATCGGACACGATACCGGAAGGCGACGTTATTCAAACGATCCCAGCCAGCGGCGCCAAGGTATTCCGTGGCGATCGAATCGAGTTGATTGTCTCGGAAGGTCCACCGCCAGTAGCGGTACCCAACGTGGTCGACCTCCCCCGTGAAGAAGCCGTCAGTGAACTTAAGGCCGCAGGCTTCAAGGTCGAAATTTCCGAGGGCGTCGTCACCCCGCTCGATCGCGTCTTTGAAACAGACCCATCACCCGGCTCCTTGGCACCGGCTGGCAGTACGATCACCATCAGCATCTTCTGACCGCGCGGCGCGCCTCACCCAATCTGCCGGCCGATCCCGCTAGGACTTGGTTAGGTCCGGCAGAGGCCGGACGACACTGAAAGGATCGCCGTGTCGCAAGCTCAAGAGACAGCCGAAATATCGGAAGAAGTAACTTTCATCGGAAAGTTCTGGTGGCTGTACTTGGTGACCGGCATAGCCTGGCTCATCATCGCCCTCGTTGTATTGCAGATCGATACAGATTCGGTCGTAACAGTGGGACTTATCGTCGGCCTAATGTTTATCTTTACTGGGCTTCAGAACTTCGTGCTGGCAGCGGCCACCCCAGGCGGATGGAAAGTTCTGTGGATCGTCTTCGGCGTACTACTGCTACTCGCGGGCCTTTGGGCAGTGTTCAACCCCGGAGAAACCTTTCTCGCTCTCGCAGACTCACTGGGCTTCCTCTTCCTCCTAATCGGTGTCATCTGGATCATGGAGGCCTTCATCACCAAGCAGCAAAGCGAGCTTTGGTGGCTTGGACTCATAGCCGGCATTCTCATGTTGGTGATCGCGTTCTGGGTGTCCGGTCAGTTCCTACTAGAAAAGGCCTACACTCTGTTGATCTTTGCGGGTGCCTGGGCGCTTATGTCCGGGATAATTGACATTGTTCGAGCCTTCACGATCCGTAATCTCGGCAAGGCTGCTACCAAGTAGGACCAGAGCGAGGCCTTGCAGAACATCCGATCGAACTCCACGGCCAGTCACCCTGCTGATCAATCCGGTCGATCAGCAACAGGTAGCCTAGAGTCACCGTACTCAACGGAAAGTCCACCATGGTTGTTGTCATGCATGCCGCCGCCTCCGAAGCGGAAGTCTCCGATGTCGTCGATCGAGTAACACATGCCGGTGGTGAGGCTTTCATCTCACGGGGTGCAAGCAGAACCATCATCGGTCTCATCGGCGATCTCGATCACTTTGGTGATCTCGGGCTAGACGGTATGCCCGGAGTCGACCACACAGTACGAATCTCAACCCCTTACAAGTTGGTCTCGCGTGACCACCATCCCGACCGGTCAACTGTCTGGCTAGGCAGCGGGGAGACGCACACTCCCATCGGACCGGGTGTGCTCACAGTGATGGCAGGCCCTTGTGCGGTAGAAACCGAGGAGCAAACTCTCGAGGCCGCTGAGTTGGCTCGACAGCTGGGGGCTACAGTTTTGCGGGGAGGCGCCTACAAGCCGCGGACGTCTCCGTATGCTTTTCAAGGCTTGGGGCGCCGGGGGCTTGAGATTTTGGCTGATGTTCGATCTGAAATTGGCTTGCCAATCGTGACCGAAATCGTGGATGCAGCTGACGTAGATATCATCGCCGAACATGCCGACATGTTGCAGATCGGTACTCGAAATATGGCTAACTTCGCTCTATTGCAGGCGGTGGGCAGTGCCGGCAAGCCAGTATTACTCAAACGCGGTATGAGCGCGACCATCGAAGAATGGCTGATGGCCGCGGAATACGTCGCCCAGCGAGGAAATCTGGAAATCGTGCTCTGTGAGCGAGGCATTCGAACCTTTGAAACCGCTACTCGCAACACGCTTGATATCTCCGCAGTTCCGGTCGCCCAAGCTCTTTCTCACCTGCCAGTTATCGTGGATCCCAGCCACTCAGGGGGTCGACGAGAGCTTGTCGAGCCGTTATCGCGCGCCGCCGTTGCAGTTGGCGCCGACGGCCTGCTGATCGATGTTCATCCCCATCCCGAATCGGCCAGAGTAGATGGCGCTCAAGCACTTGCGGCTGAAGACATCACCGAGATTGCAGAATCGTTGACGGCCTTAGCGACCACCGTGGGACGCTCCTACTCAGCACCCGCCCGCTAGCTCTTTAGTTAGCGGCCAACATTTCCGCCACCATGAACGAAAGCTCCAGTGACTGCTCTCGATTCAGCCTCGGGTCGCAGGCAGTCTCGTAGCGGATACCCAAATCGCCCTCGGCGACTCCCTGCGTGCCCCCAATGCACTCGGTGACGTCATCGCCGGTCAACTCCACGTGAAGCCCTCCCGGATGGGTCGCCAAACTACGATGCACTGCGAAGAAGTCCCTCACCTCGGAGACGACATCGTCGAAGAATCGAGTCTTGTGCCCGGATGGAGCCTCTTTCGTGTTGCCGTGCATGGGGTCGCACACCCATATGACCGGCAGTTTGGCGGCCGTCACCGCCGATACGATGCCAGGTAACTTCGCCACGACGTTGTCGGCGCCCATCCGAGTGATCAGTGTTAGTCGCCCCGGTATCTGTTGCGGGTCAAGAGCACGAACCAGCTCGACGACCTCTTCCGGTTCCGCAGTCGGGCCAAGCTTGACTCCGATCGGGTTGGAGATCTTTGCGGCAAAATCGACATGGGCACCTTCGAGTTGACGTGTCCGCTCTCCCACCCAGAGGAAGTGACCAGAGGATCCATATACCTGACTGGTCACCGGATCGGCGCGAACCATCGCACGCTCGTAGTCCAAAGACATCGCCTCGTGGCCTACGAAGAACTCAACTCTACGAAACTCCGCGGGATCAGCTCCGCATGCGTGCATAAAATCCAGTGCGCGTTCGATATCAGCTGCTAGCCGCTCATATCGTTGGCCGGCCGGAGAATTTCGAACAAAGTCTCGATTCCACATCTGCACCTGGCGCAAATCTGCACCACCGTCTTGGGTGAAGGATCTGATCAGGTTGAGAGCTGCACCACTTGCTCGATAGACCCCCAACATCCTTCTTGGGTCTGGGCGACGCGCTTCGGGTTCAAAGGGCAAGTGGTTCACCGCGTCGCCATAGTAAGAAGGCAACTCGATGCCGTCCCGTGACTCAACTGGCTTGCTGCGAGGTTTAAAGTACTGACCTGCCATACGGCCGATCTTTACAACAGGTAGCGAGCCACCGTAGGTCAACACCACCGCCATCTGTAGCACTGTGCGTAGCCGAGCACGTAGCGAGGCAGTGGTGTTGGCATTAAAAGTCTCTGCACAGTCTCCGGCTGTTAAGACAAAAGATTCCCCACGTTCCACCGCCGCCAAGCGTTGAGTTAGCAACCCACAATCGCTGCCGTGGACTAAACCGGGGGCAGCGGATAGCGACGTAGCCACCTTCTCGACTTCCTGCTGATCAATCCAAGGGATGGCTTGAGCGATCGGAAGCGACTCCCAGTCCGTAACAGTCACTTCTCAAGGTTAGCCGCAGGCAGGCGTCGGGGTCACATCCGCTTCAGGCTTGTTGTTGCGCCCGATCGTCTGGACGCACACCCTCGCCTTGCTCAGGAATGTCTTCACTGTGGCTGCGCATTTCCTTTTTCGCGGCCGCAGCGTAGATATCGGAGTAACGCTGCCCGCTCATTTGCATCAAGTCGTACATGATTTCATCGGTCACTGAGCGCAGAACAAACCGATCTTCAGCCATGCCGTAGTACCGGGATAGATCGAGCGGTTTACCAAATCGAACGCCGATCCGACGCAGTCTGGGTAGTACGTGGCCCGACGGTTGTGCCTCGTAGGTGCCAATCATTGCAACCGGGATAACTGCGACCTCAGCCTCTAGGGCCATGCGGGCGGCTCCCGTCTTGCCGCGGTACAGCGATCCATCGGGTGAACGCGTCCCTTCTGGGTAAAGCCCGAGCAGGTGACCTTCATTCAGGATTCGGAGACCGGTGTGCAAGGCCGCTTCCGATGCCTTTCCACCGGAACGATCAATCGGAACTTGCCCCGTTCCACCGAAAAACATTCGGGAGAGCGCACCTTTGGGCCCCTTACCCGTAAAGTAATCGCTCTTCGCCAGGAACGTAGCTCGCCGCTTCAGCACTAGCGGCAGAAAGATTGAGTCAGAAAAGGACAGATGATTGCTTACCAAGATGGCTGCGCCATCGTCGGGAATGTTTTCCTCCCCATCACACCAGGGCCTGAAGAGCACCCGAAGCCACGGGCCCAACAGAAATCTCTTGAGGAACCAATAAAGCACCGTCGCTCCTCTCTTCCTGCTAGATTCCCAGATTGCCCGAACCAACGCGCTAATGCCCAGTAGATTGGCGCGACATGCCGAATGCGTCACCACAATGATGCAATGTCAGGTCAGTACTCAACGCAACGACATGCCAAAAGCACTACGACGTCTCGTTCGGGTGACCCAAGAAGCTTGAGAACGTGAGACCATGAAAAGAGTATATTTCCGCTATTCGGGAACAATTTACCGAAGCTGCCACGTTATTTAGGTTGCTACCGGCTGGAAGTAGCAAATTCCGTGGGCGAGAGGAGACATCGTGATCGATCACGTTGCGCTGTGTCGCGTTTCGCCCGCCCTAGTTGATCATATTGTTCAGCTACTAGCGGACGCATCAGTGACAGCGCAGCCTATACCTGACGGTGACACAACAGTGATCGCGGTCAGCGAGTCGGACACCGAACGAGCCAAATCGGTGCTCGGACTCGTTCTTCCCGACCTCTTGCAAGACGACCCCGAAACTATTCGCCTGTCAGATCGTCTTGTCCGCAGCGATCCAGATCAACTTGATCTACCTCATCTTCTCGACGGTAGAGCTGCACTTGGTCGCCACCCAGCTCAACCTCCCGACGAGGAGCCGCTGCCTTTAGATCATGAAGAGGAATATGTGCCCCCTCCCCCACCGGATATTCCGCGGCCGAGGGATCGCATCTCTCGCTTTGCTTGGGGCGGCGTCATCGTAGGACCACTTCTACTTCTTCTCACTGTCCTGCTACAGCTACCAGATATTTTGACCACCGTTGGCCTGGGTATTTTTATCGCCGGATTCTGCACCCTCGTGGCTCGTCATGAAGAAAAGCCTCGGGACGGCTGGGACGACGGCTCCGTCGTCTAATCATTAACCGCTCATTAGTCCGGAAAATCTGAAACGATTTGCTCGACTGATGTGGAGGTGTCATGACCGAGACCGAGCGGGTGGAACTATTTGGCCACGTACTCGATGACGGCACTCTGGCCCGAATTCTGAATGAGATCATCGGTCAGGACTGCGACTACGTTATGGAGCGGTTCGAGATAGGTAAACGGGCTGATGATCCGACATCAGTGCGACTGGCCATCAGTGCACCGGCCGGCATCCCGCTGCAACAGGTCCTCAACCGGCTGCAACGCTACGGCGCAAACCTCACTGAACCAGGAGAGCCCGAGCTAGCCGCGGTCGATGTAGCCGGTTCTTTCCCCGAAGGCTTTTACTCTTCCACCAATCTGGAAACTGAAGTCTTCTTGCACGGTGAGTGGAAACGCTTGGCCAATCCCGAGATGGATTGTGGAATTGTTATCACCGACGGCGTGCCTGTCACCAAGCCCATGTCTGACGTAGTCGAGGGCGAGATGGTCATAATCGGCACTGAGGGCGTTCGAGTGAAGACTGAGCCCCGGTCCATCAACCCCGAAGAGACCACGTTTGAGTTCATGAACTCGGTGGTATCCAGTGAGAAGCCTCAAAGTCTCCAGGTTCGCAATATCGCAGAAGACTTCCGACGGGTGAAAGCGGACGGGAAAAAGATTCTTTGGGTCGGCGGCCCGGCCATAGTGCACACCGGCTCTGGGCCGGCCATGGTTGCATTAATCGAGGCCGGCTACGTGGACGTACTGTTCGCTGGAAATGCGTTGGCTGCACACGACATCGAATCAAATATGTTCGGCACGTCATTGGGTGTTGATTTAACCAATGCTGCTGGCGTTGATCATGGACACGAACATCATCTGCGCGCCATCAACCGGGTTCGGCGATCGGGGTCGATCGCTCAAGCTGTGGCAGAAGGAGTAATCACCGGGGGCATAATGCACGGGATGGTTCGCGCGGACAACGACTACGTTCTTGTCGGATCTGTCCGCGACGACGGCCCATTGCCCGACGTATACACAGACGTGCTCGAAGGGCAGCGAGCTATGCGGGGTGCCATCGACGATGTCGGCTACTCGATCATGGTGGCAACTATGCTGCATGCCATCGCCACCGGAAATATTCTTCCGGCTTCAGTCCCACTGGTGTGCGTGGACATCAACCCCGCTACAGTCACCAAACTCTCGGATCGTGGCTCGGCGCAAGCAGTTGGGGTAGTCACTGACATCGGACTATTTATGGAACAGTTGGCAACAGAATTAGTGCCTGGCTATCGGCCCGGCTGACTCAATCTCACCTGCGAGCAAGATCCGCCGCACCCGAAATTCCCGCCTCATTGCCTAACTCCGCCGCAATGACTGGCGCGGGTTCGTGGTGTTCCCTCGCCACAACCTCCTGCAGGAGGACGCTTCTTGCCGGCCCCAACAGTAGATCACCTGCATCGATCACACCGCCCCCGATGATGAAACATCCAGGATCAAGTAAGGCCGCAACCTCAGCCAGGCCTCGACCGAGCCATTTGCCGGCGTGGTTGAAAGCGTCAATGGCAACCGGGTCTCCCTCTTTGGCTGCAGCGGTAATATCTCGACCACGGATTCCTTCAGGGGTGCCATCGCCAAAGGACAATAGAACGTCTGCCTCGCTGCGACGATTTCGAGCCATCTGCCGGGCCGTCCGTAGTAGGGCACTTCCACTGGCGTACTGCTCCCAGCATCCGTATCGACCGCAACCGCATACTTGCCCATTACGGACTAAACGCAGATGGCCCAGTTCAGCCGCCATCCCGTGAGCACCACGCTGAAGTTTGCCACCCAAGACGATGCCGCCGCCGATGCCNGTACCAACCGTAACCATGACCATGTCNTTCGTGCCNCGTCCGGCACCGAAACGAAACTCGCCCCAAGCCGCGGCGTTGGCATCATTTTCGACAATGGTCTTTATACCCGTCTCTTTTTCTACTTGATCTTTAAGTCGCTCGTCAGCCCAACCCAGGTTCGGACCGAATATGACTCTAGATCGGTACACGTCCACTAATCCGGCAGCACCAATACCAATGCGATCAAACGACTCGTCAGCAAATTCGTTTACCAACTCCACAATCGTGGCCAAAACGGCTTTTGGATTACGAGCAGGGGTGGCCCTTCGGTTTTGGGTCAGAATTTGCCCATCTTCATCGACTACTCCAGCGGCGATCTTGGTTCCGCCAATATCGACACCCAGCGCGTTGGGCATAGGAATCCTCCTTGCTCAACTGTCAGGCTACTGACCCGGGGGGTTGTTTCGCTCTGGTTCGTCAGCCTTGACCGATTCGGTGGCCTGAGTTGGCTCCGGCCAATCTTCAAAATCTTCATCGAGTGGGACATGTCGAACTCGATCGTCGTCTTCTTCCTCGGGCAAGCCGACGATATTTCGGACATTGTCCGCAAACTCGACAGCAGCAGCGGTCAGTCGTTCCATACTCTCTGGATTGAGTGACTTTGCTCGCGCCATGGCCTGGCAAACGGGGCAGTAGGCACACTCTGATGGTTCACCGGGGATAACCCCACCGGAAGAGCGCTGGAGAGTCGAGAAAGTCTCTAACAGCTTCGCTCCAGCTCGCATTGTGGCTGGGTCAGAAAGGAACCGGTCACGCATGGCAGAAAAGAGCCGAGCGGCTTCTTCGGCCGCAGATCCCACTCCATCCTGCAACGGTTGCTGATCTTCACCGCTGTTCTGGTGCCACCAAGGCTGCTCGCTCATGAGTCCTCCTTTTCGGCAACACGAAGGTCGCTCCCCCATCACTAGAATCTCACTAGGTAACTTTCGATCAAGTAACAGGTGGCTCCCGTCCACCAGGAGCTGGGGCGTAGCGGTCCTGTGAGACTCACGGTGAATCAGGACTTGGTCCTGAACTTCACCTTTACCTTCTTGCCTTGACCAGCCGCCGATACTGCCCTGACCTGCATCACGTAACGCTTATTGGGGGTCAAGTTCTTACGAGTCCTCTTGAACTTGCCGTTGCTATTTCGGCTAATGCCCTTCTTGGACCAGTTACCCCATTTATTGGGCTTTTGCTTAAGTCGCGTCTGGTACTTGTTGGGTACTGCTGTTCCGAGGACTTCAGGGGCGTACCAATCGCCTCGCGCCTTAGTCGCCTTTCGATACTTATTGGGGACCGTGAGGTCGGTCACCTTACTCGGAGCCTGAACACTTGCCGAAGCATTGCCGATTGCTGAGGTAGCAAAACTGCCATTGCTAGTATCCAGGATCACGTTCACGGCCTGATTGGCAGCCACGGTCGGCTTGAAACGCACGAACAGTTGACATTTCTTTCCGGGGGAAAGCGTTTTTCCAGAGCACTTGTCTTCCGACTTCGGCCGGTTATACACCGCCTTACCTGGTCCATCGAGTATCGAATTCTCAATCGTCACATTACGACTACTGGTATTTGTAACCTTGATTTTCTTGTCCTCGACATCGCCAACGCCCACGTCGCCCAGGTCCTTAGGCGTCATCTTTAATGGACCTGATCCCGCATTCCCACTTGCAGCTAGCTGCAGCACTTTGTCCGGGAACTGTTGACTAGATATTGCCACTGCCGCGGACACCGATCCGGCATCTTGTGTGGGAGCAAATGACATGGAACCCACGCAAGTAACGCCTGGATCCACGCTGAGTACAGCACTTGCTCCGGAAGGCTCTGAGATGGAGCACGCTTGCCCTGCGTTGACATCAACCGAAAAATCGTTACTGGAGGTCGAAGGGGCCTCAGTCTTGGTTACCTGCATGGTCACGGGCAGAGACGTCGAGTTATAAATCGACAACGGCAGCGTCTTCACCACGCCAACCGCTACGGCACCAAAAGCAAAGTTTGTCTGTGAAAAAACCGCGCTCTTCTCATAGATGCATTTAACGTTCCAGTAGATATCTTTGTTGTCTTTCAAATTCACCACAGCGGCGGTAGCGACTACGTCTTTCGGATCTCCACTGAAGTTGAAACCGGCGGCTTTCGCATCGCCAATACCTTTCAAACTGTCGTGAGTCGTGACCCAATCAGCCGAGGTTTGGTCTTGGTTGATGGGTGACAGCGTGTAGTCCAAATAATTCCAAGTGCTAGATAAATAACTTGGGTATTCGCGCAGCTGTTGTTGCGTGCCGTCAAACGCTGTCGCGTACTGCGGCACCCCGTAAGTTGTGGCTGGATAATCCGGTCCTTGATATTCCGGATTAGGACCAGTCGGCACAGGCGGCGCTACATAATAACCAGCAGAGACTCGGTAACCAGTGCTCACGCCGTTACAGAGATATGTGGCGGCGGTGCGTTTTAGTCCAGCTGCCTTCGTATTACTGTCTTCGAACAACCCGCCGACATCAAAGCTCCCCTTATTGATCGTCTTGCCAGGGTCTTGATTGGTCCAGATAGGGACCTCGACGGTTTCAGCCAAATCTCCCGGCGCTGCCTGCGCGGGCGCAATCAGGGCCATGCCACCAGCCGTAACGGCGACACTGGCACCCAAAGTTACTAGTCCTCGGAACGCATTTCGCTGGCGATAGCTAACAGCTTTCATGACGAATCTCCTCTTCACTGAACTATTCCGTTCAAGTTCTCGTCCACCGATGGCGCGGCACTTACCAGCAACCGAAAACGCGACACCTGACAACAGTACTCGTCAGGACAAGTCGAATCCGCTAGAAGACAACTTTTTGCCGACTCAATCGCAAATTAAGTGAGAGAGAAAAGAACAACTGAATCGAGAAACGCGGCCTAACTAGTCTTAGTCGAGGTCCCGAGGCAGAAATCGAACGCGAAGCATACCGTCTGCTAAACCGGCACCGACCACTCGATGTCGTAGTAAGGCCGACGGCAGCGCCAAGACACGTCGGTAACCACCAACGGTCACGATGAGTTCACTGTTACGTTCCGCTAAATCGACATCGCCTTTTACCGCTAAGGGTAACCGCAACACAACCACGATCTGCTCCCCCAACCGCTCCAGTTTCAGAGGCGGTTCAGCTTCGGCGATCCCTAAAGGATCACCTTCGGGGTACACCTGATCAGCCAGCTCCCGAAGCTCAGTTGCGCCAACTGGCTCACTCGCGCGATAGGGCGCCGTCAAAACCGGCAATGGGGCCATGTCTTGACGTGCTTGTTGTAACCGTTCGGCTTGAGCTTCGGCCCAGCCACTGCGCCAATCATCCGATCCAGCTGGAAAAATACGGTTGGCAATCGCAGCGTCCACTCGATAACCAAAGAGAGATAAAGACGTCAAAGTTCGTCGGGCCTCAGCCAGCACCACAGCATCTGGAGTGAACACTAACCGAACTGTTGACTGCGGCGCGGTAAGAACCGCTTTCACTTCGGCAAGGTCATCGTGGAGCCGCTCGACGGCGTCTAACACCTCAGAACCAGGCATCGGCACCCCAGTCGTCTTGGACAGCGGTGCACGCAGCGCGGTCACAACCCGTCGCTCAACAGGCCAAATCTTGCGCATGTACCAATCCAAGGCTTCAGGTAGGGACAGCAGTCTCAGCGTCTCAGCGGTGGGCGCGCAGTCGAGTGCTACAAGATCGTATTCACCGGATCGAACGTAGTTGCGGACTTCCAACAGCGCCAAGACTTCTTCGGCCCCTGGGAGAACCGTGAGTTCCTCCGCGGCCACATTGCCAACACCCGCGCTATCGAGCACCTTGAGCAGGTACTCCTGTACTGAACGCCAGGACCGCTCGAGGAGCATTCGACTATCAAGTTGCAGTACATCTAATCGATCAAGCACGGGCAACGGCCCGCTTCCATCTGCATCGATACCAAATACATCTGCAACCGAATGCGCCGGATCAGTGGAAATAACTAGCGTTCGCATCCCGAGTTCCGCCGCGGACACAGCGCTGGCGGAACACAGCGTGGATTTCCCTACCCCACCCTTCCCAGTAAAGAGCAGAACTCGAGTGTCGCTCATGCACTCTCCACTTGGTCCTTGAGTCCCTGCAATGCGGTGCGAACGATGACTTTTTCAGCCCGACGCCGCAGAGCGCCAATGATAGGAACTGCCAGGTGCATGGAGAGTCGGTAGTGAACGACGGTTGTTCCCGTCGGCCCGGGGGTGCACTCATAGATACCCGTAAGTGCGGTCACCGTTTCTCCCTGCAAGAGATGCCAGCGCACTTCGGTGTCGGTCCAGGAGTCGTAGCGATAACGATGGGTGTCCTTGATCGGTCCTGAATCGAAAACCATCTGCACGTCGAGGGGCTTACCATCGGGGAATAATTCCTCGATTTCCGCCGATCTGACTCCGGGGCACCAATCCGGGTAGTGCACTGTATCGGCAACTACTGCCATGATCGCGGCCGGATCCGCCGAGATCGCAATATCAGCCTCGGTTCGCTCCGCCATACCCCAACGCTACCCCTAGACCACCCTTTCCGGACGAGCCAGGTTGAATCAGCCCCTCATCAGTTCACGATAAGTCGGTATGGCTGACCTAATGAACGGAAGTGACCGACGTTGATCACCTCAGTGCGCCCGATTGTCGTTCGACTAGCTAGCGGCTGATGTACGTGCCCGTGTACCGCATATCTCGGCTGTACTTCCTCGATGTACCGCAGCAGAGCCGTGCTGCCACGTTCGAGCCGGCGCGCCACAATGTCGTAGCAAATCTCTGGTACTGCGGGCGGGATATGGGTACACAAGACATCAACCTCACCCAGTTGGTCGACTTTGCGCTGGAAATCTTCGTCGCTAATCTCGAATGGCGTTCGATACGGAGTCTGTAAGCCGCCACCCACGAAGCCAACGCGAAGTCCGTCTATCTCGGTTGTTTCGCCGTCCAGCACTTGTTGATCAGAACGGACATATTCTGGCCACATGACGGGCAGATCAACGTTTCCATAGGTCATCAAGCCACCAGGCATGGCGGCAAACAACTTGGCGTACTGAGCCGCAACCTGTTCCGAGATCGCTTGCCAGGGCTCAGCACCGATCGACTCGAACAGTTCCCTCGAAAAAGCTCTCGCCTCGTCGAACTTGAACCGACGACGCATCTCGATGTAGCGAGCGGAGTTCGCGGTACCAAATAAGTTGGCGAAGATCCCCTCGGCCGGGTCGTCATAGTCGAGAAAAAGGATGAGATCTCCCAGGCAGACAAACACATCCGCGTCCCGATTCGCTTCCGCGAGTCCATCAGTCCGGAAATGCACGTCACTGATCAAGTTGATCTGCATCTCTCAACCCACCAACGCACCCAAAATTAAGCCCACCACGGTTAGGAACAACATCACACCCAACGCGCCAGCAACCGCGAGGCCAATCCGTGCTCCCCGATTCGACATCATTTGCGACCACCGAGATTGTTTTCCACTCTCTTCCATAGCCAACATGAGCCCCCACTGCTCCATATCAGCGGTTGTAGCATCGGCCTGGTTGGGTGGAGGAAGTGGTGGTTGGACCGGCGGCGGCAGATCGGGCGGTGGTGGCTGAGTCGGTGGTGCTGGCTGGATTGGAGCCTGAGGTACGGCAGGTGGCGGAAGACCAACTAGGTCGTCCTGCTCCTCGATTATCGCTGCGTGACACAACGAGCACCATTGCGCGGTCGAGGACATTTGCGCACCGCAGTTGTCGCATTTCATCTGTCGGGTCATCCGAACCTCACCACTCCCCCGAACCCGGTGGTCGACCTTCCTCCAACTCAACCTTCAACGCCCATACGTTCTGTTTCCAGCGCAAAGCGTGGCGCCGCCGTAATCGGTCTGCTGCTCTACGCCCTCTTGGCGAATCGGTCATAGTGCGAGCGGTGGCATCCGCCTCTGAAACTGTTGGATCACCGCGCAAGTAATAGTGAAGAATCGCACCATCTCCGAATGGCTCAACCCAGATTTCGGCCGAACCGACCAAGTTCCCAGTGATAGACCACCTCAGGCCTTTTCCCCACGATCCATGAAAATCTGCATCGACAGGTCGGGCCACCACACCGACCAGCGGTCCTGTTCCGCGATCACGCCTGCCAAATGTGCAGGACGAACCACGATGAAGGTCTCGTCCACTAAGTCAACTACAGGCACCCCTCCATAGTGCCCTATCGCAGCCGAACCCGCGCCGCAGTCACCCGCTTATGGGGAGGCGATGCACGCTCCATGTATCGGACTTACTAGGCTCCGGGTAAGAACTATTTGGGAGGACCACCCATGAAGGAATTTAGGGAGCGCGCATTGGTGTCGGCGCCCGACACTGGAAGCTTGGCTTCGTTCCTCGTCGAAAGTGAGAAAGCAGCGCCAAACGATAGTGCCTTTTCCGTGGCACAGCCTGACGGCTCGTGGCGTGATGTGAGCTATCGAGAATTCGGCGATCAGGTACGGAAGCTGGCTCGTGGTATCGCGGCCAACGGCGTTGGTGTCGGCGATCGAGTCGGCATCATGTCCAAGACGCGGTTCGAATGGACCTTGACTGATTTCGCGCTCTGGTACGCCGGCGCGGTGCCGGTACCC
>PAAU01000066.1 GCA_002699445.1 Micrococcales bacterium | reverse complement strand
GTTAATGGGTGAGTTCAGTAATCAACCCGGTGGGCCCCGAAGATCCCAAGATCTATTGGCGCCGTCGAGCCCTGGTTATCGGTGCCTTCCTTCTGCTCCTCCTCTTTATCTGGCTCATCTCTCGGGGAGGCAGCGAAGGCGATCCAAGTGCGACCGAGTCATCTGCTCCGCCGCCGGCAGCGAGCGAGACAGCCGCACCTGCTCCGACCGGATCGACTACCGATGGGGAAGGTACTTGCGCGGATAGTGACATCGAGGTCGCTGTAGAGCCTGACGCAACCGCCTATCCATCTGGAACTGAACCGCAAATCACACTCACCATCCAAAATTCGGGCAGCGAATCATGCACCCGAAATATCGGCTCGGACGCTAACAGCATTCAAGTTAGCTCCGGCGGCGTGCGGGTATGGTCCAGCGATGATTGCGATACCGCTGGAACTGCGGACGTACAAACACTAGATCCCCAGGCAGTGGCTTCTGTAACTGTTCCGTGGCCGCGAACGATTAGCGCTGAGGGATGCCCGGTGCAGCCAAGCGACCAAGCTGCCGCTCAACCAGGCTCGTACGACGTCATTGGCAAAAATCTGGATGTGAAAAGCGACAAAGTTGCCTTCACTCTGGAGTAGTCGGCTGTCGAACTCACCCCAGTTCAACAGACTGGTCCGCAGGCGTTCTCCCAAAATCAAAAGCGGCCGCCATCGCGTGCTCCAGCCGCTGCACCCCGATTGTTCTAATCGGTGGGTCACCGATCTCGGCGCTATCGGGAACCAGCGCTAACGTGTAGCCGAGGCGGTGAGCCTCGGCTAACCGCTGCGGCAACGATCCAGATGGTCGCAGATCTCCTGACAAAGCGACTTCGCCAAATGCAATAACTCCTTGCGGCACCGGCTGAGATTCCGCAGCGGAGTAAATGGCCAGGCAGATCGCTAGATCGACAGCCGGGTCGGTGATCCGAAGCCCGGCAACCGTAGCTACGAAGAGGTCATTTTGGTGCAGCGACAGGGCACCTTCTCTTTGGGTGAGGGCCGATAGCATCCCCACACGAGATCGGTCGAGGCCGGTCACTGCTCGGTAAGGATGCTGCCCGGTAGGCGGCGACACCAGAGCTTGCACTTCGGCAAGCAATGGGCGTCGACCCTCGAGGATCACCGTGGGACAGGTACCCGGGACAACTTGATCTCGACTGGACCGGAACAGGGTGGAGGGATCCGCGAGTTCGGTTAAGCCCCTATCGGTCTGCTCGTAGCAAACGACCTCATCGGCGGGACCATATCGATTCTTCACCGCACGCAATAGCCGCACTTGGGTATGTGGATCGCCTTCGAAAGTCAGAACCGTGTCAACCAGATGCTCAAGAGCACGCGGCCCCGCAACCGAATTTTCGCGAGTACTCTGGCCGACCAATAGGGTCGGCACACCGCGGGCTTTGGCCTGCCTGGTTAGTACGGCAGCCACCTCTGCGACCTGTGAGATTCCACCTGCTCTTCCATCAACATCAGGAGACGCCAACGTCTGCACTGAATCCACCACCACAAGGGCGGGATCGTGCTGCTCGATGTGACCGAGAACAGCGCTCAGGTCATTTTCATCAGCCACAAGCAAACGATCAGCCAGGGCCCCAATGCGGCGAGCACGCACACCAACCTGACCGGCAGATTCTTCTCCCGACAAGTAAAGAACCGGCCGACTCGAGTCGCTGCGACTAAAGCGATCGGCGACCGAAAGTAACAAAGTCGATTTACCTACTCCGGGTTCTCCGGCTACGAGAACAACTTGGCCCCGCACTAGGCCACCCCCGAGTACTCGATCAAACTCGCCGGCTCCGGTACTTATTCGATCCGTATGAAGTTCCGCAAGTTCACTGGCCGGTTTCGCGACTGTCGTCGGCCGGCTGGCCGCACCTCTCGTTCGGGTGCCTGCACTGCTTCCGCTTGGGGGCTGAGCTACCTCGGCCATGGTGCCGAATTGCTGACAGTGAGGGCATCGTCCCAACCATTTCAGACTAGTAGCGCTGCACTCTGTACAGCTAAACCTGCGGCTATTTCGCGCCACTTGCTACTCCCTCCATCGCACCCGATCGGGTTATTCAACTTGAGGCTGAGCAATCATTCGCCACCGGTGCCTGCCAAGCGGCCGACGGTCGCGAGCGCAACCCACAAGGCTTCGTCTCGGAAACGACTCCCTGTCTATTAGCGTCAGGCTAGCTCTGCCTCCCGACAAAACTGTGGAGGACGCGGGTCGAGGACCGCTGTAACCCGCTGCAATCCTCTCCCGGATAATGATGGGGTGGAGGAACTGGATCGTTGGTTTGAGCAAAGCCGCCGTGATCTGCCTTGGCGTACTCCACCGAGGGACCCTTGGGCGGTGTTAGTCAGCGAAGTAATGCTGCAACAAACTCCAGTAGCCCGAGTCCTACCTGCCTGGGAGGCGTGGCTGGACCGTTGGCCGGATCCGACTGCACTGGCCACCGACCAACCCGGCGAAGCGGTCATCATGTGGGATCGTTTGGGGTATCCGCGGCGAGCGTTGCGGCTACATGCGGCTGCTGTGCGTATTAGGGGAGACTTCGACGGCCGCGTTCCCGACACTTACGAAGACTTGATCTCTCTGCCTGGCATAGGCGACTACACCGCTGCCGCAGTCATTGCGTTTGCCTACCGCCGACGCGTTCCGGTACTCGATACCAACGTCCGACGAGTACTAGCTCGATACCGACACGGTTTCGCCCACCCACGAGGTAGCGCGGTGACTCGAATCGAGCGGGAGGAGTTAGAAACCTTATTACCGTCGACCAACGAGGAAGCGGCGACAATCAGCGAAGCACTGATGGAGCTGGGGGCACTCATCTGTACCTCACGGACACCGCATTGCGGTGGGTGTCCGCTCGTTGCCGACTGTAGTTGGTCTCTAGCGGGAAGCCCCGCTAACCGCCCACCGCCCAATCGCCAGGCGCGATTCGCTGGAAGTGACCGCGAAGTGCGCGGCCGAATCATGCAACTTCTTCGAAGCACCCCAGGGGGAGTGAGCCAGGCTGACTTGGATGTGACGTGGCATGACGAGCGGCAACTCGCACGTGCTCAAGCCTCACTGATCGTCGATGGGCTCCTGGTGGAGACGCCGGACAATCGCTTTACCTTGCCTGTGACCTGATCGTTCAGTCTGATTCAGCAATCTCCACGGGTGGGGTGTCCGGCAACTCGGCCTTCGGCTGTGGCGTAAAGGTGAAGTCCTCATCGTCATCCTCAGCTGCAACGTCTACGACGATCAGGCTGTGCGGCGGAATCTCACCAAACAAGATCTTCTCGCTCAGCACATCCTCGATCTCTCGTTGGATGGTGCGACGAAGCGGCCGCGCACCCATAACCGGGTCATAGCCGTGTTCGGCTAGCAGTCCCTTGGCGGCTGCCGTGAACTCCACACTCAGATCTCGATCGGCCAGGCGCTCGTCCAATCGTGCCGCCATCAGATCCACGATGGAAACGATTTCGTTTGGTGTGAGTTGATGGAACACGATGGTGTCATCAATGCGGTTGAGGAACTCGGGACGGAAATTTTGTTTCAATTCCGTCTGGACCTTGCTCTTCATCCGCTCGTAGGCGTCAGCAGCATCGTCAACCGGGGCAAATCCCAAGGTCTTCGATACATCGCGACTTCCCAGGTTGGTCGTCATGATGATGACCGTGTTCTTGAAGTCCACCGCACGACCTTGAGCGTCAGTAAGTCGACCTTCTTCCAGAACCTGTAGCAGTGAGTTGAAGATGTCCGGATGGGCCTTCTCGATCTCATCAAAGAGCACTACCGAGAATGGTTTGCGACGTACTTTCTCGGTGAGCTGTCCGCCCTCTTCATAGCCGACGTACCCGGGAGGCGACCCGAACAGTCGTGAAGCCGTGTGCTTTTCGGAGTACTCGCTCATGTCCAACGCAATGAGGGATTCTTCGTCACCGAATAGGAACTCAGAAAGCGTCTTGCTCAGTTCTGTCTTACCGACACCAGAGGGTCCCGCAAAGATAAATGAACCGGATGGACGCTTCGGATCCTTGAGACCTGCCCGCGTTCGCCGGATCGACTTGGATAGAGCCTTGATGGCTTGATCTTGTCCGATGACCCGCCGGTGCAGCTCTTCCTCCATGCGGAGCAAGCGTTGGGTATCGTCCTCTGAGAGATCAGTCACCGGAATACCGGTCATGAGACCCAAAACTTCAGCAACAAGTTTGTCGTCCACCTCTGCGACGACGTCCATGTCACCGGCTTTCCACTCCCGCTCCCGCTGAGCCTTCTCGCCCATCAACTGCTTTTCACGATCGCGCAGGCTTGCCGCCTTCTCGAAATCTTGTGAGTCGATCGCGGATTCCTTTTCTTTCCGAACCTCGGCAATACGGTCATCAAACTCTCGAAGATCCGGGGGGGCAGTCATGCGCCGGATCCGCAGACGCGATCCAGCTTCGTCGATAAGGTCAATCGCCTTATCCGGCAATTGCCGGTCACTGATGTATCGGTCAGATAGACGCGCAGCAGCCTTCAGAGCGTCATCGGTGATGGTCACCTTGTGGTGACTCTCGTAGCGATCTCGCAACCCCTTGAGGATTTCAAATGTCATGTCGACGTCCGGGGCCGGGACCTGGATCGGCGCAAAGCGACGTTCCAGGGCGGCATCTTTCTCGACATACTTGCGGTATTCGTCCAACGTTGTGGCACCGATGGTTTGCAATTCTCCGCGCGCGAGCATCGGTTTCAGGATGCTTGCCGCATCAATGGCTCCTTCGGCAGCACCGGCTCCAACCAACGTATGCATCTCATCAATGAACAAAATGATGTCGCCGCGAGTTTTAATTTCCTTGAGAACCTTTTTCAAACGTTCTTCGAAGTCACCTCGGTATCGGCTTCCCGCTACCAAGGCACCTAGGTCCAGGGTGTACAAATGCTTTTCGCGCAGCGTATCCGGTACTTCTCCGGACACGATCTGCTGAGCCAGTGACTCCACAACAGCCGTCTTCCCGACACCCGGCTCACCGATGAGGACAGGATTATTTTTGGTTCGGCGGGATAGCACCTGCATTACCCGCTCGATCTCGGTATCTCGTCCAATAACGGGATCGAGGTCGCCCTCGCGAGCGGCCTGGGTGAGGTTGCGACCAAACTGGTCCAGCACAAGTGATCCAGATGGCGTTCCCTCTTGTGGCCCGCCTGCCGTTGCTGGCTCTTTGCCCTGATAACCGGACAGTAATTGGATAACTTGCTGACGCACCCGGCCCAGATCCGCACCGAGCTTCACCAACACCTGAGCCGCTACACCTTCGCCTTCGCGAATGAGCCCGAGCAAAATATGCTCGGTACCTATGTAGTTGTGACCCAACTGCAAAGCTTCTCGAAGCGAAAGCTCTAGCACCTTCTTAGCCCGCGGCGTGAAGGGGATATGACCACTGGGGGCTTGCTGACCCTGGCCAATGATCTCTTCCACCTGTGACCGCACTGCTTCCAGCGAAATGCCGAGGCTCTCCAAGGCCTTCGCTGCTACACCTTCACCCTCATGGATGAGGCCAAGCAAAATATGCTCGGTCCCGATGTAGTTGTGGTTGAGCATGCGAGCTTCTTCTTGGGCAAGCACCACTACTCGCCGCGCTCGGTCTGTAAACCGTTCGAACATTGTGCACTCTCCTGTCCGCAGTCGCTGCCGACTATTGGATGTTAACGCTGCCCGCGCCCAGCCGAATCCCAACTGGGCAGTAATTGGCTACGCCCAGCGAGAACATTCCCGAAATCGATCTTCGGCTGATCGGTTGAAATCCCGAAATGTCCGAGCGACGCGCCGCGGTTAGTTCAGCATCGGTACCGCTCAGCGACCACGATGGGGGTTATCTGAAAAAGGAGGTGCAGTGCTACTAGCCTCGCACTCTGCCCTTCAGGAAGAAGATGAATCTGACCAGGTCGCAGTCTTGCAGTGCCTGCTGCGCCGGGCCGGTCTTCTCGCCATTGTCAGCATATTTGTGCTTCTTCTCTGGGGAGTCGCGTCGGGGCCAACTTCCAAAGACGCAACCCTTAGCGACCTCGAGGACGCACCACCAAGCGGGGCTGAGACCTTGAAGGACACGACAACGTCAGTGGCGAACAATACAAATGACTAGGCACGAGGATCGTCTAGGACGTCTCATTGACGACTTCTCGCACGATCCGCTCAGTGATCGCTTGACGACTCTTGCCTTCAATCTCGATCGTGAAATCGGAGATTTCCTCGTACCAGGGGAGTCTGCGTTCCATCAGATCCATCGCTGATCGGTTGTGATCTAGGACCGGGCGCTCAGCACTTTTACCGGCTTTATAGGCGAGTCTGGCTAGGTCACCTCGTAGCCAGACAATGGGCCCCATCTCTTTCAGTAGCGCCACTTTGCGATCACTCAGGATTTCGGTGCCATCTTGATCAAGATCGACCATGATTCCGCCCCCACAGTCTACGACGCAGTCATCGCAGCGAGAAAGTTTTCCTAGGACCTGATACTCGAGATCGCGAAACTGCGGCCAACCCCGTGCTGCGACAAAATCGGGAATTCCGACACCCGCCTCGTAGACTGCCAACTCGTCAGTGGACATCGCAGGGCGCTTAGTCATCAGTGATAAACGGCGAGACACATTGGTCTTGCCGGCACCCCTCATTCCCACAATCACCACATTCACGAAATCACTCCCTACTAACCTCACGGACGTAACTAGTGCGGTTAGTCTTTCAGTCATGAAATACCGGGATGTCATGCGGTGGATGGGCCATCGGCGATGGTTCATCTGGACGGCTACACAACTGGCGCCGTTGGATGCCAAGGTGGTGCGGCGTTCGGGTGGAAGATTCGGGATTCTCGGCAACTACGGCTTACCGCAATGCTTGGTCACGACCGAGGGCCGGAAATCAGGTCAGCTTAGAACTGTCACCCTGCTATACGGGAAGCTGGGTGACGATGTCATTTTGGTTGGTTCAAACTTCGGTCAAAGCCATCACCCTGCCTGGGCGCTCAACCTAGAAGCAAATCCGCGTGCTTTGCTGTCGATCGGCGGCGAGGAGCAGGAGATGGTCTCGCGACCGGTGACCGACCCCCAAGTCCGCGAGGAGATTTGGCAACTGATGGCTGATATGTGGCCCGCTTACAACCTCTACCGAGGAACGGCTGGCCGGGAGATCAAGATATTCGCGCTCACACCCGCGGGCGACCGTTCTCCAACTGGGCCGCATCACTGAGCGTTCCGATCACAGATAGATTGCGATAACGCTCCGCGTAGTCAAGTCCGTACCCGACAACAAACTGGTTCGGGATGTCGAATCCCAAGTATTCCGGATCGATATCTACCTCGAGGGCCTCCCGCTTTCGCAACAAGGCGCAGACCTCCAGGGACTTCGGGTTGCGAGATGACAGCGTGCGAAGCAGCCACGACAGGGTGAGCCCGGAATCGATGATGTCCTCTACGACTACGACTTCCCGGCCTTCGATATCAAGATCAAGATCTTTCAAAATACGGACTACGCCAGACGACTTGGACCCATATCCATAGCTAGAAACGACCATGAAGTCGAGTTGCACTGGCGCAGGCACGGCTCGCGACAGATCCGCCATAAACATAAAGGCACCCTTGAGAACACCAATCAGCACTACATCCCCGTCCGGATGCGCACGATGAATCTCTTCGGCCAGATCCTGGACTCGCTGCGACAGCGTTTCCTGATCGATCAACACCTCGTCCAGATCATCGGCCAAGTCGCTCGGCTTCATTAGTTCTCCTACTCCGATGCAACGGGCTCCGCATTGAGGGTGTCACATATACGCCTCACAACGACACTCCCTGGCAGCATCAGTGGTCCTTGACCATGCCAATCCGTGATCAGGGTATCCGTGCTCATGACGTGTTCCATGGTGAGATTGGATCCCGGACAACCAGAGTGAATCAGAAATCTCCGCAGTACCCGCCATCGGATCGCTTCTGGCAGCTCGGTCAATGGCGCTACCGAAAAGCCTGCCTGCACGAGCGCCGTGAACTCCCGATCTGCCCAACCATCAAGCAGATCAGCATCGGCACGCGACAGAGCTCCAGTCCGCCGCAGACCAGCGGCCACACCTGGCCCCAACTGCTCAGTCAGAAACGGCAATACCTTCGTTCTCACACGGGAACGGAGATAGGCGTGGTCCTGATTGTGGGGATCTTCCCAAGCGGTTACGCCGGCTTCGGCCAAACTAGCCTCAATAGTCGCGCGAGTAATGGACAGGAAAGGTCGTCGGTAATGACCCCTGCGGCGTGGAATACCGGCCAAACTGCGGGCACCGGAACCTCGAACCAGACCCAGTAATACCGACTCAGATTGATCGTCTGCCGTATGGCCCAGCATCACTGCTGCCGAGTCCGACTCCGCCGCGGCCTGGTCTAGGGCGGAGTACCGGGCCCCTCGGGCCGCGGCCTCTGGTCCGACCCCGGACTTGTCAACGGTTACAGTCACTACCTCAGCGGGCAACCCCATTTGGCGACACTGATCCGCCGCGGCATCCGCAACAGCCCTCGATTCAGACTGCAAATTGTGGTCAACGACGATTGCGTGTGCCCGCATTTCGGCATCGGCAGCCGCACGCGCCAATGCCAGCGAGTCTGGTCCACCGGAACAGGCAATCAAGATCCTTGCATCTGGTGGAAGATCGCTCGCCTCCTCCCGCATCGCTACGGCGAGGTGATAGCGATTAGGTGCCAGCCTCATCCTGAAATCCGGTCGACCCACAATGCCGGTTGTTCAATCTCCGTCGAACTCGGTAGCGATTCAGGCGATTGCCACACTTGATTGAATCCGTTCATTCCCACCGCATCAACGACGTGAGCGACGAATTTCCGACCGTCCGTGTACTGTTTCAACTTCGCGTCCATGCCCAGTAGCCGTCGCATCAGTCCATCTCTAGCTCCAGGACTACGACGACGCACATCAAAACGACTTCGGATTTGCGGCAGGCTGGGCACGATCTCC
The DNA here is from genome assembly GCA_002699445.1 of Micrococcales bacterium. Taxonomy (GTDB): domain Bacteria; phylum Actinomycetota; class Actinomycetes; order S36-B12. The sequence continues at coordinate 120,034 of PAAU01000066.1, read as the reverse complement.
GGACCAACCGAGTCCATGACATAGTCGGCGTGCCCCTCTAGCAGCGACATCAGGGCTGTGAGCCTAAGGAAGACCTCCCGTTGACGAGGAGTCTGCAGCGCGTCGATGATGGTGGCTCCGGGCGCTCCACCCAAGACTCGAACTACGGCTGATACGACTGCCCCCAGGCGCTTCAGCGCCTGGGTATTAGAAGTCTCGACTTCGGATAGAAACACTTCTACTTCGGACCGGAAGTGGGCTTCGAGCCACGGAACAGCACCAAACTGGACCCGGTGCGTCTCCTCATGCAATGCCACCCACATCCGGAAATCTTGCGGTGGGACATCTAGTTCTCGCTCCACCGAGACAATGTTCGGTGCCACCAAGAGGAGTCGATTGCGCTGCCCTTGGGGGACCACTGCCTCGTACTGACCCAAGACTTTAGTCGCTACCCAAGAGAGAGCCGCACCTAGCTCGATCGCGGCCACCCGGCCGGCGCTCCCTGTGACCCAACTTGGGCCCTGCTGCTCGCCTACCCGAGCTTCCAACGGCGACAATAACTCGCGCATACCGACCACATTCGATCTGATCCACTCGCTACGGTCGACGACCACCGCACGGTGAGTGACAGTGTCAGCAAAGAGCCCGGTTGCTTCACGAACCGGCTCCACAGAAGCGGTTGCAGCTGATTGAAGATCTGCCACGGCCTCATTGGCTTCTAGACTCGAAATTTGGGGTCCCGCAGGCACCAGCCGTACCCCGATATCTTCCGCAGCGTGCCAATCGACCATAGCCATGACCAGAGCCTACGTCTTCTCGGTGCTATCGGTCCTTGCCGGGGCAACCACAGTTGGCCAGTTCGGTGACCATCTCATCGATCTTGGCTGATGCATCGAAAGACGAATCAGCCTCGTTTGCGATCGAGGAGTACACCAGAGTTCGGCCACTTTGGGATTGCACAAATCCCGTAAGACTTGCCACGTAGTTCAAAGTTCCCGTCTTTCCCCGCACCCATCCGGCAGCGCTCTCCGTGACCATGTCGTCGAACCGGAACTTCAGAGTTCCGGTGGCTCCTCCCACTGCGAGGCCGCTCGCCACCGGCCATAAGCCATCCTGTCGAGTAACCGCACGACGTATGACTTCACTCAAAAGTTGTGGTGAGACCTTATTCAGTCGTGACAGGCCGCTACCATCCTCAAATCGGGCCCCATCTGTCGCGATACCGACCGACCCCAGTGCTTCTCGTACGGCTCGACTTCCCCCTGCGAAGGACCCCTCGTAGCCCGCACCCAGTCCCGCTAACCGAAACAACATTTCTGCAGTGTCGTTGTCAGAAGTGGACAAAGTCTGCGCAACAACTGCATGCATCGGGACCGACGAAACCGATGCAATATCCGCTGCCTCTTGGGGAGAGCGGCCTCGATCGATCTTGCTCACCGAGATTCCTTGCTGTTTCAACAACTGGGCAAAACGATCTGCAGCGACCCTAGCTGGATCTGCCACCTTGGCCCCTTGCGGGGCCAACCGCCCGTCGTCAACGATTAACGCTGATACCGGGGAAACGATGCCGCTAGTCCGGAAATACTCGGGCCAATCTGGACCCCAATCTGGCCCTGAGAATAGGGAGTCATCAAACTTCAGACGAACCTCAGTCCCGGCCTCGCCTTTGATGGCGGCTGCGGTATCCCGCGCCAGCGACTTCATTGAGGTGAGTTTTGGATAGTCCGGAAGGTTACTTCCTGCGGGAATCTTCCTCGACGATAGCAGCGGATCTCCCCCGCCAACGAGATATATATTTTCGCCGGCTTGGGTCACTGTCGTCGTAATTCGCATCTCCGATCCGGTCGCTAGAAGGACTCCAGCCGCCGTCGGGATCTTGGCACTAGATGCCGGGATGAGGTTAGAATCGCCCTCATCGTTGAAGAGAACTTGGCCTGTCGCCGCGTCCATCACGTACGTAGACGACTCTTTCCCCATCGGCTTAGAGTTCGCTTTCCGAGCTATGCGAGTCGATATCTCGTCAGGCTGCTGCTCGATGCCGGAAGTAGCCGTGACCGGCTCTAATACCGTCAATGGTGGAGCCTCAGCATCTGCCATCCCCGGGTGCACGGCTCCGGCCCCGCTGCCGAGGATAAGAGACGCTCCGAGCAGTGACGCGGCTATTACGAGCCCATTACTTCGTCTTCTAGAACCTTTATTGCTCCTAAACACGGACTTTTTGCCATTCCGGTAGCGACGCATGATCACTTACCACCAAGATGTGACTCAGAACTCAGACGACAGGAGTTATCGGTGAACGCCATCAGCCCAATTACATTCAACGTAACCATCGAAATCCCCGGTGGAAGCAAGAATAAGTATGAGGAGGACCATGAGACTGGCCGCATCAAACTTGATCGTCTGCTCTTCACCTCGACACGGTACCCGCATGACTATGGCTTCATTGACAACACCCTCGGCCTCGACGAGGATCCGCTGGATTGTTTAGTGCTGCTACAGGAGCCCACTTTCCCGGGATGCTTGATCGAATGCCGGGCTCTTGGCATGTACCAGATGACCGATGAAAAAGGCTCTGACGACAAGGTGCTCTGCGTCCCCGCAGGTGATCCACGGCAGGAGCACCTCCGAGACATCAATCACGTTCCCGTGTTTGACAAACGCGAGATCGAACACTTCTTCCTGATCTACAAGGACCTTGAGCCCGGCAAATCAGTTGAAGGCGCGGAATGGAAAGGTCGGGAAGAGGCAGAAGCAGAGATTCTGGAGTCTTACGAGCGAGAGAAGAAACGACTCGCAGAGGAAGGCTAGTCACTACGTTCATCTCATCACCTCGCGTGTGAAAAGTTGACGCGTCCAACGCAATCTGAGTCCGGTTCCGGAGACGCCGAGACCTCTGGGGTTTCGACAACCTTCCTTCGCTGGGAAATAGTTCTGGTCCTATGGGTCTCGCTCGGGGCTGCTGCTATCCGAGCCCTGCTGAATCTAGCGGAGCGACTCACCTCGGGAAGGCCCCTCAACGAGCAGGTAGCGCCGATCATCTCTCCGGTGGCACCTGACCGACCGTGGCTGGACATCAGCTACCAGATTGCATTTATTGTGCTGCCGCTAGGAGCGGTCGCCCTCGCCGGCTACCTCCTCCATCGATCATCTGAGTCATTTTCCACCATCGGCTTTGACTTTCGCCGACCTGGAAGCGACTTGTTGCGAGGCGCATTTCTCGCCGCGTTGGTCGGCGGAACGGGCCTAGCCTTTTACCTGATCGCCTACCAGTTGGGGCTAAGCGCACAGATCGCTGCTGCGGAGGTAGTGGGTAACTGGTGGGACTGGGTGCTTCTCCTCCTTCGCGCAGCAGAAAATGCCGTACTCGAGGAAGTCATCATTTTGGGCTTCTTGCTGCATCGGCTCGACCAGGTGGGCGTGCGAGCCGGGCCCGCCATCTTTATTAGCGCACTAATCCGCGGCGCCTACCATCTTTACCAGGGGTTCGGCGGCTTCATCGGCAACTTCGTCATGGGCCTCCTGTTCGGCTGGCTTTTCCGCCGCTGGGGCAGGGTAGGTCCCATGGTGGTCGCACATTTTCTCATCGATGCGGTGGCCTTCATCGGCTACGCCACTCTGGCCGATCGCATCGCATGGCTGCCCTGAACTCGACTTAGGGCTACGAGTTACTGGCGAGCCACTGTTGGTTGAACTGATATTCAAGTCCAAATTGTTTCATCGACTCCTCAGCAATCGCTTTCTCAACTTTGCCACCCACCAGCGGAACACCAACCTTGATTTCCATTTCGACTTTCCAGTCTGACTGCTTTTCTCCGACGGGAGTAACTTTCTGCTTCCCGGTTATCTTGGCTGGTGAGGCGTCAATGGTCATTTCACACGACCAACCGTCACCATCTACAGTCCAGTTCTCTGTCTGACTCATCTCATTCGTCTCTTTGAACTTCTTGACGAAGTCAGGCAGATTGGCCTCTACCTCCCGATCAATCTGAACAACATAATTCCCATCAGTCGCTTGTTGCTCCACGATGTCGAACTGGATGTCTCCAAGAGCCGTGTACTTTTCGGTCAGATAGTCGATGTTCTGCAACATCCCCATAATTTCGCTGGGGGTGTGGTCGTACCGATCAGTGTTCGAGATTTTCTTTGCCATGGGCTCCTACCAATCCTTTCGCTTAACATCGGCCATGCAAGGGAGGTACTACCTCACATGGTTCAGCTAATCGAGATTATGGATTGATGCGACCGCTGTTGCGCGTCAACCGGGAATCCTTACCTTTATACCTCTGCTCAGCCCCTCATTCGACTCCTCGGGTATTAGCATCGACTCTCTGGAACCAGCTGGGACGCGGCGACGTCTCAAAGCCCAGGTTCTTGTTGATCGTCCGACCGACACTCTGTTCAGGGGTGGGATGGAACTTTCGAAGCGACGAGTCACTGTTGCTCCCGACCCAGGGTTGCATCTCGATATCAAGAGCTTCATCGGCGTCTACTCGCTTCCAGCGGCGAGTAGTGTTGTACCAGGTGGACCGGCTGGCTTTTGAGAGGCGATGCCCTATGGGACTTTGGGGCTCATTGATTGGTGCGGCAGCTGTGTCTGTCCTCTGCCTCGCGCCATTGCCGATCGCCAATAGCGATGCCGGCTACGGGGACGACTCTTATCTGTCACCTAGCGGCAATCAGGGCATCGACATTCAGCATTACGATGTGAAGCTACGGTACGACCAAAGCACGCATGGCATTGCGAACGCCAATGTGACGATCACTATTCAGGCCACTAACGCTCTGCGGAACTTCAGTCTGGACGCTCGCAACGGTCTAACCATCCGCAAGGTCACTCTCGGAGGAAAGCCTACGACTTTCAATCATTCGGGTCGTAAACTCACTGTTTCGGGATTCGGTTCTATAGCCAGCGGCGACAATTTCCAGGTCAAGGTCAGGTACCGAGGCAAACCTCGTCCGATCCAGGACAAGTCCGGTCGGGGAGTTTATGGCTGGTTGCCCACCCCAGGCGGCTCAGTCACCTACACCGAACCAACCGGGACTTCCACCTGGATCCCTAGTAACGACGTCTTTTCCGATAAGGCCACCTGGACAACTGAACTCACAACACCTTCGGATCTACTTGGTGTGTCCACGGGCACGTTCAAGGGGATCAGCCGCGAAAAGAATCTGACCACATCACGCTGGCGAATGAACACCCCGATCCAGCCGTATCTGCAAACGGTAGCGATCGACCGGTTCCGCCACAGCACTCGCAAGATTGCCGGACTGCCATCGTTTACGGCAGTGGCTAAGGGAAGTGGCGTTAGCGTCCGAACAATGGAGCGGCGAACTGCGCGCGCAATCCGGTGGCTCGGTGCCCGGCTAGGGCGCTACCCGTTCGAGAGTACCGGTGCAATTGTGGTTTCTGGACGACAGTCCGCGATGGAGACCGCCGGTCGGCCTACCTACAGCCGCGGTAACTTCTGGGTGAGTCAAGAGACCGTCCTCCACGAGCAAGCCCACCAATGGTTCGGTAACACGCTCACGGCTCGCCTCGCTAAGGACATGTGGCTGCACGAAGGTTTCGCCACGTACCTCGAGAATGTCGAGCGAGCCGAGCGTAAGAGTAGGTCGCTGGACGACATCGTTCACGGGCAATATGTTCAAGACGGCTGGTACTCGGGTTTCCGCGGCCAGTTCAACAAGGTTCCCCTCAGCGACCCCAGCCCTAGGTACCTACTCAACAGTACGCCCTACTTCCGTGGGCAGGCCGCGGTCCACTCACTGCGAAGCACACTCGGTGACGAGCTCTTTTGGCAAGTCTTGGGCGAACTAGTCCGCATCCCCGCGGGGACGACGACTGACACAGAGACTGTAGTGGATCGGGCTGAGGCAATTTCTGGGGTTGATCTTTCGCAGTGGAGTTCCGACTGGCTGTATTCCACCGGCTACCAAGAGTTGCCGGTGGCTCCCTCCTATCGACAGGTCATGCGTGAGTTGGGGCCAGAAATTCTCAATGCTGCTGCGACCTACGCCTGGCGCCCTCGAGGCGATCCGCAGTCAGCGATGGAGGAAGCCATCGGAAAGTACTCACCGACGAACCAACTTCGCATCAACTCGGTAGAACGCCGAACGAGTTCGCAAGGTCCGCGATACCTGATCGAGTTCACGACGGCGGCCGGACCGCTCTATCCAAATGACGACAGGAGTTGCTTTGTCTTGCAGACCCGCGATGACAATATTCTCGCTGGCGCATATTTGGGAATTCGAATTTCAGACAAGCCCCGCGTCAATCACTTCAGTCCCGGGTCTTGCCAGGTTTCGTAACCGAATGCTTTAGGTCGCACTCCGACCGCGGTGAGCTACGCAGCAACTCACGCCATCTGACGCAGTACGTATACCGCAGACATGGGTCCGTCGTTTGACAGATCCAACATGGACGCCTGCTGCCCGGCACCCGAGAATGGATAGATTCGTTGCCATTCATCTGATGGGCCGGCGCCAACCGCGGTTGCCGGAATACCTATCGGTGGACCCGGCGCTCTAGCCAGGAATACCAATAGTGTTTCCTCGTTACTCTCCCGCAGATAGACCACGCGATGTGAGTCGGCATACAACCACCTCAAAGATCCGTCCCGAAGAGCCGAGTGCTCACGCCGCAGCTTTATCAACTCCTCGAATGCGGTCAGAGTAGATCTCTGCCAAGTCTCAGGTCGTTGCCACGGCATGGTTCTGCGACCGTCCTCGCCCTTCACTCCTTCTAGACCTAGCTCCGTTCCCATCCAAAGCATGGGAACCCCCGGCATCGTAAACATCGCCGTAGTCGCAACACCCACCAGATCCGAAGCTCCGGTGATTGAGCGGATCCGTGGCGTGTCATGGCTATCGATCATGAGTAAACTGGCGCATCGCTGTTGCCAGGGGATGGTGCTAAAGCTCCGCATCCCGGCAATCAACTGGGATCCGGGCAGTCTGGGCCAACTGAGTTCTTCAACTCCCAACCAACCCCGCATTGGGTTGGTTGGCGAACTCAACCACTGCCATAACGGCACCGAAAAACCGGCGTAGTTCATCACGCCTTGCCATCCAGTTGACCGAACATCCTCCGTGAAGTCGTGAAAATGCTCACCGACGAGGTAGGTATTCGGAAATTCCTCGAGCATTGTGCGCTGTATCAGATCAGCGATCTCGGCATTTAGATCCACGTTCCCTTGCCGACCGGTCATATTGGCGACATCCACCCGCCAGCCGTCTAGACCGAATGGTTCTGCGAGATAGCGCCGGATGGGGCTATCAGGGGAAGTAATCATCCGCTGCCGAAGCGCGGCACTTCGGTAGTCAAGTTTCGGTAGCGACGAGACACCCAACCAAGCCACATAGTCGTCGGGATGATCGTTAAAATAATAGTAAGACGCTTCGTCGGAATGAGCGTCCCGTTGAGCTTCCTGGAACCAATCATGATCACTACCGGTGTGATTTGTCGTGATGTCACCGATCACTCTGATTCCACGACGATGAGCCGACTCGACCAGTGAGACCAGAGCGGAGTCTCCCCCTAGCAGTGGGTCGACATATTCAAAGGAATCTGCGTTGTAGCGATGATTCGAAGGCGCTTGAAATACCGGCGTGAGATACAGCAGATCGATGCCTAGATTAGATAGGTAATCGAGTCGTTGTTCGATGCCCAGTAAATCGCCCCCGAAGTAGTGCAACGGCTCGTCCTCATTACCCCAAGCCGGCGGCTCGCCCCAGTTGGTAGCCGGTCGCGACCAGTCTGGAAAGTCGATCGGCTCATCACTGCCGCGGGCGAATCGATCAGGAAATATTTGGTAGCCAGTACTGCCATAGACCCAGTCCGGCGCACCTGGATGGAGCGAGCTGCGAAAGTCTCCTGTGTCCGGGGGATCGTGGTCTACCTGCCCGATGGCCGTGGTCCAGCGATACTCGTTGGGACCGGCGTTGGTGAGGAAGCGATAGTTCACCATCGGCTGGTGCTGCACGAGGCTGGCTCGGTACCAATCGGCATGGGGTTCGCTGCGGTCCAATCGCGCCGAAACCGTGAACGGCTCACCGTCAATCACCTGCCGACACCAGACTTGATCGATCCCTTCGCCTCGCGGAACGCGGAGGAGAACATCGAACCTGTCGCCAAGTTCTCGGGGTGGATCCGGAAGGTACCGCGGAGATCCATCATGGAATGGGTCTTGCCAATAAGTCACCATTTGCGTATCCCAGCTCTCGCACCAGAAAGAGATCTTCCATCTCGCCGAGATCGTTCGCATTGGCTCCCTTGGAGCACATCACTATCGGTCATCGCAGCCGACCAAACTTCACACGGTGAAGTGGGAAGAGGTGGCGGATCGAATATCGACATATGAATTATTTATCAAGAATCTTCCGCTGTCGCGGGCTGAAAGACTTGTCGGTAAACACGAGTTACGTGCCCGCCGTTTCCTCCGATACGCAGGATCTCGGTAGCGGCTCATTCTCCAAGAACGCCACAATTGTGGCCTCTACCTGTGGATCCGTGGGGACCGCGCCGTGGTCAATATCCCGTACATCGCACGCCTGCTGTATGCGGTAGTTGGTGATATCCGGGATCTCGCTAGAGGTAGCTGGCCTGATGACGATGTCGTCTTCGCTCCAGATCGATAGCCAGTCGTCGGGTCGTTCCGGCTCAGGAAATGATTCGATCAGTTCTGAGCCAGGTTGGAGCTGCTGACACGCTAGGGGGCAAGCATCGACAAGCTCGCCTAGCACAGCAGTCGACGTTCCTTGATGCGGGCTGGCTAACGTAATGACCCGACCGTATAACTCGGGGTCCTCACTGAACGCAGTCCGAGCGGTAACACCACCTGCCGAGTAGCCGATGAGATCAGGCGCCGGCTCGCCTTGTGAAATCAGTTCCTCGGCGCGAGCTTGTACGAGATCGGCGTAGCCACGCAGATCGTCGGTTCCCTCACCGATATCGATGACTTCGGCCTGAATGTCCTGCTCATCTAGTTCATCGGCCAACCTCTCCAACTGACCGGTGCCGCCGCCATATCCCGGAATGAGCAGCACAGTACGCTCGGGACTTTCCGGCTCCGCAAGGGGTTCTTCCACATTGTCTTGTGACAGCAATACCCCCGCCACAATCACTACCGTGACGACCGCCACGGCCAAACCAATAAACAAAGGCGTACGCTTCATCGACAATCCCTCCCGGTCATCCCAGCATGAGTGCCACGTGGCATCAGGGCAACCGGGTTTCGAAATACCTCAATCATCACCGCATTAATTGCAGGAGCTCGACCCCGCATCGGTCTGACTGCCAGACTTTACTGGCCGGAAATCCCAGTCGTAACCTGCCGCTGACAGTCGAAGTTCCATAACTCCGTGGTCATCATTCAGCCGAACTTGTGATCCAGGTTCCTTACTGTAAAAGTCACGTAGGGTCATGCCTCCGGTAGCCACAGTGAACTGCCGAATGCCATCCGTGCTTAAGGCTCCATCAGGCGCCTTTGGCGCAAACCGCTCGTAAACGTGCTCGTGGCCCGTCAGTAAGAGATCCGTCCCGTTCGCGTACAAGAGCCGGTACAAGGCGTCGGTCTGTGCGTCCGAACCGTACATCCCACTCGACCACCTGGGGTGGTGCCAGACTGCCACAGTACATTGTGGGACTCCGGCCGCCATTTGCTCTTCCAACCATTTGTATTGGGGGCTATCGACCCCACAACCGCTTATTTGCGAGCAGTTGGAGTTCAACATATAGAAGCGCCAGCCGCCAATATCAACGGAATACCACGGTGCCTCTGGAGTGCCGACCCTCGAACCGAAGTAATCGAAATATCCACTGCCTGCGGAGAAGTACTCATGGTTTCCGGGAACTGGATAGGTGATTTTCTTGAATTTTCCGTAGTGAGGGATATAGCACTTCCGGTAGTCTTTTATCGTCCCGTTTGATTGTTCCAAGTCCCCTGGCGCAACGAGGACTCCTTTGTCACGATCAATAAGTTTCGCCGTCTTGTCTGCCGCACCACCGCAAAAACCTATGTCGCCGGCGACATAGACTAAGGTCGAGTCATCCCGAGCGGGTCTCGTAGGCTGCTTTGTCGGATCCGCTCCAGGGCTAATGCTGATCCGACGATTAGCGCTTTGCAACGCCCCTTTGCCCTTCAGGCCCTTCACTTGAAGCCGGAACTCCCAGGATCCAGCGAAGGGTGCGGTGAACTTGACGTTAAGCCCACCGCGCTGCGAGGTGCGACGCTGCCATACTTGACTCCACTTATTTGACTTGGCCCTCGCCCGTTGCAGAATCACAGTCCGTTTCCGCTTCTTTCCACGGGTATCGATGCGGACTCGATCCTTAATGCGTTTTCCCGGAACAACGCTCAATCGGTCCGAGTTCCAACCCCTAAGGACCGTGTGAGTTTTCTTGCCAGACTTTACGGAACTGCTAGTTGTGCCCATAGATATGCTCTCGGAGACTTGAGGCATTACCTCGGCGCGATCGTTGACCGCAAGGCTTTCCCCTGGCCCAAGTACAAGAGCCACTGCTATTCCTGCAACTCCAACAGACGTTTTCAGCATCCGACTAGAATAAGCGTCGGCTCGCAAAAACCCGAATTTACGCTTCATACCGCTGATGGGAGCCGAACGGCCGACCTCCCAACAGCTCATCCGCAGCTTGGCACGCGCAATGCATATCAACTTAGAATGAGAAATGTATTCAACACCTGATTCACTAGTCCCATGGCGTAACTAGCCCGCCACGGATCTATACTCTCTAACGCGTCAGCGCAATTGCTGGATGCGCCGCCTTAGCTCAGTCGGTAGAGCAACGCACTCGTAATGCGTAGGTCATCGGTTCGACTCCGATAGGCGGCTCCGCACCATCATTGAGTTTAAGATTTTTTCAGTTGGGAGCGTGGCCCGAACGAGACTCATATCCGGGGTGCCGGCGCAAAAAGTTCAAGCGCGGCATGGCCTCCCGATTGCTTCACACACGCTCTCATACGCTCATGCTTACGTTGCTGATCTGAGGGCGACGGGGCCGAGACGGTAGCGCAACGATGAGCACCGCAGACCCCTAGGACCCCCAATAGACGCACGTACCAGCGGAAGATACAAATGCTTCGAGGCAAATACGACGACTCAGAGCGCTTCCGCCGATGACCTTAGACGGATCCTGGAAAGGACCTTAACCCAAGTCCGATTTGCGCCAAATCGATAGTCAATCCGAGCTTTTACACAATTTGACCAAACAGCATATGACTCATGCCTAAAGACATAACCGCCACCTCGACGCGAACCGGAACCTTAAGGCCACTTCCAGGAACAACAGGGCGTGGAGTCAGTGAAGGTTTGCCGGGGCGGATCCGAACAGACCTGGTAAAAAACAAATCCAATGTGCCTGTCAGCCAACCCAGAACCTCCGCGAAAAGAATCGAGAAAAATATAAAGCGCATAACGTCTAGCCCGTCGGGATCGCCCATCACAATCATAGAAATGGTCGCAACGAGCGATAAGACCCAGGCGACTGGTAGCTGGCCAGTCGACAATACTTGTTTCACGAGAAAGATAACTACGGCCACTGACAGACTGCCAAATACGACCAGCCACGCTAGGGGAGGTATTACGGTCCAGTTGACGGCCATCGCTAGGAACATGTAGCCCATGGAAACTGACATGATCAGGCTTAACCCGACGTGATAGCGATGTGGACCAGTCTGAGCGGGCAATGATTGCGCACTATAGATCGCGAGCACTGCGAAAACGATCACCCAAAGTAGCGAAAGCCACTCCGGAAATAGATCAGGTCCAGTCATCGACATGAAGTCAAAGGTAGTCGAGGGCCCCTGCTATCAATTGGATTCTAGTAAGTGACTGATGTGTCGCATTAGTCCTGTTCGGTTAGGTCTCGGGCCGCCCAGTGGACGAACGAGTCACATATGCTGCCCCTCAGTTACCGGAAGTGTCACACGCAATGACCCGGCCGAAAGCACGCTCTTTACCCTTCGACGTTGCACCACCAGCCACATCTGTGACGCGAACGGCGCACCATAGGCCACCACGCCCCGCCACCAGCCGGACACAAGCCCGCATGAAACAAGGCTCCGCACTACCAGAAACACACCCTCACAGGGGCTCGTAGTGCGTGGGTCATCGGTTCGACTCCGATAGGCGGCTCTGCACTATCACTGGACCACCTAACTTTAAGGCAGCGGGATACGAGTCGGCATGAGTGCGCTGGACTGGGGATGTGTCCGCCAGCACCCTACGTATGAATCAGCTTGGAAGTCGTCTTAACCTCTCGGACCAACTCGGCCGGATCTATCTTTTCGCTTTGACGGACTTGACCCTTGCGGGAGATTTACCAGACAAGTTCTTAGCGATGACCCTGACTTTGTACTTTGATCCGATGGGAACGTAGCCCGATTTACACTTCGTCTTCTCCGACTCGCAGATGTACTTCTTGGCCTTGTATTTCCACTCGCCCTTTGGCTTGAAAGATACTTTGTACTTTGGCTTGGCCCCACTACCCGGTAACGATTTCTTCCACTGAATCACAAATCTTTGCTTTTTGGTTTTCGCCCTAATCTTGTCGACCGAGCTAGGCGGCAAAGTCATCTGCTTGGCCAATGCGTACGAAAAAGACTTCCATAATGTCGTCGCATACCGGGGAGCTAGGTGGTGCTCATCCCGATATCTCCGTGAGCCATCCGAACCAGTTGGATAGCAGTTGTCGCCGGAACATAGCTGGTCAGTGAAATCTAGCCCGTACATGACTGGACTGTCTTGGATAACAGCCGCATCTCTTTCCCACACAGGTGTCTGCAAACCCAGGGTTATCTGCTTGGCAAGACCGCAGTCGCACCAAACGTATGACGATGCAGGACGGCAGCATTAGCAACGACACCTGTCCCAAAACGAGCTAGAAGGATCAGAGCGTATTCGCCCACGACCTGGAAAGTGCCCGGGAAGAGATGCTGACCTAACTCCGGTGCTGCTTATAGACCGCGCCGCGGAGGTCCCTCATTTAACGGGCTCGCAATCGGTGCGCATCAACTCGGTTCGAGCTCGACTAGCGTCGATGGAAACATCGCATTTCAACAGGTACGTGAACCCTTCAAAACACTGTCTTATGAGATGTCGAGCCCTCAAGCAGGCCATTCTCTGTGGATGCTTCCGTCCGGCATAGTTGCGCCATACAAATTCGCACGACTGAGGTCGGCGTCGGTGAGATCGGCGCCAGACAGATCTGCTTCACGTAGGTCGACCTGTACGAGGGACGCACCAACGAGTTTCACCTCTACCAGTTTCGCTGCATACAAATTTGTGTCATCGAGTTTTCCGCCGGTGAGATCGGCATCGGACAAGTCCGCTCCAGAAAGTTTCGCACCTGAAAGACCCACCCCCGCCAAGTTCGCTCCCGTTAAATTCACACTTCGCAGAATCGCTTCGTGAAGATTCGAGGCTTTGAGATTCGCCCCGGACAGGTTCGCATTTCTCAGGTCGGCCAAAATGATATTCGCACCCGACAGTTCCGCCTTAGATAGATCCGCGTTAACCAAAGACGCCCGGAACAGATTCACACCAGCCAGGTTCGCAAGTCGCAGGTTCGAATCGGATAGTCTCGCGCCCGTCAGATCCGCGCCGGACAAATTCGCATTACACAGGGTTGAGTTCTTAAGCCTCGCACCCGTTAAGTTTGCGCCTACAAACTTGGCATCTGACAGCTCTGCGGACTCAAGGTTCGCGCTTCGCAGATTCACGCATTCTAGGTTGCTTGAAGTTAGGTTTGCGCCGGACAAATTCGCCTCGCGTAAACTTCCACCCACCATCGTCACATCAGACAAATTCGTATTTCTTAGGTTCGCGCGGTCCAGGTTCGCGCCCGATAAATCTGCGCCAGACAAGTCTGCACCGGAAAGATCAGCGTCGGTGAGGTCCGCATACGGGGATAGGTCGTACGAGCCGATACGACGATCATTGTCACTATTCATATCGAAGAGTGCTCCGTGGCCTGGTCTGACGCTCTCAAACGTGCTGCGGTTTTGTCGCAGTCAGGACAGTTGAAAGAGATCGTTGATCCGATGATCTTCCCCCTTCTCCCGAGACACCATTGAGTATGACAATTTTTGTCATCATTAGTAAATACGACATATGGGTCGAAGCCTGTCTCTCCACACGTGCAAGGCGGGGACACCCCATTTGGATGTCCCCGCCTAGTCGCGGATGGTGCAAGCACTCAGCCGATATCACCGTTGTAATCATTACCTTGGAAGGTATTTCCGAAGATGACTACGGTCCCGCTGGTCTGATCGTTTGTGATGGAGTTTCCTTGGTTTCCACCTTGTGACGTGTTGGCCCAGAAGCCACCTCCGTTGACATACACCTTGGCAGTCTTGCCAGTGGTGTAGAGACCGCCACCTGTTTCCGCGTTGTTCTGCTTGAACCAGCCCCCGTCGATTTGGACGTAGCCGCCATCGTTGTAAAGGCCGCCGCCTTGAGCAGCATTGTCATTGTTACTGACGGTTCCGTCGTACATCTTCACTACACCCGTTGCAGCGTTGTAAATCCCAGCACCCTGACCACCTGATGTGGCCGTGTTGGCGTCTACCTGTGCATTCTTGATAATGAGACGACCCTCGTTGTAAATTCCGGCACCCTTATCGGCGTTTCCGCCAGTGATATTAATGCCGCCGTCTAGAGTCAGCGTCGATCCTCGATGAACGGAAATCACGTTGTCACTACCGTTGGATTGGATGGTGCCACCGGATAAAGTCAGGTCCTTGTTAATGATGGCCCCGGCTTCCCAACCTTGGGAATCATCCGTCCGGGATACGTTGTAGGTACCTGACAGATTCAGCGTTGCACCATTAGGAGCTGTGTTTATCGCCTTGAGTAGAGCCTGCGTATCTCCGGCCGGAACTTGTACCTGATTGGGATCTGGTTTGTTTGACTGTACGGCGATTTCCACCTGACGACTCAGATGTCCCCCTTGGGACTTAGCTCGCACATTGAAATCACCGTGGCGGAAAGACTCCTTCACATGGAAGTGACCGTTGCGATTCGTAAAGGTTTTACTAATCCGCTTCCAGCCACCGTTGGGACGCTCTTTCTGGATGAGAACTCGAACATGATGATGATGAGCTCGAGTCACCTTTCCCTTTAACCGAAGAGTTTGGCCCTTATTTGGCTGAGTATTGCTGGCATGAAGCCGAACCTTAGAGTTACGGAACTGCTTACCACTGACCGCCGCCGATACGGTCGCATCACCTGCAGCATTTGCAGAATCTGACGCTGCCATGGCCGGAGCGGATGCTCCTGCGATTCCTAGCATTAGCAATCCGGCCATACCTGCGCCTGCGAGACGAACCGAACGACTTGGCGAATAACTTTCTTGTGCACTCATGATGACTTCCTTCTCATCACTCAGTGAGCCCACGTAGATGAACTGACCACCACACCGATCCATGTCAGGACTAGCGAAATCACCAACGCCTACGTCGACGTCACACGGAGGTATTTCCTCCCCCATCACCTGAACCCCTCCAGGCGATACCCACGGTTTACCCATCCCCGCTAGCCCTAAACCCACTGAAATCGTGAACCGATGAGATCACGCCATCCACTCAACTGCATTCGCTGAGTTCAACGAAGTACATGCATCCCGGGGGTTCTCTCGACGCGGGGATATTTCGCTTCAGCGAAGAACCACTCCCTGTAGTAGACCGTCGTTGACTTAATTATCGGGTCTTGAAGTACTTGACTTTCTTGTCACCCTCAACGTCTTTTGCAGTGCCGCGGACCTCTATCTTGTACTTCTTCTTTTTCTTGATTTTGTTAAAAGCGTGCTTGTTCTTGCTGATGGACTGCCAGGCCCTGAACTTCTTTATTTTCTTGGCTCTGGTTTTCAATTTATAGTGCTTTGAGATCCGAACCTGATACTTATCGGCATTAGGGCTAGCGCCCCATCTAGCAATTAACTTTCGCTTCTTCTTGTTCCACTTGATCTTGAGTCCGGTGACCTTGCCTGGGATCGAGATGGTGGGCAACGGATCTGCTGCCGGTTGCGCGCCAGGAGCGGGCGGCGCAATCGGCGTTACCGTGAAACGACCCAGGCCAGCGCCTTGGGGTCTGAGCGTTGTGAACCAGATGTCCCCTTGGGCATCCGTCGTAATGCCGATTGTCCGTGCCGGTGAATTTGGTATCGCATATTCCTGAATGGGATTCGAAAGATCAACCGCACTAGCAACCTTGCCGACCGACGCTTCCGTAAACCATGCCTCTCCATTGGCTCGAGTGGTGATCTGTAACGGCTGGGAGGTTGCGCTGGGCACATCCGCCAACGAGACCTGTCCCGCGACTGTGATTCGTCCGATCTTGTTGAGTTGAGGAACGGTAAACCACAACGAATTCCCAGAGCCTGCGGTGATGCCGTAGGCACCTATGCTTCCCGTACCTAGGTCGTAATACGTCGTGGCACCAGTAGCAGGAACGTGTTTGCCGATTTTGCTGGTGTCCACTGAGGTGAACCACAGATGTCGGTCAGGCCCGACCGCAATGCCGGATGGCCTATAGCCGACCGCCAACGAGGTCGTGGATATGGCGCCAGTCGTGGGGTTGATCTTGCCGATCTTATTCCCGGAAAATTCGGTGAACCACATATTTCCGTCAGGTCCCGCTACGATCTCCCAGGGTTGAGCATCGGCGGCAAGGTCATAGTGACTGATGGCCCCGGTCGTCGGGTTAATCTTGCCGATCCTGTTCCCCCTATTTTCAGTGAACCACACGTTCCCATCGGGTCCAGCAGCTATTCCCCACGGACGGGCATCCGTGGCCAGCGGATATAGCGTGACTTGACCGGTACCAGACACAAGCTTGCCCAGCTGATCGCCTTCTCTATCGGTAAACCACATATTGCCGTCAGGCCCGTTGGCGATAACGTACGGTTCAAAAACACCCGGAAGTGGAAACTCTTTGAGACTGACATTGTCGGCCGACCGCGAAGGAGCCGCTGTCATGCCTAACGACAGAAGTGCGACTGACAACATCGCAAGTAGGGGAAACAGAAAAATACGGGACAACTTCATAGCTGGTACTCCTACTGACATGAGTCCACCAGCTCCGAAATGGAATGGTTGCATGCCGCTAGTCACATCATGTCCACGCGCACAGACAAATGACAGCATCAATCACTAAATCTTGAGCAAACCTTGAGTTTCCGCACCGCCAGGAACGGCTCCATTTTGTTGGGGCACTTTGACTTCCATCGCTGACAACGAAAAGCGTTGCACTGGTCTGCTCAAATCACAACTTCCTGGACGACCGACGTAGGAGATTTCTCAAAAATCCGTCGAGACCTAGCCTGGAGTTTGCGTTTGTCGCTGTACGATTCTGCGAGTGATCGGTATCAAGAAAATCCCTAGTAGGGCCCATTGACCAGCAACGTCGAATACTAACTCCAGGACTAAAGAAAGCAGCCCGAGAGCCACTAGAAAGCCTGCGAACAATAGTGGCATTCGGTCCGGCTTCATCGAGTCATCCAGAACCATTTCCTCATGTCGATGTGCATACGAATCAATCGCATAAGTCGCGAGCGTGATCAGTGACAAAGTTACGAGATACAACAACGCAATGCCACGTTCCGTATCATCATCGCCAACGAGCCCGGCTGGAAAAGCCAAAAAAACCATTAGGGCGAGCCAGATGAATGCCCGCACAATTAGTCCCCCAGAGTAATCAGTTATACGTTCGAAAATTCCATGATGTACTAACCAGAACCGAGCCATAACAAAAAACGTCAGCAGGAAGAGAGCGAGCTTGAGGGTCCAGCCGTCACCAAGCACTCGCGTCTCGGGATAGTCGCTCACCAAGTCAATCAGCGGAAGAATAAGTAGGGTTATCGCGATAGCCACAATCGCATCCGAGAAATTTATGATCCGATCAAAGCCACGCTCCGTGTGAGCTGGTGGCTCCGAACTCCGCCGTGCGACCATAGATCCGATCAAAGGCAGCAAGAACAAGCCAAGGTAGGCGTAATCACCGATGAACTCGAGTTTCGTCATCAACCCCAGAACGAAGAAGAGCGCTGGGTAAAGCAATACAGTCGGTGTCCAACTATAGTTCTCTGGATCGACAAGTAGTTCTCGGTGTCGATCCACATATTTCCCCATGAGAGCAACTAGTCCCGCAATTAGGGTCATCGCACCGAAGTACATGAATCCAAAGAAGTTGTTCGAATCGGCATAAGTTTGTAGTCCTGCCGGAATGGTCAAGAAAACAATCGCCGCAAGCCAAGCAAAGACGATGATCATCAAGCGCAGGTCATAGTCCTTTATTTCTTCAAAAAGTTCATGGTGCACCAACCAAAAAATCGTGACAACCCAAAATGTGAGCGCGAACCAAAGAATGGCCCACCAAGTATCTCTGTTCAAGAGCAAAGACGTATCTGAGCTATCGGAAAAGCCGCTCACGGTGGTGATGAGCGGTAACACGAGCAGAGTCGCGGCGATCGCCACAACCGCATCGGTGAAGTTAATAAGCCGGTCGAATCCTCGCTCTGTGTGTTTGGCTGGTTTTCTTTGCATGGAATAACTTTGTCAGATATTGCAGACGCACAGGGCAAAGACCCGACACATGCAAACCTCTGACAACCGAAAACCGCTTCTTGGTCGGCAGAGAACACCCGGACCTGAGGCAAATTTCGGTAGAGTCGAAAAATGAACCTACGCGAGTGGTGTGTAGACAAGTCGTGGGCTGCTGTTGAATGGCTGCAAGAAACTTGGGGAATAGTTTTCGGTTGAGTGACGGCGCGGGATTGACCGCATATCCCCGATCAACTCTTACGCCTACTTCCAATCCTTGGATCGTCGATCCACAACCTCTGAAATTAACTCAGCTACCTTCGGATGACTTATGAGGCTGAGATGACTGGAGGATTCGAGCACCGTCACTTTCCGTTTCGGATCTTGAGTGGCGTCCCCGACATCCTGATCTTTGGCGCTCCCATGCCGGACCGCCCCGTCACCTACTAAGGCGCTCTTCCAACTCGAGGAGTCTTCAGGCCAACTGGCGACTACCGCATGGTGGGTCACCTGGTCGGGAAGCGGCACTGTAGTGGTTCGGTCCCACAAAACAGTATCGGGGTCCTGGCCTCCCCAGTCTTCAAACCGGATGGCACCATGCCGGAGATCTTTTATTCCCGCACTGCGTCTATGCCCCAACATGGCGAGCGGTTTCGTGGCGGCGAAGAAGTTCAGTGTCATGAGAGCCGCTTGTGCCCCTTTTTCAATAGGAGAGCCGCCATGTGGGGACCCCAACGTGACTAGGTCGGACACACAATCGGCGACACCAGCGCTTACCTCCATCGCCCGCCGGGCAACTAGGCCACCCATTGAATGTCCTACCAGGATGAGTCGACGACATTCTGGAAGCTCGATCAGGACTTCGTCCAGCAGGAACGCCAACTTTTCACCATTGTCGGCGATCGATGAACCTGTGGGGTAACGGACTAAGGCAATACTTGCTCTAGCTGCAGCGGCTATTACCTCTTCACTCCAATTATTTTCGGTGCAGCCTAGTCCATGTAGGAAAACGACGACGGTCTCTGTGGGCTCTTGCTGAAGTCGTGCAAACTCAGCAGCCGTAATCGACTCACCCTGATACCGCAGATCTAACTCGGGGACGAGGGCTCGAGTCCTCGGGTCGCCCGCCAACGAGTCACCCACCGCGGCCCCGATTGCGGCCAAGACCCCAGCTCCGCGTACCGACGCATCCATTGGTGCCGCACCCTCGGGAGTCATTAGTCGAAGCACCGGAGAAAGGACGTTCGCGGTAACTGAGACAGTGCTTGTAAAGCTAGCCTCGCCCCACGTGGAGCCGCGATCAACGAGATCAATGACGCTCACAGCACCCGGGATGAACCGGAGCGGTGACCGACGTAGCCGATCCGTTTGCGCCTTCCGCATCCCCGATACCGTCTCGTGCACGATATTGACCAACTCGGCTCCGGCATGGACCGCGGCTGAGCGCTGTTCTGCGGTCATCAGCATTCCACCCCTCGCCACAACCATAAGTTTTTCCTGGCACCAGGAAAGGCCAGCGTAATGCTCAATGGCAGAAACTTTTTCTTAGACCCCTTGTTTATCGGGGATCGAAGAACGGGAGGCACCCGACTTGATGACGAGCCAGTGCACCGGTCGCGGCATTACCTTGTGCAATCCGATGAGGGCTCTGATCAATGGTGGGGCGAAAACGTCCCGGCGGCGTCGTTCGGTCGCTTTGGTCACGATTTCGCCCGCCTGCTCTACCGTCAGTGTGGGAATCATTCGGTCCAATGTGGCAATACGATCTGTCGTGCCCGGGTTGTTCTCGTAATAGGGGCTAGCGACATGCCCCATAACTACCTGAGACACGCCGACCCCCGTTCCATGCACGTCCGCTCTTAGTGATTCTGCGAATCCACGCAAGGCCCACCGGGCCATGGCGTAACCCATAGATCCCGGCCAGGGAGCGTAAGCACCTGGACCATTCACGTTAGTTACCCATCCGCTGCCCCGCTCGATCATGCTTGGCAAGAAAGCCTTGGTCACGTAGAAAGCGGCAAAAGCAGGAACAGCCATCATCGCTCGCATTTGCTCATCGCTGGTCTCGTCGATGAACAGCCATTCGCCAATGCCCGCGTTATTTACGACTACGTCTACCGGGCCGACTTCCCTGAGACAACGTTCCGCCATCGCCGTCACGGCATCACCGTCACTGACGTCCACCGGATATATGGTTGCTCGACCACCGGCTGCAGTGATTTCCGCAGCCTCTCGTTCCAGCGCGGCCAAGCCTCTGGCCAATAGGACAACATGGGCGCCCCGCCTGGACATTGAGCCAGCGGTGGCGGCCCCGATCCCACTCGAAGCGCCGGTGATTACTACGGTTTTACCTTTAAGAGTCACAACGCCGAGCCTAGTCAGATCGACGGGCAGGGTCATGTTGGCGAGCTCCTTGCACCATTTTCCTTTGTGCTAGACGAAATCAGCAACGCTGTCGGCTACGACCCAAGCGATACGGTTGGTGTGCAGACTAATGGGACTGCCGCTGATCAACCGGTCACCGTGAAGTACAGCGCCCACAGTGAGACTGGCAATCCGATGTCGTATAGCAAGACGATCGTATTGCCATACGAAAAGTTCCTGTCCACGAACATCTCGCGGAGGTGATTTCCGGCAGCGCCTACAAGAAAAGCGGATATAACGATCGAGAGCACTAGCCAAGCAGTTTGATCAAGGTAAGCAGCCCAAATACCCGCGATACCGATACCGAGACTGACAAAACCAATTTCGTACTGAAATCCGTTAGATTGCCAGCCAATATTCTTCGCAGTCTGCTTTGCAAAGACCGTGTGCATGAATCCACTGACTACAAACATTCCACCAGCTGGCAACGTCATCATCCAACGCATGGCATTATCAGAAAAACTGGCCCCCGCTGCTGCGCCGGGCGCTTCGACACCAAGGATTGCCAAAATCCACGCCAGCAACAAAATCCCCGGAAGAAAAATGACCGCCATGCGAGGAACGGTAGCCGATCCCGACAGTTCGACGATGAGTCTTTGGCAGAGCAGTGATTAGATTCCTAGAAGTGCTTTGGCGTTCCCGTGTCGAATCGCCTCGATGTCGGAGGCGTTGAGTCCGACCGCTGTTGTGGCCTCGTCCAGCCAATCCCTCATCGCGATAGGATCCTCCATCGGGTAGTCCGAAGCGCAGAGGACTCGATCCGTTCCCATCACTTCCAAGACGTGCCGGAATGCAGGCGTGCTATTGAAGCCGCTGATAGTGACGTAAATATTTTGCGCCAGGACCTCCTGCATCATTGCCAATTCCGGCCGACCTTCCAGCCGCAGCCGATGATCGATTCGCCAGGCCCAAAAGGGCAATAGTTCCCCCATGTGACCCAGAATCACTTTGAGGTCGGGAAATCGAGAAAACACGCCATTGACAGTCAAGGCCATTCCTAGCCGTGCAATGTTCTCATGAAATCCCCAGGGCGACGTTCGAAGGACTTCACAGTTGTCGACTTCATAGAACGGATCCGGGGTTGCCTTCATCCTGGGATGGAGGTAGATCGGTCGATTGAGTTCGACGCAGGTGGCCCACAGGACATCGTAGGAACGATCAATGTAAAAGTTCGGCGAACCATCGCTCGCAGTATCTTCTCCATTAATTAACGCACCGACAAATCCTAAATCCTGAACACAGCGTCGCAGCTCGTCAGCTGCGTCTGCGGGGGATGCCATGGGAAGCGCCGCAAATCCTCGATATCGCTCTGGCTGAGACGCCACAATGTCCCGAAGTTGATTGTTCCACTTAATGGCGAAATCAACTTGAGCCGTTACCCTCGGCTCGGCATCGTCACCCAAGTCGCTATCAGTCATGTCGATCCCCTGAACACCATCAGAAAAGGCTGACAGGACGGCGACATCGATTCCTCCGGCATCCATGTCAGCTAGGCGTTGATCACCGTAATCCAGCAGAAGATCCCGTTTCTGGTCTAGGGCATAACTTGGTCCCAAGTAATCCTCTTGATCCGGAACAATCAAGTGTTCTTCTAGTGCAATCACAGGAAATCCAACTTTCACTTGACCCGGCTGATCGCCGATTGACCGAATGCTATTGAAGTTGGTGACCTTGTCGCCGATCAGCTGCACAATAGCGACGATTCGCATCTGATTTGACCCACGAATATGCCGACACATCCTGGATTCGGACAGAATCCAGCAGAATCAGTCCCTAACCAGCACGCTGAGACAGTGATCAGCACTCGGCTACGTCGGAAACTATCGCTTCGCACATTTGCTGCTGCCGCGATCGCGAGCCTCGCAGTAGCGCTGGTAGTGCTCCTCGGCCGGGGATCCGGCTTTGCCACCCCCGCTGAAGCTCGAGACGCGGCGGTTGCCGCCGGGTCCACCTGCTCAACCTGGGATATCGATGACCCGGTTGCCGAGCTTCATAATGGGATCGCTTGGTGCAAAGGACCGAATGATCGTATCTCCGCAGACACCAGTTTCATGACCGTGCACCGCAACGCAACGGAACGAGATTGGTATGCGCTGTACCTCACCGACGTCTACGGCGGTTCAACCGTTCTAGTCGGCGACAACTGGGTTTATAAGGGCGGTGACGCCAGCACACTTCAAGACGACCTGGGCGGTCAGTTGGGAGGCGAGCTCACTCAGGGCAGCGACTAGACAAGTACCTGGGGCTGTGAAGTAAGGGTAGGTACGGAACTGTATGGCACCAACCAAGCGGCTCCGTTCGATGCGGCCCAAGCTGAGGAGAGACCAAAGGGAGGTGGCGACAAACTACGGATAATCAGGTACCCCAAGATCGCAGGCGTGGTCGCCAACCGCGAGAACTAACCTGTACGAGGGACGGGGGTACTAGCTCCCGAATTGCAATGCGACTCAATAGGAACCACACAACAACCACTAGACCAACCAGCGAAATCCAACCGCCGACGATTGCAAGCTGCGCCATGAAATCAAAGGTTGTGAACCCCGAGTCTTCCGTTCCCACTCTTGATAGTTGGACGAATACTGCATCATTTCCAGCGTGCATGGCTACCGCCAACCCCCAACCGATTAAGCCTGCCAGAGTGATCACTTTCTTCCGGCGCCAAGCAGCTAGCCATACAACTGCTGCTGCCGTCGCGGTCCAGAGCACGTGACTCATCTCGCCTAAGGTTCGGGGAGCCAGTGTCCACAACTCCTCAGCCGATGCATTGGCTAGGTAGAGAGCCGCCTCAGCAGCACCGAAGGTGGCGCTAGTCGCCGCCACCAGCAACACACCCAGACGTGGTGAACCGAATCGGCTGCTGCCCAAACTCAGCATCAGAACGGGGAATAGCAGCTTGCTGGTCTCCTCGATCAGCCCAGCTTGCAAGCCAAGGAGTGCGGCCGGGCTGTCGACTGACAGATCCACAGCTAGCTCCACGAGCAAAGCGATCACAAAAGCAGCCGTGCCGGCCATAATCCCCCACCACAGGACGACAAAGTAAGGAGCCTGTCGGGGCGGATACAAGTGCCGAGATAAAAGAAGCACGACCCCAGTAAGTGCGGCAACGAAACCGGGCCAACTCACCAGACCCGTAACGCTTGGATTCGATTCGGTATAAAGCAAAGTTGCCACTGTGTAGCCGGTCCCGAAAAATACAAGCCAGAACCAGAGATGTCCAAGAAATGGCAGTGCAGTGCGCCGATACTTTAGTTCAGTCTGCTGTGGAGTGACTATTCGCGGAGGCTGCCAGGCCTGACCATCCCAATGTGCGGTGGCCGCAACGGGACCAAAAGGATAGCTTCCAGCGCCATCGGCTAAGACCGACTCCGCGGACCTATCAGCGGCATCCGACATAAATGTCATCAGCTCCTCGGGCTTACTTTCATTCCACTCCGCTGGTCGCGACACTAGCGGATGCCTTCCGGGTTACCTGACCTTGCAGGCCTACCGGATGGACTCCGCAGGTAGTCGAGCAAGAACTCAAGCAAAGGGGTTAACTAGATGTTGCCAACTGCAGCTACAGATCAGGGAGACAACGAGCCCATGGGATTGCGCGATCGCAGGGAAGCCCGTCGGGGCACAACCAATCACCGGTACCGAATGCGACAGAAACTCGTCTCCATCGGCGACGACTACTGGATTGAAGATGCTTCAGGTGAGCGTCAATTCAAAGTTGACGGTAAGGCAGTTCGGATCCGAAGCACCCTCATCCTCGAGGACAATCAAGGCAATCCGCTGTACAAGATCCAGGAAAGAAAGGCACGAATTCGCGACACCATGCAGGTGGATGACTCCGCCGGAAACGCTGCGGCGACTGTCAAGAAAGCTCTGGTCTCACCACTTCGGGAACGTTGGAACGTAGCGTTGACTGACGGTGATGACCTGACCATCAAAGGCAATCTTGTAGATCATGAATACACAATCGATGGGCCGGCTGGGACTGTCGCTTCCGTGTCAAAAAAGTGGTTCCGAGTGGCCGATACCTACGGGGTTGAGGTTATCGATGGACAAAATGTAGCTCTTCTTTTGGCTTTGACGGCAGTCGTAGATCAGATGGCGCACGGCTAGTAGTGAGATCACCAGTGCGATCGACTCGTGAGCCGCCGAACGGTCGGCCGTCCTCGAAATGGCCCCTTGAGCCGCAGAGCTGGATCTAGTCAGGGAAGGGGCGGTATCTGGCTCCAGCGACGCGGTGGCTCGCAGAGATTGACTATCACGCAGCGGTGCGGGTCCGCTCGCGACAACGTCACAGCTCCTGGCTTTCAATCCGGCCGGATTCAATGGCGGCCAAAAAGGCCTGATAGTCGGCATCATTCTGCCGGGCGTATCGCACCCCAAACTCCCCCATAGCCTGGCTAAACTTGCGCCCCTTACCTAGGTAGCCACTAATTGCATCCGGATCTCCGGAACGCGCGTGACCGTGAGCCAGTGTCCAACCGCACACCTTCGCATACCGGAGCAACTGTTGGACATCCATCACCGCGACGTCTGCGGAGCCTTTCATATCCCGAAATTGTCGCCAATAGAACTGGGGACCCGCATTGGCAGATCCGGACCAGCCAAGGAAAATATCGCCGCTGGCCTGGATCATTCGTCTCCCTTCAACAACTCGCCGGCCTGCATGTCGGTAGCGGCCAGCCGACAGATACGGCTGCAGGACCGACTCGCCAGCTTCCTTGATCTGAAGAAACAGCGGCTCACCTCGTCGTCGGCCAGTCAACAAAACAATCAGACAACGGGTACCAACACTCCCCACCCCCACAACCTTGAGCGCGATGTCGACGATGCGGAAATGACTGAGGACCGAGCGAATATTGGCTGGGAGCGTATCCACATATTGGGTCAAGTTTCCTTCAGCCATTTCTCGCAACTCATCCCCATCGACTCCGTAGTGAGCCAGTTCACGCGATGGGACGAGTAACGGCGGATCGCTGCGAATTTGGAGTTTTCCATCTAACTGCTCAGTGAGTTTATGCAGAGCACGATCACTGTTATTTCGGCGAGCCTTCGCAGCACGTTTTTTCATCTTCTTCCGCTCTGACTTGGAAGGAGCCAAATGCTGAAGCTGCTGCAGTTTCAACTGCTCGTACCAAAGATCCAGTATCGTCATGCCTGAAAAACGGGACATCGACTCAACGTAGGCCCGTGTCGCGGTCTCGGCCGTTTGGCGGCCAACGCTAGTCCCCAGTCCACTGTTCTCGGCAGCTACTACAAAACTCGCCGCAAGTCGTTTCACATCCCACTCCCACGGTCCAGGCAAAGTCTCGTCGAAGTCATTCACGTCAAAAACCTGCGAACGTTCCGCAGACGCGAAAATGCCGAAGTTAGAGAGGTGGGCGTCACCGCATAGCTGGACCGACTCACCCGAGCTGGGCTGGCTAGCTAGATCACCCGCCATAATCGCGGCCGAGCCGCGATAGAAGGTAAACGCTGACTCGGACATTCGCGCGTGCCGGACTGGCACCAGTTGCTGGATCCTGGGAGCGTCTTGAGCGGTAATCACCTGGACCGGATCAAGACGATCTGCGGCAGGACGCCAATCGGC
Organism: Micrococcales bacterium; assembly: GCA_002699445.1. Taxonomy (GTDB): domain Bacteria; phylum Actinomycetota; class Actinomycetes; order S36-B12. Next base: position 93,490 of record PAAU01000066.1, on the reverse strand, counting down.
ATGCAACGAGCGCGGCAGCTGTTGACGCAACTCTCTACCACGCTGTTTACTTTCACGAGAGTCTGTCTGAGTCATCACTAGTTCACCTACGTTAGGTCCCACCCAGGACTGCTCCGGGCATCGCCAGCCTAGAGGGCTAAGCAGCCTGCAGACACGATGAATGAATCAACAGTTTTTTCGATCAGTCTCGAGGGCAGTCGCAATCAATCTCACGAAGCAGCTAGGTCACCCAACATCACAAGCGCTATTCATGCCAGAGTCAAACGACATCAACCTTTCATCTCGACAAGGACCAGACCGAGTGCACATGGCTTCCTCATCATTCACCATGGGAAGCCTGCGGATCTCCCACAAGGCTGGGTGCTGCTAGGACTGAACAAATGCTCGTTGCAGAACTCGCTTAGCTTGAGCAATACAGGAACGATCAGTGGCGGGTCGAGACTCAGCGGCATTGCCGCCGGAGAAGCCCACCACCACGGAGCGTCCAACAATTCGCGAGAGGTCATACCACTCACTCCAGCGCTGCCGAGGCGAGCCGACTACATTCAACACCTCTGAATCGGGCCACCACCGGCCGTCATAAGACAGAACAACTCGTTCCAGATGTCCAGTTGCGAGACTATCGGTGGCTTGTTCTATAGCCGAAGGCCAGGGATCAACCCGAGGCAACCCCGCTTGCAGTAGGGCCACTGGCACCGCGATGACCACCGCATCCACTTGTTGTGGGGGCCCCGTCAACATTCGAATCGTGACGTCGCTATCCCTGGCTTGGACCTGCGCTACCGCCGCACTGCGTTCCACACGAACTTTTTTTGCAAGGAACTCCGGGACGCGTTGGAATCCGCCCGTCACCATGGCATCTCCACCCGGGCGATCGTATTTCCCTTCGCTCAGTGCTCGCACCCCCAACTCAGGTGGATCCAAGCCATATTCCTGAGTTAACAGTGCGGCTTGGAGAAATCGCTGACGTTTTCCGTTGCCGGACCAACCGTTCACACGCAAGGCACGGGCGACAGAGAGATCTGCCGAAAGCCCGCCTCGTTCCAACTTACTGATCTGACGCTGCAGTTTGCGGGAGAGCCGCGAAAGATTGACCGATCCACCATCTGCTCGCCGGACGGACGCATCAGAGTAATCAGTGGGTACCAAATCACATCCTGCCTGCCGCACGAGAGCCGCGATCGGGTTCCCTCCCAGTCCGTGCACCCACGATGCACCTAGTTCGATTGGCACGTCCCATGCCGAAGACGTGTGGATTCGACCACCGACTCGGTCCCTGGCCTCCAGTACTCGGACACGATGCCCTGCGCCTTGCAGTTCTATTGCCGCGGCGAGGCCGGCCATTCCGGCACCGATCACTACCACCTCGGCGGATGTGGACAGCCTGGCTTGGAGTAGTCTTGCGGCCCGCCGTCCCGATTGATGCGCTCCATGCACCGTTGCGGGGTACGAAGTAGTCGCATACTCACCCGCCAGAACGATCCGATCCTGCAATCTCACCTGGGAAAGAACCCTACGCATCCGTTGGCTTGTCCCCGCCGGAATGGCCGAGTACGAGCCCCGCGCCCAAGGATCAGTATCCCAACGGCTAACCTGCGCAGCGTTGAGGTTTAAGTCGTTCGTGATCCGCGCCGTTGAGGTGGCACTACAGCCTGCAACAACCCCTCCCGCCGTCACGGCGGTGAGCGCTAACAGCTGTCTGCGGGTCATTTCAGGGTGTATGCGCATCTCCGTCACCTCACCTCCAGCGCGTTGTCGCGGGAGCCTCATGAATCTCTTCGCCAACGTTACGCCTGATAGTTCCGCTTGATATCGGTATCGCAGCCGGTCCAGCTGTTGGCACTGTTACGCGGAAAATAACGGAGAGTTATTCTTGGTGGCCCAGAGTAATCGCCGAAATGGGACAACCGGGACGATTCGACATTCCTTGTAATAGGGTCCCAGCCGCACCGTACGATTTAACTTCTGTGAATTGATTCTTAGCTACTTGAGGGATTGAGGTTGATCGGTGCGTTACAAACGCAATGTCGTCGCCGCGATCGCCCTTACCCTCGCCTTGGTCATGACCCCTTTTGCAGTTGCGGAAGAGCCCACCGTCGATCCGGCCGAGACTCCAACGAATCTTACGGAATTGCCAGCCACTCCTGACGGGGGCGAACCGGCCCTGGAACCAGGGCCAACCCTGGATCTCAAACCAGAAAAGTCAGAGTCCGAGCAGCCGACTAATGCAGGCGACAAGAGTTCGAAACCAGGTAATGGTGATGGGGAATCCGCGAAAGAAGACCAAGAGGCTGCTCGCCAAGAAGCCACAGCACGGCTTCTTGCAGCCGAAAAAGACCGAAAGGCCGCTCAGATAGCTGTCACGGAAGCCCGCATGAAGGTTGAGAAGGTTCGGGCGCAATATCGAATCTCGAAATTCGAAGCAAAGCGCATGGCCAACAAATCTCGTCGTTTGGCACAGCTCGCAAAAGACCTGCGCCGCGACCTGGGGAATCTGGCTCGAGCTGCCTACTCATCTGGAGGCGAAGATCTCAACCTGTTGGCCACCATGTTGGCAGCGGAAACACCACAGGAAGTTCTCAGTGGAGCCGAGACAGCGGCAACCGTAGCTGGGTATAAAGCGGTTCGCTGGGAACGGGTTCTCGAAACTCGAGCCGAGGCTGCTGATCTTGCGAAAAAGGCCAGCAGCATGGTGTCGACCTCTAAAACCAAACTTGATGGTGCCGAAGAAGAACTACAAAAAGCGGTCGACCTCGCCGACGCTGTCGATTTGGTGATCGAACCGACCAAGAAAACGCCGCCCGTCGATCTAACCACCAAGAGCGAATGGGTCTTTCCTACCGGCAAAGGAAAAATCACAAGCGAAGCAGGGATGCGACTGCACCCCATCCTTCGCTACGTCCGTTGCCATGCCGGCGCTGACATTACCGCACCTGGCGGTACCCCGATCTTTGCTGTTGATGACGGGATCGTGCTGCGCGCTGGGAGCAACGGCGGCTACGGAAACTACACCCTCATCGCCCACCGCCAGGGGCTTACGAGCGCCTACGCTCACCAGCAACTGATCTTGGTTGAACCTGGAGATCAGGTGGTCCGAGGACAGACTATCGGCGAGGTTGGCAGCACTGGCCTCAGCACCGGGGCCCATCTGCATTTCGAGGCGCTTTACCACGGCAAGCCATATAACCCGCGCGGGTGGCTAGAGGACACGCCTGAAATGCGGATTCCTGCCTGCTGACCTGCAGACGTGCAATGAGACCGGACAGCCTTGCACCTTTGGATGACGACTAGGAGTCTGCGCCCACCAAGATCGGCAGTTCCGTATTACCCAGGTTCACCGGGGATATTTGAACTTCTTGTTCTTCCGGCCAGTTGTCTGGGAACATCGGCGCGTCATCGGCAGTGAGCGGTTCCAAATCGTCGAACCAGGTCGCGGTTGGATCGAACTTCGCGAAGAACGGCTGGCGCACCAGCTCAGGTCGACGACACTGGAGGTACTCCAAGATGAAGGCCGGCTCACCGCCTACGTCTTTGACCCCTAGAACGTGGACCTTGCCGGGCCAAGCCGACATCGAGGGGCCACGAACTGTCCGCGAGATTCCAGAAACACTGGAGTAAGCGGCACGGAAAGTCTTCCAACAGTCAACGAGGGGGAGCTCGAAATAGTTGCGCGCTCCAGTATCTCGTTCCACGAACATGTAGTAGGGCACGCAGCCCAGCCGAACACCGGTTTGCCACAGATCACGCCATACCTGGGGATCATCATTTACATGTCTAATCAGGGGGCTTTGCATCCTGATGTTGGCACCGGTGTTCCTGATTCGGGCGACGGCGCGCTGCGCCACCTCCGTAGATAACTCAACGGGGTGAGAGTAGTGACCCATAATGGCCAGAGTTCGGCCGCTAGCCACGATTTGCTCGAATAACCCGAGCATATCGTCGGCATCTTCGTCGGTAACAAATCTCTGCGGCCAGTAGGCCAAGCTCTTGGTCCCGATGCGGACCGTCTGAACGTGGTCCAATCGCGAATCATTTAACAGCGCATCGACGTATCGCGAGAACACTGAAGCCTTCATGATCATCGGGTCACCACCGGTGAACAGCACATCAGTGATTTCTTGATGGGCGGCGAGGTAGTTGCATAGCTGATCCGCATCGTTGGAGCGAAAGCGAAGTGAGGTGTCTCCGACAAACTGGGCCCAACGGAAACAAAAAGTGCAATAGGCGTGACACGTCTGACCCTGTGATGGGAAAAACAGCATGGTTTGGCGGTACTTGTGCTGGACCCCGGGCATCGGCTCACCCTCCAGAACGGGGACATTGTCCGTCTGCTGGCCGGCTGGGTGCGGGTTCAGATCCGCACGAATCTCTGCCACCATCTCCTTTAACTGCTTAGGCGCCATGCCTGCAGACATCCCGTCCGCCACTGCATGGTAATGCTCATCGGAGAGCATGCCGGGCTGCGGGAATACCAGCTGAAAGATGGGATCGTTCGGCACTCGCGCCCAGTCGATTAGTTCGTCCATGACGTAGCTGTTCGTGCGGAAAGGTAATACCTGACCCACCACGCGAACCGCCTCTTGAATGTCCTGATCAAGCAGCGCCCATTGCGGTGCCTGAGCGATATTGGCAAGCGTGATCGGCTGGAAACGGGTGTACTTAGTCTCAGTCATACAGCTAGTCCTCGGAAGTTGCGGCAGCGCGACGACGCTCTTACTTTTCTCAGTTCCCTAGCCATCTCCTGGCTAGTTTTCGACGGTAGCAAACAGAGGCGGTTGGAAACCTACTGCTAGCTGCCCTACACACGATAAAGGCGACTACTGCCGACTGCCAAACTGAAAGCTCTCCGACTATAGGACCTAGTGGTCGATCACCCGCGCACCCAGGAGCAAATATCAACAGTCGAGCCCTGTTTCCCCGATGTAGGTTAGCTTCCAACGCTAGCGTTCCGTTGTGGACTTACGTGGCTTCGGGGATCGACCTCCCAAACCTGATGCCGATGACTTTCTTTCCCGTCTCACCCTGACCAGAGTCGATCGGGATATTTTTACCGGGTGGTGCCACTCCGGCTCACCGCTAAGGGCCTTTGGCGGTCAGGTCGCCGCCCAAGCCTTGGTCGCTGCGGGCTCAACCGTGGATGGCGACACTCGGCAGGTCCACTCGCTCCACGCCTACTTTCTCAGACCGGGTCGAACCACCGATCACATTGTCTACATGGTCGACCGGCCTCGTGACGGTCGCTCGTTCAGCACTCGCCGTGTCCGGGCAGTGCAGTACGGAGAAACTATCTTTACGATGTCGGTGTCCTTTGCCGTAGCGCAACAGGGACCGGAACACGGCCGAGATCAGGCCCCGCGATGGTTCGACGCCATCCCCTCGCCGGAAGACAGCGAACCTGTAGATGTCCTAAGTCATATCCCCATGCGAGATCGTCGAGATTCCAATGGCTTGACCGACGCGGGCTACCCATTGCGACAGCTCCTCGAAATGCGTCATATCGATACGAAACTAGTCCGTTCTATCTCCGATGGATTCGTCGACCAGATGAATTGGATCAGATCGCAGCCGCTACCCGCTGATCCTCTTATCCATGAGTGTGCTCTCACCTACCTCTCCGATCTCACCTTGGTTCGAACCGTTCTTAGTCACCACGGTGGTTCCAAGGAGACTGAAGATCTTCAAATTGCTTCGATTGACCACGCCATGTGGTTCCACGCCTCTATACACGCAGATGAATGGTTGCTCTTTTCAAATCGCAGTCCGATCGCTGGTGATGGACGCGGTTTTGCCACTGGTGGCTTTTACACTTCGACTGGGCTTCCAGTGGCCTCCGTCGCGCAGGAGGTTCTCGTTAGGGAGCATCCCTAATCGCGATGCAGGTAGCGACCGACACTCGCCACCGAATTGAGATGATGCGGACATGCTTATCTTACTGCCACCCTCCGAGGGCAAACTTTGCCCTGCTCGCGGCAAGGCGCTGGCACTGGACCAGCTAAAGGATCCGACGCTAAGCGAAGCTCGGGAGAGGGTGCTGTCGGATCTTATGGGCTTTTGTCGGTCTGAACCCGAGCAAGCTAGGCAGGTTCTGGGACTATCCGAGAAGCTCGCTCACTGGGTCAGGCACAACCGCGATCTAGCTGCCGCTCCCACGGCTACTGCTTCACGCATCTACACCGGCGTCCTGTTCGGCGAGCTAGGCCTTACTGAACTCATTGGACAAGAAGCGCGCAGAGCCAACCGCAGGCTGATCATATTTTCGGCACTGTTTGGTCTAATTCGACCCCATGACCGTATCCCTTGTTACCGGCTGTCCGGCAACGTGACGCTACCCGATGTTGGCAGCCTGACTAAGTTTTGGCGTGGACCGATTTCCGTCGCGTTACAGCGGGCGACCGGAAAGCAACTGATCGTCGACATGCGATCAGCACCTTATGCAGCGATGTGGTCTCCGGACAGCGAATCCAACGAATCTGTGGTGCAGGTCAAGATCTGGCAGCGGGCTCCGAGTGGTCTACGGACAGCCGTTAGTCACCACAACAAAGCCACGAAAGGACAACTGGCTCGCCATCTCGCCACAACAAGGGATGACCTGAGCACAGCGACCGAACTTCTCGACGCCACCTTGGCGCACGGTTGGCAAACCGAGTTGGATGACTCAACTAATCCGACAAGGCTTGACGTTTACATCACTGGCTGAATGAACGCTAGGTCGAGGACGTCGACAAATATTTTCGCATCGCTTCGTCGGTACGGACCGCGATGGAGCGGATCCGATCCACCGCCGAGCTAATCTCCTGGTCCGTCAACTCTCGGCAGTGCTGCTCCATATCGCGACAGGCGCTGGCTAGTTCCTCGGCGCCAAGCATCGCCGACGGCGAGACTAGGGTGTGCAGGGCGCGGGCGATAGTGGTGTGGTCAGAATCATTTCTAGCCGCATCGATCGAAATCAGCCGAGGCTCCAGTTCCTCTAGAAAGATATTGATGCTTTCAGCCACTACGTTGCCGTCCCCGATCTCTTCGGTCAGCGAGGTCAACCGGTTTGAATCCAATACCGGCCATGCCTCCCTCTCTGCGTCTTTAGCCAGCAGAGCCTCCGGATCGACGGTCGGCTTCGTGGCTCGAACCCCAGAACGTTGCTTGGGCACACCTGAACCGTGCTGTGGAGCGACGTTCTTCAAGACCGATCTAAGCGCTGCTATCGAGACTGGCTTGGTCAGGTAGTCATCCATCCCAACTGCTAGACATACTGCGCGGTCCTCTTCCAAGGTCGCTGCGCTCAACCCAATGATCGGGATTTGAGGATCACTTTCGCTCTTCGACATATTCCGAATCAACCGAGTGGCATCGTGTCCGTCTAGTTGAGGCATCGATACGTCCATCAGCACCGCATCGAATCTCTCTGCGACTACCGCCGCCACTGCCGCTTCGCCGTCAGAGACGACGGTGGCCTCTACTCCGATTCGTCCCAGCATGGTCCGCAATAGGGCCTGATTTGCCGGGGAGTCCTCGGCAACAAGAACTTTGAGCCCCAGACCTTCGAGACTCTGAGTTTCTGGTTCCTTGGGACTTGCATCCACCGCGGCGGGTCCGCCTCGGAGCAACTCGACGAGTCGTGCCCGTCGCACTGGCATGGCCGCAATGGAAGTACCCATGAGGTTAGAAGCGGTACCCAAGTTAAGGAGGACTGTCCGAGCAGGCTGCCATCGGGCACGTAGTTCCGCTAGTTGTTCTGACGTCGTCGGAACGGATCCGTCTGCCACCAGGATGACGGCATCTATGTCTTCGCCACTGGCCGGGTCTGTCTCGCGCACCACGTTTATATTCATAGATCGCAAGACGGTTACTAGCGCGAGACTTGCTAGCGGTTGAGCACACTGCAGCACGACGCGGGCATCGGCGAGATCGACAATCGGCTCCGCCGGTGTCTGAACCACATCACGTAACGGAACGCCGATCCGAAACGCCGTACCCATACCGGGGCGCGAGTCCACGTCCACCTCGCCGTCCATATGCTCCAAGAGGCTCCGAACAATGGTGAGGCCAAGACCCGCACCTCCACCCGGCTGCAAGTTACTACCTTGTTCGAAGGGCCGGAACAAGCGATCAAGATCCTCGGTGTCCATGCCTGGCCCTGAATCTAGAATCCGCATTCGCAACCATCCGTCAACCGCTTCTGCAGACACTGCAACCTCGCCGGAATCGGTAGATTTGATCGCATTGGACAGCAAGTTCAGCAGCACCTGCTTCAACCGAGCGGAGTCGACCGCTATCGCAGCGGGAACTGAGGGGTGTAGCCACAGTGACAGCGCCAGTCCTTTGGTTCTAGCGTCCGGCCCCACTGTTTCCACTGCATCTTCAAGTAGCTCGCGGACATCGGTAGTTCGAGCATTCAGTATCAATTTGCCTGCGTCGATGCGGCTAATGACAAGCAGGTTTTCTAGCAATTCAGCGACGCTGTCAGCAGAGCGACGGATGCCACTCACAATTTCCTGCATATAGTCAGGCAGATCCTCGCTCATTAAGAGCTCTACCAGACCGACAACGCCGCTCAACGGTGTTCGCACCTCATGGCTCACCATCGACAATAGCCATGCTCTTTGCTCAGCGATTTCCTCAGCTCGGGCCTGCGCTGCAGCTGCTTGATCGCTAGCTTCGATTTCAGCCGTGGCATCGCGATAGAGATAGACCCAACGTTGACCCGAAGTGACGCTCACCGAGAAACTCTCTTTGATCAAATGACGCCCACTGATCAGATCGATTCTTCGTCCCCGGATCGGTACTTGTGAATCAGGTACTCCCGCATCGTCGTCCAAGACCAATTCTGGAAGTTGAGCTTGTTGTGCCAGTTCTGCATGGACCGCGACGAGTGGTCGTCCTACCAAATCGTCGGGCGAAACGTCTAATTGGAATGCATCGATGAGCGCTTGATTGGCCAAGCTCACAAAACCGTCTTCGTCAGCGACTAGAACTCCGACTGGCAGATGATGGACTAGCGGAAAAGACGAGGAATCGTCGCCATCGCGAGCGGACACGTCAGTAATGATGACCACCGCGACCTTCGCCTAATCAGTCCTGAGAATCCTGTCGCCTCAAGTTCTAGTTAGGACTCTGACACAGCGCGCGCGGTATTGCCAAGGACTCTTGAGCCGATCTTGAGATTTGGCGCTATCGCATCTAGTCAGACTTATCCGTAACACCACCAGATCGCTGGGCTACCTCAAAGGTCATGATTTCCGACCCGCTCGCGGTCGGAGCGCGATCTGACGGTCGACCGGCAGCAGACGCATGCCCATGTCTAAAGGACTGTGACGCAGTCCAATCTTGGAAGTCCTGTTGCGATCTCCAATGGGTCACGACCATATAGTCGCTCGAACCAGAAAGCGGGCGGAGCAACTCAAAACTGAGAAATCCGGGAGCCTGATCAACAGCGCCGGCGCGTCCGCTGAAGCGCTCTTCTAGTTTCGACCCCGCTCCCTCCGGCACCGCAAGAACGTTGATTGCTACAAAAGTCATATCGCCTCCTGTCTCCATCTTGCGCCACTGGACCGCAAATCGCGATCGCTACAACCCTCGACTGCCAAACAGGACATAGGCTTAGATTAAGGAGATCGGAGGATCATGTTGCGACGTCCCATTACGCTGGCGCTGATCATCGCGGTCTCCTGGCTTGGCTACTCCTATTTCTCCGATAGAGACAACACCCCCGGAAGTACCCCAAAAAAGGAAAGCATCAGACCCGGACCTGAAGGGTCTGACAAGTCCGCTGCATCCGCAAACAACCGTAATAAGCCGCCCGTATACATCGCGTCAATATCCGAAGTCGAAGAAATGGAGGGTTTGGTCTATCGAGTACGGCCCACTAAGGCGGGCCGGCTAGCTGACTGGGAGGGCATGCAGCAAGCATGGCGGCAGGCTGTTCGACAGGGGGTTCCCGACCGTGCTCATTTGCGCCAGCAATTTCTTTGTCACCCGCTGTCCATCGTCGGTCGCGGAAAACCAACCTGGGATCTCGAGGTTTGGCGACCCGAGGTCGGCCTGGAACGCACAATGCTGGCAGCCTGTAATCCGGGTGAATAATGCCCGCTCCTGACCCTCGGCAGGTGCTGTCGGCCGCGCTAACGCTCACGGCGACTCTTTACTCGCTGGATCTTGCTCTCCCCAACCTTGCTGCGCAACCAATCGTCATGCTCGCAGCCGGTGCCGCGCCGATCCTCGCTTTGCCCCTGCGACGAATTCTGCAAGGTGAGGCGCTTCGTGCCTCACTCTTGGCGGCAGCAATTGCCGTCGGAGCGACCGAAGCTTGGGGGGGATCCATCGCGATACTAAGTCTGTCGCTGAGCTTGCTCGCTCTCACGATCAGTCTTGCGGACATCACCAATAGCAAACTGTCGCCTGATCTCTTTGGTGCCACCCTCGCGGTGGGTGCAGGATTGACCATCGGGTTGAAGGGCATCATTCTGATCGCTGGTGGTGGGCCGCAAGCTCCCACCTGGGCAACTGTTGCGCTTACTTCGGCACTGGCACTATTGGCGTTAACCGCCCCGTCTTCACCATCTCGCGGCTCAACTACGGGGAGTCTTTGGCTCATCGTCACGTTGGGTGCCCTACCCTCTTGGACCAATATCGATGGGCTTAGCACCGCTGCGACTTGGTCACCGGCCACCATCGTGTTCACCCTGCTCGCTAGTTCGACGCTTGCCATGACTCTGCTCCCAGCGTTGGAGCCTGGTCGCTACCGATTACTCATGGGGATCGGATTTGCTTGCTCGATCATCGGCAGTCAAGTGGACGCAACACAACCGATCGCCGCGGGTCTTGGGCTGATGGTCCTGCCGTTCCTAGTCCGAACGGCGGCGCTGCAATCACGCCGGAAGGTTTCTGACTACCGGGTTGACGGATTGAATCTTGGGGCGGGAGTACTGGGAATTACCTTTGGTTCGAGGGTCACCTCCGATCGGTGGGAGATTCCGTTCGACCCCGGGACACTTTTGGTGGGAGCTGCGCTCCTGCCCTCGCTGTTTCGCCCGGCCACTCAAACGTCGTACGAGCCAGCTCAGCCATCGGTACTGCACTGGCCTGGTGTGGCGATAGCAATCGGGGCGACTGGCTGCTTGACCTGGCTGCTCACTCAATAGCGTCGCGAGCTCACTGCCAATCTTTCGCTTCGGGCATAGACTAAAGATGATCGACAGGGCGAGGAGAGTTTGTGAGTCAACAACACTTTCAAGACATTGACATCTTTGACGACGCTAACCGTATCCCGCAACTCGGGAAACAACTCGAGGCTATTCGCGAAGCTGGCCCAGCTTTCCACAATTGGTTCCTCAAGAGCGGTCGCGTTCGTGCGGTAGCTACGTTCGACCTTGTCGGTTTGCCCTATCCCACCGAGTACGCGTTGTTTCGTGCCCATTCCCGGCTCGCAAGTCCCTTTGTTCGCATCACCAACCGCATGTTGATTGTGCAATTTTATGACTTCGAGAATCATTTGCGGACTATGCTCATCGGCCCGACTGACGTCGACCTAGCGGGGAATACCGCATACTTCGAAAATCTGAGCGGAAAGTTACCAGGGCCCGTCGCCGACTTCGTACTCAAGCGCTATCCAACCCCGCTGGAACACTTGAACGAACTCGGACTCAGCCCAGAAGACATTGACTACATCACATTCGATCATCTCCACACCCAGGACTTGCGCCGCTGGTTGGGCACTCGGGAGCCTCAACCTGAACTCGCTAAGGCCGGTCTCGCCCCCAAGGATGAGCCCATCCCGCCCATGTTCCCGAACGCCCAGTTGCTCATCATGCGGCCCGAGTGGGAACAATTCCCGCAGGAGCATCCTCTCCAGCAACGATGGTTTCAGGGCGAGAGCCACGCAGCAGTCCGCGAAGACAACATCATCGCTCTCGATAATGATGTGCTCCTTGGGCCTGGTGTTGCGCTGGTTGCCACTCCTGGACACACGATCGGAAATCACACCATAGTGCTCAATACCTCTAGCGGAGTATGGACTTCGTCGGAGAATGGCATGATGCCAGAAGCGTACGATCCTGCCGCGTCGTCCATTCCTGGTCTCCGGAACTACTCACGAGAGTCCGGCTTTGAGGTGGTACTGAACTCCAATACACCTGAATCAAGTGGCACCCAATACAACTCCATGGTCAAGGAGAAACTCATCGCGAGCCGAGGTGGCCCAACCGGGGAACACGTGCAGCATTTTTCTTCCTCAGAGATGTCGCCCTGGTTCTTGGCGCAACGCACCGGCCCAGGTCACATCTATGAGTCGTTGCGCGAAGGCCGTCTCGTAACATCCCCACGTACCGCGAACATTCCTCAACCCGCGCTGTGAACCGAAACAGCTACAGCTCTCACTTCGTTTGGATTCCAACGAGTGCCGGTGACAACTGTCCGTCGTAGCGATTAAAGAATCCACCGACGAGTAGAGAGCCGTCTGACCGCAGCAGAGACTCCGAAACTGAGGCGTTAAAGCCTTTTCCCGCCTGGAATGAGTTGTCCAGTAAACCGTCCTCCCTCAAGCGGACTATTCCTGGCGCAGATTTATTTCGGTAATTGCTAAAGTTCCCTACTGCAATGACTCGGTTATTAGCCTGAATTGCGATCGAGTTGACCTGACCGTCGAACCCGGACTTGGCCCGAAATTTCTTGGAAGGGCGCCCTTCCTTTGAAATAAGGACTAAGTTCCCTGTTTTCTGGCTGCGGTACTTGCTAAACGCTCCACCCACCAGATAGCCCTTGCGGAACTTGGTGAACTGATACACACCCAGCGTTCCGGACACCGGAGAAAAACCGCGTCCGGTCTTGAAGCTCTCGTCAAGCGTCCCATCCGTTCGAATCCGCGCGATCCCGTTAACTCTAGTCGTGCCATAGTCTTCAAAAATCCCTCCGACGAGGACCCTATTTTTGCCAACGGTGAGCAGGCTCTCAATGGTCCCGCGTGGGGTACCGTCGGGCGACTCGAAGGTTGAATCCAGCGTTCCATCTGGATTCAACCTAGCCAGGCCACCGGCTACCGGCTGACTTCCAAAGAGCGTAAAGAAACCAGCAACGACGAGACTCCCATCTGGGAGTAGCGTCATGGCCGAGATGTCATCATTAAACCCAGCTGGCTGATAGTCGGTATCTAGTGCGCCATCGCGACCGATCCGAATGAGATTGCCGAACTGCTGACCATCGTACGTTTGAAATGCCCCCCCGATGTATGCACCGCCGTCACGTAGCGGAACGATGGCGGTCGCCGGTCCGTCCAGACCATCACCTACGTTGAACAACGGGTCCTGAGCACCGTTAGCTGTGATCCTGATAAGACCCGGCGCTGCTTCCCTTTTGTACTGGGTGAAGTACCCACTCATGAGTGTCTTTCGGCTTTTGCGGTGCTGTGCCATTTCTAATACCGCAACAGGCGGCTCTGGTGCAGAGAAACCCTTTCCAACCTGGACGTTTTCATCCACGGACCCGGCGTCGTCGTCTTGCGGGGCAGCCATCGCTGAAGCGCCTCCTAGTATCAGCGCCCCAACTGCAGCCATGGCCAGCAGGTGAAATGGAAAGACCGAACGACCAAAGAACGCGTATTTCGACATATCGGTAATCTAGCGTTTCATCAACCGCGGCACTTGATCGAACTCACGCTCGCAAGCAAAGCCTTACGCCCTAACTCTGAAAGAGATAGGCTCCGATATCACTGAGGGATGGTGTCGTGGGAAAACGGATTTTGGCTATTAGTGTGGCCGGCTTCTTCGTGGCCGGTCTGTTGATTGCGCCGGCTTCGGCTCGCCAAGTTGCCATATCGACAGCGCCGACCATGGAACAGGACCCAAATCGCGGACCTGTTGGCTCACTCTCTTGGCGACCCTGCCGAAGCGGCCTCCTGGCATCACAGGGTGCGGACTGTGCGAAACTCCGTGTCCCGCTTGACTACAGCCGCCCGGATGGCAAGACGATCAGCCTGGCACTATCCAGAATCCGAAATCGTGTCAAGCCATCCGGCTACCAAGGCGTAGTGCTAGTCAATCCCGGGGGGCCCGGCGGCGAAGGTCGACCTTGGTCAACTTTAGGATCACTACTACCCAATCGAGTGGCTAAGACCTACGACTGGATCGGATTTGATCCCAGAGGGGTCGGCGCAAGTCGGCCGGCTGTGCGTTGTGATCGCAATTACTTCGGCTTTAACCGACCTAACTACTTTCCAATCCCGACTGAAAATCGAGATGCTTGGTTCCAAAGAACCCGGGACTACGCCGAGGACTGTCGGAAGAACGGCAAGATTCTTTCTCATATGAGCACAGTGAATAGTGCCCGCGATATGGAGTCGATAAGAAAGGCCCTTGGCGTCAGCAAGATCAACTTCTACGGATTTTCTTACGGCACATATCTTGGTCAGACCTATAGCACCCTGTTCCCGCAGCGAGTCCGTCGGCAAGTCTTCGACAGCAACGTGAACCCACGAAGGGCCTTCTACGAGGCCAACCTGGATCAAGACGTTGGATTTCAAAAGGTGTTCGAATTGTGGTTCGACTGGATTGCAAAATACGAGTCTCTCTACCAACTCGGCGCCACCGGAGCTGAAGTCAATAAGACGTTTACCGAGACTCAGAAACAGCTCGAGACTGCGCCCGCCGGAGGAAAGATCGGGCCGGCTGAATGGATCGACATCTTCTTGAGTGTTGGATACAGCACCTCAACCTGGGAAAATCTGGCTACGGCATTTAGCCAGTACGTACGCAGGGGACGCTCGCAACCACTCATCCAGGCCTATCGAGACAGTGGGACCTTCGGCGACGACAATGGCTACGCGGTCTACAACAGTGTCCAGTGCACCGATGCCCCATGGCCGAGAAAATGGAGTACTTGGGCCACCGACAACTGGGCTACCTACTCCGTGGCCCCACTCATGACCTGGGCGAATGCTTGGTACAACTACCCCTGCAGATATTGGCCAGCCAAGCCCAACGAAAGGTTCACTGTCAAGGGTAAGAGAGTCCCACCGATACTCCTTGTCAGCGGGACGCTTGACGCTCCGACGCCGTATTCGGGCAGTCTGAAGGTCCGTAAAATCTTCCAGCGGTCACGATTGCTCGCAATCCAAGGCGAAAGTGGCCACGCCGTATCGCTCGAAGGTAATCGGTGTGTTGAAAAGACTGTTTCAAGGTACCTAGCGGATGGGACGCTCCCAAGGCGGAAATCAGGAAAAGCGGCTGATGCGACATGCGCCGCCGCTCCCCTTCCAGACCCTATTTTTGGATTGCAACAGGAGAGCCGTCAGTTACCACTTCCTCGGCCCCCTCGATAAAAAACCCGACGGCTCCTCGAGGGAACCGCCGGGCCTTATAAATCTGGTCACGCGATGGCTTTCACCTTAGAAGCGCTCTCGATAGCGTCCTCCGCACGTTCTTCGGAAGCGGCGGGCAATTTGCCGAGTTTCTCGGCGTATTCCCGATTCATCCGGAGTACTGGATCGTTGTGCTCATCCAGTTCGGCGGGCCCGAAAAAAGTGTAGAGAACCTTATTGGTGTAGTGCTTCACCTTATACATGAGATTCATGGTTCCTCCTTGAACACCTTTAATGTAGAACTGTTGCAAAACTTGTGCAACATGGTTTCACCCGTTTGGTGGACAGGCTCGCCTCAACCGGCCCGCGGGACACAGATTCTTGACTCGCAAGCTCACTCAGACTCCGAGAGTCGGACTTGCCGCTCATCGGCGAGCAGATGATGCACTTCGGCCAACCACTCGACGATGTGGTCCCGGTGCGGTGAATGACGAACAGCCTTACCAAATTCCATTTGGTCGACTGCAGCTGCATTGGCTCCGGGAAACCAGTCGGCAGCGTTACCCAGCATGTTGTAGCGTTCGCGCGCATAGTCAGTCATTCCGTACGCCAGTACTAGCGCTCGAAGCCAGATGATCACCCGAACATTCACATAACCAGGAGCTGACTCCCAGTCCGGAATTCCCTTCAGCAATCCGGGCACTCCAGCTGGCCCCACAACCTCCTTCATACTCGCTGCAAGCCGCTGCTCGATGTCTGGCAGAAGTTGAGCGGCGGAATCGAAGAGGTCCAGCGCATCTACAGCAAGGTCAAAGTCTGCGGGACTTCCCGCGCCCAAGCTCAACGTGTGGACCTCAGGTCGTGACAAACAAAACAAAGTGTTGAAGGCAAGTGGGTGCAACGGCTCGCAAAGCTCCACAAGCTTTTGCGGCGGGTCATACAATCGCCCTCCCTTGTCTGAAGGGCTAATGATGAAGACACCAATATCACGCTCAGCTGCGGTGAGGATCGCTGGCCAGTTGTACTGCCAGATGTAGTACCAATGGAGATTCACATAGTCGAAGCCACCGTTCTGCTCGTGACGCAGTGCAGTCTGAATCAGCTCAAGGGACCCGTGAGTGGAGAAGCCAACGTGACCCACTCGACCCGCTTGTTGCATCCGCCTCGCAATTTCAAGACAGCCACCCGGGCGAACCGCCCACCACAACTTTTCAAAGGTATTAATGCCATGTATGGCGAGAAGATCTACCCGATCTAGCTGCAGTCTTCTCAATGACTCCTCCACATGGCCAGCGAATTCAGCAGATTCCGGGCTCGGGGCAATCTTGGTTTGGACAATCAATTTCTCACGATCCAGTTGAGGCAACAGCAAACCCAACTGGCGTTCGGACGTTCCATATCCTCGCGCAGTTTCGATGTGATTAATTCCCAGATCGATACCTCGCCGGACTGTTTTCTCTAAACGTCGTTGGGCCCCAGCTTCTATCTCTTGGCCTGAGTCGCGCCAAGATTGCTGGAAACGCATCCCTCCCATACTCAAGACTGGGATCTGCAGATTGGTGCGGCCAAACCTCTTAGTGATCACGAAGGTGAGTCCCAATCTGCGTCGACAAGTTCATATCCAGCCTCCGAAATTGCTGATGCAACTGCAGCCCGGTCGAGATCCGAATCCGCTTCAATGGCGACTGAACTGGGTCCAGCTTCAGCGAGAACCACTTCAACCCGAGTCACACCTCGTATTTTGCCCAACTCGTCGCTCACCGCTGTGACACAGTGATCGCAAGTCATGCCCGCAACAGAAACATCAGTTCGCATTTCGCTCTCCTTCATTCTTGTACGTTCCCACTCTGTCGCTCACCTCGCCAACTAAGCCAATGCCTCACCGGTTTCGCAACGCTAGTGTGAGCACCAGTGGATGACAACATCGAACCGCAAGTGTTGGCTCTACTTAATCGTGCTCGGCGAATTTTTGTTCTTGCCGGGGCCGGCATGTCCACTGAATCTGGGATTCAGGACTTCCGGGGTCCACAGGGTCTCTGGCGAACAAACCCGGCATCCCAACGGATTTTTGACCTCCAGGCTTACATCGAGGATCCCGCTGTACGGCTCGCCGCCTGGGAAATGCGAAGCTCCAGCCCGATACTCACTGCCGAACCAAACCGTGGTCATCAAGCATTGGTTGATCTGAGTCGGACAGGTCGCGACATCACCATTGCCACTCAGAACATCGATGAACTACAGCAACGAGCTGGGAGCCGCAATGTACTGGAACTGCACGGAACATTCTGGCAGTCTCGCTGTCTGGATTGTGACGACCGCCGTTCTATCGATGAGGCCATAACCCGCTTTCAGTCTGGCGAAGACGATCCCCACTGTTTTCGCTGCGGCGGAATCTTGAGAACCGATACCGTCGCATTCGGGCAGCAGCTTGACCCTCGAGTCGTAGGCGCAGCGATGACAGCAGCGAGTACATCTGATCTAGCGCTGGCTATCGGAACATCTCTCGCTGTATTTCCCGCAGCTGGATTGTGTGATGTCGCCATTCAAGCGGGCGCAGATCTCGTAATTCTCAACGGTGAACCAACCGGCTACGACAGACAAGCGAGAGCGGTACTCCGTGGCGCGATTGGCGAAGTATTGCCACGACTTGTGTCTCAAGTCGACGTTTATCGACCCTCTCCCAACTAGTGAGGCCGCCGCACGATCTTTTCCGTTTCGGTGGAGCCGCTAGATGATCCAGCCACGGTATCCGGTTCGTCCTCGAAGACGACCTCAGTGGCATGCGATGCCCGCCCCCATTCGTCGACTTCATCGGGCTCCAGAATCTGCGTGCGAAACTCAGGTTCATCGGTTTTCTCGGCTGCTGCGACCGAGTGCCCTTGTTGCCGTTCTTCTTCGCGCTCAGCGACTTTTTCAACGATTCCACCTCGGTAGAGTGCCACCGCGGCGCACAGCGCAGCCGCAAAGAAGGTCACCAGCCACTGCAGGTAATAACTCAGCAGCATTGCCACTGGGACCGCAAATGCGCCGTACTGCGGGCGTTCCACTGCCCAGGTCAGGATGTACACCATGGCTGCACGCAGTACGAGCGTCGAAATGGCACCAAATATGGCACCGACGACTATCGCGTAACGCTCGGGGCGGACCCCACCGAGGAAGTTAAAAATAAGGTAGATGCTGAAGAAGTTGATCACCAGAGTTAGGCCGTAGCCCACCACACTGACGACATGGGCGAGATTCGGGGTGCTCTCCACCCCGAAGAACTCTCTGATCGGCTCCCCTACCGCAGATAAGACAAACAGCGGCGTCACCGAGATGGCTAACAGTAGTAACAACATGAAGAGCCAGCCCAGTTGTCTGATCTTCTTCCATGCATAATTCCTTGGATCTTTAGGGGCACCATTGATGATGTGAATTCCCGCGGACAGCGCGTTGACCACACCTGTTCCCGAGTACAGGAAAAATAGGGCACCGATCCAGCCAGCACTTTGACCGGCTGACCTCAAAGTTTCGGGATTCAGCCCGTCTGAAGAAATTAGTTGTGGCAAGTACCTATCAATGACCTCATCTACCCAGGTGACAATGTCATCGGCTCCCAAATAAGCCACTCCCGCGAAGATCAGTGCCAGAATAGAGAAGGTAGCTACAAAGGCGTAGTAGGTAGCGCCCCCGGCAAGTAAAGTTCCCCGGGCCGCGTTGAAGCGCAAAATCGTTAAGTAGACGACAGCACCAATTCTGGTGCGGTTTTCTATCGCAACAACAGTCTCAGCCGTCTGTTTCGGCGGTGGATCCACCCACTTACCGGGCACCGGTGACATCTGATCCGTAGGCACGTTACTACTCCCGAGAATTAGTTGTCTGTCTTCAACCTAGTGGGGTACCGGCTGCGCAGCATCAACAGTTAGTCGTTAAACAGGCGCGGGTTGATTCTGTGGTCCGCATCTGCATCGCTCCTCTGGGGAGTATCCAGCCAGTGCTTCCTCGATATGTAGCCCACATCCGGAGTAGCTGACCTTGGCACAGCTCGGGCACATCGCAGGACTACACATCGCTTCTATCCCTCCAACTGTCCGCATAACATCGATCTATGCTGCTGAGTCTAGACGCCTCGTCCTCTTTGTGGACACGGCTAACCGGAGACGACTATCGGTAGGGCCCGCCACGCTGACCCGAACTTCCGATGGAAATCAACGATGCTCTCGACCGCCCAGTGGTCCCAAATCGGAAGTTCCCATAAGTCCAATGATGGATCCGTTGTTCAACTCGGCTCATCGTGGGGGATACTGACGTAACTTCTACATCGGACGCACCATGACATCTCTGGATCGGCTCCCCAAAGCGTTCCTGCTCCTTTTCCCCCTCGTACTTGCTGTTTCGTTGGTTTCTGGAGTGAGCCCTGCGTCTGGTAAGGAGCAAGGTCCAAACAGCAGTAACGGTTTAGGGGTCATTAATGGTGATGATGCCGAGATAGACGCCTGGCCAGGAATGGTGGCCATCGGATATCGGAATGAAAGCGCGAGGCGAGGAATCATTTGTGGCGGCACCCTGATCGCACCCCGATGGGTTCTGACTGCCGCCCATTGCGTGGCGCCTCTGCGTCCCGCGAAGGTCGTAGTTCGAGTGGGGATCTTTTCACTGAACGATTCGACCGCACCTGCAATCCGGGTTAAGGGCTTCCGCTTCGACAATTGGAAGCCTAGGCGAGATCTCAACGATATCGCTCTGCTCAAACTTCAACAGGCGCAGCCGGCAGCTGTGACGCCTCTGGCGGCAGCAAATCTTTATCAGCCCAACAGCCCGGCTATCGTTCTTGGCTGGGGTTCCACGAAACCCAGCGGTCGCGGCTACCCCGTCCGACTCCAACAGGCCGAGGTCAAACTCACCCCAAATGACCGCTGCAAAAAGATGTGGCGGGTCATCAACACAAAGAAACAGGTCTGCGCGGGGCTTGGCGGTAAAAGACCGGTCGATACCTGTAGCGGCGATAGCGGTGGCCCCCTTCTATTGACAGATTCCGACGGTATTACCCGCCTCGCCGGTCTCGTGAGTTTCGGACCGCAACCCTGTGCCACCCCTCGCAGACACGGTGTCTACACCAAGGTTTCCCACTACTCCGAATGGATTGAAAGCTTTACTGGATCACCACCAGACGTGCCGGCTCCAGCTCCAGAACCAGCACCAGCACCCGCACCAGCGCCCGCACCAGCGCCGAATCCGGCCGTCCCCGCCCCCTGATGTCAGTCGCGAAATGATGAGTCGGTAGATCAAGAACAATGGTGTTGGCAATGACGATGAGTACTTCATCGGCGATAATCGTGGCACCGTGAAGCCTGAAACTCTTCGCGTGATGCGCAGTGACTGGGCAATCAAACGATGAAAGCCTCTCCCTACCTCATTGCCGAAGGACTATCAGTTCAACGGGGAACGCGTCAGATTCTCGATGAAGTTTCAGTGGGTATCCATCCGGGCGATCGAATCGGCGTCGTGGGACGAAACGGCAGTGGTAAGAGCACTCTGCTTGCAGCGCTTACCGGAGAGCCAACGGATTCTGGCAGACTCGCAGCGGCCGCTGGTATCGAGATTGCAATGGTCGGACAGCACGATGACTTGCCCGGGGACACCGTTCGGCAATGTTTAGTAGGAGATAGGCCTGCCCATGAGTGGGCTTCAGACCCTTCTGTTCGCGCGGTACTAGGTGGTCTGGTGGGTGGCTTGGATGCACCGCTCTTCAGCGATGGTCTCGACACCAACGTCAGCGGACTTTCCGGTGGGGAATCGCGCCGTATCGCCCTGGCCAGCTCACTCATTCGGCCCTGGGACTTGTTACTACTGGACGAACCGACAAACCATCTAGATCTGGAAGCCGTTGGCTGGCTCGCAAATCACCTCAAGAGTCTGCCCCACGGCCGTCGAGCATTCGTTCTTGTGACTCACGATCGTTGGCTATTGGATGAGGTAACCAGCACAACTTGGGAAGTCACGGATGGGCACGTAGCCGAGTACCAGGGTGGCTATGCCGCCCACGTTCTAGCGAAAGCCCAGCGCGATGAACAGGCGCGCGCTACTGAATCCAAGCGACGCAACCTGATGCGTAAGGAGTTGGCCTGGCTTCGCCGGGGAGCGCCTGCTCGAACCTCTAAGGCCAAGTTTCGCGTGGATGCCGCCGAGGAGCTCATCGCAAATGAGCCACCACCGCGTGACTCCTTGGCCTTGCATCGCGTAGCAACCACTCGACTGGGCAAGACAGTGATCGATGTCGAAAATATGACTCTTCGGCCGCAACTGAATTTGGATTCGGTGCTCGAACAAGCAACTTGGAACCTCGGTCCGGGTGATCGTATTGGTTTACTTGGTCCCAACGGAGTCGGCAAGACTACGCTCTTGCGATTGCTCCTCGGAGTGGATCCGCCGCCCACAACTGGTTTTGTGCGCCGCGGAAAGACCGTCGCCGCCGCGGTTGTCGATCAGCGGCTCAGCTCCGCAGATTCCGACGACCGGGTTAGCCCTTGGCTCAAGCGGACGGCAGAGCATGCGGTCGTCACCACCGGAAAGGAACTCACCAGCACCCAACTGTTGGAGGCATTCGGTTTCTTAGGAGACGCCGCTTGGAAACGAATCGGCGATCTTTCCGGCGGGGAACGCAGGAGACTTGAATTCTTGCGGGTATTACTCACCGGCCCCAACCTCTTGCTACTTGACGAACCGACCAATGATCTCGACATTGACACCCTGACCGTCATCGAAGATCTACTTGATGACTGGCCAGGGACCCTGGTTGTGGTCTCTCACGACCGATATTTTCTCGAGCGCACCTGCGATGACGTCTTTGTCATGCTTGGTGATAAGAAATTGCGGCATGCACCTGGGGGCGTTCCCGAGTATCTAGAACTGCGTGCCCTGGCGGCCATCTCATCACCACCACCGTCTGGCATTCCTGACAACCAAACACGAGCGAATAGCAGCGGTACTTCCGAACGACCTGCGCGTGGTTCCGCACAAGAACGGTCTCTGCGCAAGCAGCTTGCCAAACTCGAGCGACAGCTAAGCAAGTTGGAATTATTACAAACTCAACTTCATCAGGAGTTGGCCGAAGCCGCAACGGATCCGCCCCGACTCATCGCCCTCAGCAAGCAACTACGAGAGAACGAGGACAACCAGCAGCAGCTGGAGGACGAGTGGCTCAAGGCCTCGGAAGAGCTCGACGGCTGATCCTTCGCGGTGGGTCAGCCGCTACCAGGAGCCGCCGCCACCACCGCCGCCACCGCCACCAGCGGAGAAGCCACCACCCCCGCCACCACCAGAAGAGGACTGCGAGGCTGAATAGGCTGAGACAGCACCTTCCGACACGGAAGAGACCGCCTCAGACATTCCGCGACTCCCCGCGTAGAGCAGGTAGTAACTGTAGTAGGGGCTACCCGGATCGTTCTCGACTCCTGGGGGAGGTTTGCACGCCTCTGCCCAGGCATCCGCGCAATTTAACGCCACTGCCCAGGGAAGAAACTGCTCAAAGTACTGCGCCTTCAACGAATACTCATAGCGTTCTACTGATGCAGGCGTAGAAAGGGCAACTCGCAAGCCGCTCACTTGATCCCGAACCTGTAGCCCCACGTCGGTCAGGCGAGTCTTCAACGTATGGTTAGCCCACAAACCGGCGACTGCGGGGATCAAGAAAAGTGCCGCGGCCGTCACCGAATCTGTTAAAGAAACGGCGACCAACGCGAAGGCCGGCAAAAGAGCCGCCGCTAGTACAACTAAAGTCCCTGGAACTGACCGGTCAAACCATCCTCGGTTCCTGGCGTTCTCGGTTGAAGCTTTCGTTAGCAGCGGTTTCAGTGACTTGATCTGTTGGCCAGTCGCTGTTGAGGACTTGCTGATCTTCTTCTGCGCTCCAGGCGAATTCAGCGTCATTGCCGACAAGAATTCGTCCGCGCCACCGACGCCTTGCGGTAAGTCACCAGCAGTTCTGTCAAGCTCGACGAACTTGGGTTTGTTTCCCTTCGCCACCGCGGGATCAACGGTCACCTTGAGGACTCCAAGTTGGCGCAGCTGCAACATGAGTACCTGGAAAATGTCCTTGGGAGGCTCCTCTCGCCATGTCCAGGCGTAGGCCAAAATATCGTCGCCGGGTGAGGCGAAAACTGGGGTTTCACTTGGATCTGGGTCACGGAAGCGTCGGATAAGCAAGATCATAACTACTGCCAGGACTACGCCAACTCCGATAGGGATCCACCCTTGATACCAAGGAGGCGCGAGTGACTGGGTTTGGAGTCCTTGCGCGGGGAGCATTGCCTTGTAGGTGACCGGCGTTAGTGGCTGTAGCGAACGCAACTCAGTGGTGTAAGTGGTGTCATTACTTTTTTCTGCGGTGCAGGGAACGTTTGCATCGCCGGTTATACAACCAACTGAGCTGGGGGCTTTTGGGAACTCCGCTTGGACGGTGACCTTGTCCATAAACATGGTCCAGCCCGCGCCAACGACATTCCAGTACCACTGCGCTTCGTCTTCATCGGGTAGTTGCGTGAGCGTACCGGTCTGCTTGCTCGTAATTATGTATCGGTTGAGTGTGCCTGCGGGATAGGGAACATTGGCATCTCCTATCTTTGCCACGGGCAAACCGTTCTCCGTATACAACTGGTAGGGCTCATCCGTGCACTGTCCAAAGCCAGCGCCTTGGGAAGGACACCGTTGAATTGAGATCACCTCGACGGGGTGCTCTGCCCTGCTGTCCTCGGGTCCGCTCTCGTCGAAAAACCGAAAAATACCTCGCCGCTGCTCATAGAAGCGCACGTCCAAGGTTTCTTGCTGCAACAAATCACCGTTGGCATCGACCTTGTAGTTCGCTTGGTAGTTTTCCACCACGGAAGTCTCGCCGCTGGTGCTGGCGGAGCCACCGTTCAGCCAGCCGTTGCCAACAACAATGGCAACAACTGCTGTTGCAATAACTATTAGGACACGCAGCGGTCGAAGAAAATATCCAAAAACGACTGCGGCAGCCCCCGCAAGAAGAGCGATCCACAGATCCATCTGCTAGAACTCCACCGAAGGTGGTTTCGTGGTGTCCTCGGGGGACAGCGCTTCGGCGTACTTAGCTCCGGTGATGTCTTGGATCTCGAAGTATTCCGCTTTACGCGCATTCATCCGGCCAGCGAAGAAGTTGTACGGAATCGAATCGATTTTAGTATTCCATTCCCTGACAGTGTCGTTGTAGTACTGCCGGGCAAAAGCAATCCGATTCTCGGTATCGACGATCTGTTCTTGCAGCTGCAAGAAGTTGGTATTGGCCTTCAGATCCGGATATGACTCTGAAAGAGCAAACAACTTGCCCAATGCACCCGATAGTTCGAGTTCGGCCTTTCCTGCTTCCCCTGCGTGAGCGGCGTCTCCCACCGAATCGACCGCCGCGTTACGGGCCGAAACCACCGCCTCCAAAGTACTGCTCTCGTGTTCCGCGTAACCCTTAACGGTTGCTACTAGTGGCGGGATCAAATCGTGGCGGCGCTTCAGCTGCACACTGATTTGTGCCCACGCTTCATCAACGCGGTTCCTCAACTTGACCAAAGTGTTGTACGAAATGACACCGATTACCGCAGCAACCACTACGACAATTAAGGCGATTACAGCTATCGTCATAGAGCCATACTGGCATGAAGTGGCGCCAATTCCCTCCTTCATCGCCGCCACTGGGGTGAAACGGTCTATATGAGGTCGCGGAATACTCGTTCGGGTCCCCGTCAAGGTGGCGGCGCTTGGACCGACCGAATAGCGTCAGAGGGTGATTGCTGGCAAAAGCGGTGCGTTCTACGGAGTGCTCGCATACACGCTTTGGGGCATTTTTCCGCTGTACTTCACCCTACTTGAACCTGCTACTCCACTAGAGATTCTCGCTAACCGGATCATCTGGTCTCTCGTTGTTTGCTTCATCGTTTTGATCGCTGCGCGGCGCTTACATCAACTACGCCATATCAGCCGGCGCCAAGCACTCCTTCTGTCCGCCGCAGGAATCCTGCTCAGTATCAACTGGTTAACTTTCGTATACGCGGTGACCACAGACCAGGTGGTAGAAGCATCGCTCGGTTACTTCATTAATCCACTCGTCACCGTGGCGCTCGGTGTTTTAGTGCTACAGGAACGTTTGAACCGTGCTCAATGGAGCGCTATCGCACTCGCAGCTACGGCGGTACTGATCCTTGCGGTGAACTACGGACGAATCCCCTGGATTGCACTAACTCTGGCTCTCTCCTTCGCCGGATACGGACTCTTGAAAAAGCGCGCCAATGTTCCTGCATTTGAGAGCCTTACGTTCGAGACGCTAGTTCTCCTAGTCCCGGCACTAGCCTTCCAGATATGGCTGTATATCGACGGCACCGAGACGCTAACGGGCTACGGCCTGAGTCACACCGTGCTCCTTGTGGGTCTTGGAATAATTACCACTCTCCCATTAGTGCTATTTGGCGCAGCTGCCATCCGGATCCCGTTGACCTCGCTCGGCATCCTCCAATACATCGCTCCCGTACTGCAGTTTCTTATCGGTGTCGTCGTACTCGGCGAGACCATGCCGCCAGCCCGCTGGTTCGGATTTATCTTGGTTTGGGTGGCGCTGATCATCTTCACCTGGGATCTGGTCCGACGCACAAAGTCACGTTCCCAGCTAACGCAGCTGGAAAGTCCCCAAGCTCTGGACTAACGCACTTAGCGAACCACGACTTTCAGGTTGAGCTTGTTCCAGGAGATAATGAAATCGTGAGCGATCTAACGCCCGTCACTACTCGGCGGAAACCGATTCAGGTAGTGGCCCCTGTTTTGGCACTACTCCTGATCATGTGGCTATTGGAATTAGTCGATTGGCTGCTTCCGTTCAATCTGGACTACCTTGGCATCCAGAGTCGGACCACCGAGGGTTTGATCGGTATCGTGGCCGCACCTTTCCTTCATGCGAACTTTGATCACCTCATAGCCAATACGCTGCCGTTCCTCATCTTGGGAACTTTGGTCTCCTGGCGTGCAGGTCGACACTTTTGGTCGGTCACTGCAATTATTGTTCTTGTCAGCGGTTCTGTCCTCTGGCTCCTCGGACCTAGCAATGTGGTAACTATCGGTGCAAGCGGCGTTGTCTTCGGCTTCTTGGGATATCTTCTTGCCGCTGGAATCATCACCCGCCATTGGGCAGACGTCTTGATCGCGGTGGTCGTGTTACTTGTCTACGGCTCACTGCTCTTTGGCGCTCTGCCATTTGGTGTTAGCGCCCAGATCTCTTGGCAAATGCATCTGTTGGGTGGCCTAGCGGGGGTACTAGCCGCGACGATGTTCGCTGATCAGAACCGCGGCACCAACCAGTTGACCTCTGATTGACCGGCGCTCTTAGCTGCTCAGCTGCTCTTCTAGCGCCGCCACGGTGTGGACCGGCAATCGGCACGCGAAATTTTCGCAAACGTAGGCGGTGGTACCCGCTGATACACCCCGATCAATCAAAAGCGGAATGGTCTCCCCTGGATCTCCCACGGTGCTCGCCGAAACTGCCCTCCCTGAGGCAAACCGCTCAACTGCACTAATTAGTTGCTTTCTATCACTGTTGGCAGCACTCTCACGATCCGCTGCCACGACCACCTCACGTGGGCCGGAATGCGACAGCATTAACCCCTGCAAACCCCATCCCGCGAACTGGGGTTGCTGCTGCATTAGTGGAGCAAGGTTGGTAAGCACCACATCCGCGATAGCACGCCAATCATCTCTACCGCTTAATGCCGCCATAGAAATCAACGATTTGGCGGCAGCAGAGTTACCAGCTGGGCTCGCGTTATCCGTAATCTCCCGTGGCCGACGGACCAGCGGCTGGGCATCTGCCGCGGTGTCATAAAAAGCACCCTTTTCGTCTTCCCCATCCAGGAACAGGTCGAGCATGACTTCCGTCAACCGCTCCGCATCCTCGTACCAAGTGACATCACCCGAGGCTCGCTGCAGCGCCAATAGCGCCTCAATCGTCAATGCATAGTCCTCAAGAACTCCGGGAACTTCGCTGGCAACCCCGCCACGCGAAATTCTCGCCAATCGAACTCCGGTACCGGAGGGGTCTGTCATCATGTGGCTCTCGCGAATCCGACTTCCGACATGGAGTGCGGCCGCAATCCAGGAGTCCTGCTCGAGAAGTAAACCCGCACGAACTAGGCCAACAACAGCCAATGCATTCCACGAGAGCACTAGTTTGTCGTCCAAGGCGGGCTGCGGTCGTCGGGTTCGCGCGGTGTGCAACGCCTCTCTGCATCGCTGCCAGCGCTCCTCGTCCTCCGGGTCGTGGAGCAACTGCAGCACGGACGAACCGTATTCGAAAGAACCCTCGGCGGACACTGCCGCGAGACTCGCCACCCACGCCCCATCCTCACGACCTAATACCGCCTCCAACTGACGGAGAGTCCAGGCGTAGCTGGCACCCTCACTCGCCGAGGCGCCAGGTTCCGGAGGCGCATCTGCATCCAAGGCGGCCGCGAAACCGCCAGTTGGCAATTGCAGCTCTTGCAACATGAATTCCACAGTCTGCGTACAGACTCTACGGGCGAAGGGACTCCCCGAAACTGCAAACCAGGTTGCATACACGTCTACCAACAAGGCATTGTCATACAGCATCTTTTCGAAGTGGGGAACGGTCCACGTATCGTCGACGCTGTAGCGAGCAAAGCCACCAGCAAGTTGGTCAAACATCCCACCGCGTGCCATCGCCTCACAGGTTGCGGCAGCCATCTCGCCGGCTTTCAGGTCGCTGTATCCGACGCTGTAGTCCCAAAGAAATCGTAGGACCATGCTGGGTGGAAACTTCGGTGCCGAACCAAAACCCGCATTGGTTACGTCAAATGATTCAGCTAGACGAGTGACGGCATCGGCAAGTAGTTGACCGTCCTCAACGGCCGATACCGGACCAGGCGTTTGGGTGCGTTCAGAAAGTAGGTCGTTGATACGTGCAGCGGACTCTAGGAGTTCCGGACGCCGATCACGCCAGGCATCCGACACCGCCTCAAGAACTTGCGAAAAGGCCGGCATACCGTGCCGTGGGACATCCGGAAAATAGGTACCAGCATAGAAGGCTCGTCCCTCGTGATCCAGCCAAACCGACATTGGCCAACCTCCGCGACCTGTTAAGGCAGTGGTAGCCGCCATGTAGACGCTGTCAACATCGGGACGTGCCTCCCGATCTACTTTGATGGGGACAAAATTTGTATTGAGCTCCCTGGCCAAAAGCGGATCCTCAAAGGATTCATCGGCCATGACATGACACCAGTGACACGCTGCGTACCCGACCGAGAGAAAAATCGGTACATCTCTGCGTCGAGCCTCATCGAAGGCAGTTTCACCCCACTCCTGCCAGTCCACCGGATTTTCGCTCGCCGACGCTGTATACAGCGTTAAGCGTTCAGTTGGGATTTCCCGAAGCAGCATGACAGCAGCCTCTCACCTTCACCCGTCACTGGCAGATCTACCTCAGGTTTCCTGGGAGGAGCCGCTGAGCACTTCGCCATCCCTCGCTAAGGGCAAGGTTCTGCTCACTGCAGATTCTGGACCATCCAGAGTGGTTACCCGGCAGCTAGCTCGACATTTCATCTTGATTGTTTGCGGATTCCCGCTGCAGATATGACTTTCGAAACCAGATCTGTACCGCGATAGCGGCTAGAGCGATCGAGACCATCACAGCAACAACAACGAGAAGCTGACCTGTAAAAGCGGCGTTTGTCGGCTGGGTCGAAAAAGCTTCCTCCAGCGGAGGTACTGCCACTATTTCTACATACGAGAAAGAACTCAATACCCACATTGGCATTTGAATGACGCCAACCGTCAGCGCGATTAGGAGCATGACAAGCGCACTAAATCTTCGCGCCTCTCCCACTCGCATCAGGGCCAAGAAACCAACCAGACCGACCCCGAGCAGACCCACAGCGAGCCACAGAACGTCGGGAACTCCAGGATCATTTTGGGCGTTTAGATAAGTGTCACGACTATCGAGGAAGTCCGCCATGCGTTCTTGTAGCCGGTCAGATACGTCCGAATTGACCGCGGCAGCGTCAACAAAGTCGCGAATCTTTTCGACAATGTCATTTATTTCCTCATTCCCTGCCAACGCGCCTGGACGCAATTCGCTTTGGACAACGCTCTCGTTGTACTCGGTAAACAGTCGCTGCAGCCCGTCTCCGCCGTCACTTTCATAGTTCTCGGTCAGTCGCAGCAACTCCCGTTCCTGGACTGCCATGTCTCGGACCGAGGTAGAGACATCATTTACGTTGCTCCATAAGGTATTGGTAGAGAGCGTGACAATGAAAGTGAATGCAGTGACTAGCAATGTAGTCAGAGCATTTCTCAGGTGGACGGTTCCCTTGTCATTTGCAAGGACAAAAGAGAGGGGCCGGCAGACTGCCGCAATCAGTAGCGCCGGAATGAATGCCAACAAAGTGCACGCCCAGAGGGGAAGTGAATACACAAAAAGCTGGAACATCTTTTGATCATTACCGTAATAAGTGTTTACCGCTACCTGTTTGGCTGCGTCGAGCTGATCCACACCCTATTTCGATCGATTCGCCACCCCTAAGTCATGTCGCGAAATCTGTTCTGGCTCATGTCGCTTCGGGAAGCTCCACAAGCAAGATCCGGTCATCGCCCGGTTCCGGCGTACCTCGACTATCCGTGTTGTTGGTGGCTACCCATAGGAGCCCGTCAGGACCGACTGTTGCATCTCGAAGCCGACCAAACTCTCCCGCGAACCACTCCTGCGGCACCCCAGCCTCGGCTCCGTCTAGCGGAACCTGCCACAACCGCTCGCCGCGGAGAGAGGCGACCCACGCTGAGCCATCCGCAATAGCTAACCCGGAGGGGCTAGCGATGGATGTCGGGGACCATTCCGCGGCCGGTTGCGCAAACTCAGCACGATCGCAGCGACCCTCACACTCGGGCCAGCCATAATTAGAACCCGGTTCGATTTGATTCAGTTCATCCACATCGTTCTCCCCGAACTCGCTAGCCCAGAGCCGGCCATCGTCATCCCACGCCAGGCCCTGAACATTACGATGCCCCAGAGAGTAGACCGGTGAGCCGGAATCCGGGTTTCCGGCAGCAGGGTCTCCCTGCTCGGTCACCCGCAATATCTTGCCGGCCAAACTCGTCTTGTCTTGGGCAAGTTCGGGCTGGCCGGCATCACCGGTAGCGATGTACAGCGAGCCATCAGGGCCGAACGCTATTCGGCCACCATTGTGTATTTGCGATTTGGGAATGCCGTCGACAACCGTCTGTTGGTTGCTCAGCTGCTTCCCGTCCCAATTGAACCGCACCACCCGGTTGTCATCCGCGCTGGTGAAATAGGCGTAGATAGCGTCCTGCTTTCCGTTTAGGGCCGGTGCAGCTGCTATACCCAGCAATCCTCCCTCCCCGGCGGGAACTACACCTTCGACTTGTCCAAGATCTTTACGACCGCCTTCGGGCTGCAACAGCGTGATTGACGCATCGTCACGGTGGGTCAGCAAAGTTTGACCGTCAGCCAGGATCGCCATGCTCCAGGGCGCCGCCAGATCAGTAGCAGCATTTCCCACGACTACCGGGGCAGGTGTGGATTCCGAACCCGGTGAAACCTCGGGCGCTGCCGAGGCACATGCCGCCAACAGCGGAACAACAAGAACAACTAGAAATCGGAAACGCATAGCTCCATGTTCCCTGGGGACAGGGCTATGCGCGAATGCACCTCT
This sequence comes from Micrococcales bacterium, assembly GCA_002699445.1. Classification (GTDB taxonomy): domain Bacteria; phylum Actinomycetota; class Actinomycetes; order S36-B12. The sequence goes on along the minus strand of PAAU01000066.1, from coordinate 62,494 downwards.
CAAATCCGACATTTGCCGCGGAGGGTGATCCGGATCACAGGAAGGAGTACCAATAATGTGATCTTGCTCATTGAACTTCGATGGTTCGAAGTCGCATGGTCGGGGATAACCATTACTGATGCGTCCCAGCATCTGCAAGCCCCGCGCAAGTGCGGCCAGACCGGAAAAAGGTCTCGGCGTGCGAGGGGAACTACGTCAAAGGATCAACGTGCGAAGCACTATTGCCCTATCCGCTGCTGCCATAAGTACAGCGACTGCGTTACTCGCAGCCCCTGCGGTTGTCAGCGCCACTGCTGCTCCTACCGTTCAGGCTGGAGCGTCTGCAACTAGCGCACAGCAACCGGCAGCCATCGTGGCCAAGAAGAAGGCTAAGAAGAAGTACCCGGTCGTTAAGCGTCACGTAAAAAAGTACAACCTAAAAAAGTGGCACCTGAAGGAAATCAAGCAATCAAAGAAATGGGCGTCCACCAGCAAAGCCGAGCGGGTTCGCCAATGTGAGTCCAATGGTCGGTACTCGATCAACACTGGCAACGGTTACCACGGCGCGTATCAGTTCGCTTCTGGAACGTGGCGAGGGGTGGGCGGTGGACTTTACTCGTCCTACGCTCACACCGCGCCTAAGTTCGCGCAAGACCATATGGCTTGGCGGCTACACCAGCGCTCCGGGTGGAGCCCGTGGCCCACATGTGGGCGCCTATAACCCACATCACGCCTAACAAGGAACCCCGTGACTCGCTAGAGTTCACGGGGTTTTTTGTTGCGCCTCAACCCCGACCGGGCACAGTTATGGGCTGCGACAACTCGAGGAGAAAATAAACGCCGAGGGCAACCGCGCCGCTCGAGCTACCGATGACCTTACAACCAGTAACTACTCGGTACTAGGTGAGTTGACCGGTGCAGGATCGCTAGTGGTCGGCTTCTCGACGCCAAGTCCATCGCCAACCGCGTCGGGATCGATTTGATTCTTGCCGTCACTGTCCTTTGATGGCTTACCCGTTGGCTTATCTTTGCCACCATCCTCATCAACTGCATCATCTGAATCAGGATCGGATTCCGGTGTGGGAGCAACGTTGAATCCATTGAAGGACACATGCACGTGATCTACGTGGTTGGCTGTGCAACTGCCTCGACTCGACATACCGCGCCACTCAGTCGGTGGAATTGCTTCGCTGCCAGCGATCCAAATCTTTTGATTCCAGATGATGTACTGAACGTCCAGCTTGCCTGCATTTTGCATGAAGAAGATCGCGATTGCGTCACCCAACTTGGCGTTTTTGGGCTCTGTAGAGCAGCCCTCCGGCAGCATTAAGTCCAAGGCTCTACCCGAGGGATGGTCCGGCAATGCATCCGGACGATAGCCACCAATCACCGGTATTTGCGGCCAGATTGCGGCAGCGCATCTACCGCCCCGAAGCGCAGCGGGCTGCATGTTGAACTCGCCGAATACCGCACTCGGTGGACAACTGTTCAGGTTTCCTAGAATCTTGCCGTCCGGCAACGTCACGGCATCCCGAGGATCCGAACCGCATTGAAACGGCTTCTTCGTCGGCTTAGGTACTGCATTCTTCTTTTTCGGACTCTTGAGTGCAGGCCGGCCGACCTTCCATACGCGATTCTTGGGAATTTCTATAGTGTTGACGGCTCCGGTGGTGCCGTCAGAGGCAACCATCAAATCCGGTCGCACTACGATACCGACGTGGTTGACTCCCCGTTTCTTATCTGACAGGAACACCCAATCACCGAGACTCAACTTGTTGCTAGGCAACAGTTTGGTCCGTTGCGCCACCCCGATGACTCCACCTGCTGGCAGGGGCCGTTCGTCAGTGCGTTTACTTCGTGGGATCGCGGGAATGTTCCAAGCCCGATCTGTAAGTGCCGCACAGTCCATGACTTCTTCACTATTTTCACGCCACTTATAGGCTGCCCCCATTCGGCTCACGGCATACGTGACGCTGGCGACCGTGCGTTCTGGAAGAACCGCTGTCCATTTGTCGCTCTTTGGATTGCGCCAGTAGGCAACTCCGGGATTTCCTTTGCGCACCACCATCTTGTCGGGAAGACGGTTGCGCTTTAAGTCCTTCACGCTGATGGAGGGCACTTTCCAATTCGCAAGCTGCGACAGATACTTGGCCCAGGACGCCGCGGCTTCCCCGTTCAACTTAGCTTGCTCCAGCGTGAACATAGCCCCTTGTCCGGCAAGATGCTTGGCCCAGGCCTCTAACCCATCTGCCATCTCACGGCGCAGGCCATTGATTTGGTTATCGATAGATTGCAAGGTGGCTGCAGCGGCTTGCTCGGCTGATTCGGCCGCAACCTTGATCTCTTCATTTCGGTTCAATAACTCTGACGCATCGTCGAACTGATCGTCTTTATGCGAACCCACGCGCAGGGCCTCGTCTGCCAGCCGAGCGATATCTCCCGGAGAGTCCGTATCAATCATTGAAGCAAGCACGCTGAGATCGGTCGGGCCATTCATGTAAACCGCTCGCGCATACTGACTCACGATGCGGCGAGCATCCGCTACCTCGATCCGATTTTGTTTGACCTCTCGCTTCATTTCCCGAGCTTTACCCCGTGCCTCACGAAATTTGTCCATCGCTGCATCACGAGCCGCCTGCATCTCAGAGAGATCAGCCTGGAGTAACCCGTCATCCGGTTGTAGCGGCTCTTCGTCCGCCTGACTCGGAGCGATACTGGCGTGAGCAGGCATGACGAGTTGCCCCGTCGTCACTAGTGCAACCGACAGAGCCAGGGGAAGAGCGCGCATTGCCGCGCGTCTGGTTCTCGTCATTTTTTCCAACCTACAGCGGTATCGGTTCCCTCCGACTAGTGCTTGAGGAAATTGGGGAGAACACTTTTTCCCCTGAATTCCGGCAATCCTCGCGATTGGGACTGCTTTGTGTTGAATCCACTAAAACTCCCAGCCATCGTCACAGGTCAGATCCGACTCCGGCAAGACCCCATCCAAAAGAAACTCGTCTACGGTTCGGTCGATACAACTCGAGCCATTCCCGTATGCGGTGTGGCCATCGGCATCCACCACCACCAACCGGCTATCGGCCAAATCAGTCGCTAGCTTTTCGGCCCACACCACAGGTGTCGCTGGGTCGTGGGTCGTCGACACCACCAAGATTGGGCCGGCTCCGGCAGCTTTGCTGGCCTTTGGTCGTTCTTTCGCGGGTACTGGCCACTCGGTGCAAACTAGCTCGCTCCAACTCAGAGCAGGACCGAACGTGGGCGCGACGGCCTCCCAATCCTTGGCGCGTTCGGAGAGTTCAGCCACTGAAAGATCACTGCCATCGTCCAAACAGGTGATGGCGAGAAAGGCGTCGTAACTGTTTCCATTGTTCTTATAGTTACCGGCCGTATCCCGCTCCAGTCGCTGGTCAAGCATACTCAATAGCGTCGAACCGTCGCCTCTGAAAGCATCCCCCAGACCCCGGTTGAGAGACGCCCAGTCTCCCGCGAAAGGGAAATATAGGTAGTAAAGAACCGCTTGCATCGCGAGTCCCTCAGTGAGTTCTCGGTCTCCAACAACCAACGGTTGCCCATCGAGCCCAGTAAAAAACTCTTGGATTTCGGTCACACCCGCATCGACGCTGTCGGAGCTCAACGAACAGTCTTCCCGCGACTGACACCACTCAACATAACGACGCAAAGTATTCTCAAAACTCTCCGCTTGTCCCAGCGAGATACTTGCGCCATCCAAGTCCGGAGGCAACGCACCATCAAGCACCATTCGACCAGTCACGCTTGGGAAGCGATCGGCGTACATAGCACCCAATTTTGTCCCGTACGACTTACCTAAGTAGTCGAGATCCTGCTCGCCGAGAGCAGAGCGCAGGATATCCATATCGTTGACTACTGAAGCGGAGTCGACGTAACCCAATAAATCAGGCGAGCGCTGCTGGCACCCGGCCGCGATCTTCTCAGCATCGTTGATGTACTGCTCGATCTCCGCATCAGTCTGCGGGTCTGCTGCTGCTGCAAGCACCTCATCAGTATCTTGGTTGGTAAGGCAATCAATCGGGTCGCTGTCGCCGACGCCGCGTGGATCGAAACCGACGAAGTCATAGGCACGCAAGATATCCGGCGAAACTGTTGTATTCGCGTACTGGGCGAACTCGGTACCACTGCCTCCGGGGCCTCCAGGATTGAATACCAAGGCACCTTGCCTATCTCCTGTCGCCGGATAGCGGGCTACCGCGATCTCTAGATCTCCCTGATCTGGTTCTCCATAGTCCAATGGAACCAACAGATCGGCACACTCAACACGGCCGCCGCATGACTCCCAATCCAAGGTCTGCTCGTAGTACTTTTCCAACTCAGGAGCTACCAATGCTTCAGTGGTGCTATCGATGTCTGCTTCGGGCATTGCGGCGGAGCTACAAGCCACCAGGGCCCCCGCCAACGCGACAACTACAAATGCGCCGTAACCGCGCCGCATGCTCCACCTCCGTCAAGGGATAGCCTCACTCAGCGGTGGGTCCACCAAATCCGCTGACTACGTCTACGACTCTACGGACCGTCGATCAGTTCCTCTGCAGTCGGTCTAGCCTGGCGACGACCCCGGGGCTCGCTATTGCTGACTATCCGCTCTACCGTTACTACATGGGGCAGCGCAAAGGCCTGGGCCGCGATCGGGCGTCTCGCATTGGAGAAACGCTTGCCGAAATGTCGGCGGCGGCTTCCGCTTTTCGTGCTGGTTGGCGCAAGGGTGGTACTCCTACAGACCCACACGAGCGCATGGTGGTGGCCTACGAAAAACAGCAGCAGGACCATCAAAAGTCCGTCGTTCAGTACCAGGGAAAGCTGAAGCGGTTGCGCAATCGGGTTCGATACATGACCGCAGCTGCGGTCATTGGTGCGGGCGCGGCTTTAGCGGACTTACTGGTTGCCGGCCCGGAAGGTATCTTCTTTATCGGTGCCCCCGTCGCAGTGATTGGGGCCGTATCCGCTCGAGGCGCCAGCAAGTCTCTCACCGCTCTTGAACCGCCGGAGACACCTACCGCGCCGCCGCCACCACCACGACCCCTTCCTCCCGGTGTTGTGGGAGCTGAAGAATCCGTACATCTGCACCGAGTACGCCTGCAGCTGGCGTCGCTCATCCCCACTATTGCCGATCTACATGAGGATGCGGCCCTCGAACTGCGGCGCGCAGATTTTGAAGCGGCACCAGCGCTTGCAATGCTGGTCGAGCGTCTGAACTTGCTCAACCAGGTGAGCGCTGAAATGACAGGCACTCCGGCGCAACGGACTGCGGTCAACAGTGCTCAGCAGGTACGGGCCCGACTAGCTCAGGGCGTCCAGATGTACGACGAACTACTCAATGCCGCTTTACAAATGCTGAGTGCCCCAGATCCACGTCGGGCTCCCAGTGCCGCACTCGAGACCGCGGTGCAGGAACTAGCTTCCTACACCGAAGGCCTACATGTTGCAGAGCTAGCCGGAGAACTCAGTGACCCGCCAGCGGGCGCACCGGGTGAAGCAACTGGACCATGAGGGCCTCACAGACCAGTTGTGGTGGCACATTGCTCGACAGCTGAGCCCGCGCAACCGTTAGCGCTTCGATCCGCATCATGGTTTCGCTAATCTCCCCCCGCTGGGCGATCTGTTCTACGGCGGCGGCCAAATCAAGATTTATGGGTTCCGTGTTCGCACCTGACTGCGTCATCAGGACATCCCGGTAGAAGCCCAGCAGGTCCAAGAAGTTTCGATCGAGCTCATCGCGAACCGAACGCGATGCACGCTGCGCTTGCCTTTTGGCGAGATCCGAGAGCGCCCGTTTCGCCAGCGATCGAACTTTAGCGGTGCTTACTCCCTCCGCACCCGATCCGTAAACCTCGAGCAATTCTGCATTTTCTTTCTCATCCAGTTCCTGCGACCGTCGCTTTGCAGATGCTTCCGCGTTCCGCTTTAAATCAGCAGCTGCCTCGTAAGCGTCAGTGATTGCTGCCAGCTGACGCGGAAGACGCAGAACCTCCGCCCGACGATTACGGACCTCCTCGTCCTGAGCTAGCGCCCGAGCCCGACCGATATGCCCCTGAGCAGCATGGGCAGCAAAGGCCGCCATCGCAGGGTCCACTTCTTCGGTGGTCAACAGCTCAGCCACCGACTCCGCCGATGGAACCCTTAAGGCGATGTGCCGGGTCCGCGAACGGATAGTCGGAAGCAAGTCCTCCGGACTCGGAGCACATAGAACCCAAACCATCTGTCCCGTTGGCTCTTCGATCGACTTCAGTAGCGTGTTGGCGGCCGCCTCAGTCATGCGATCGGCGTCCTCCACTATGAAAATGCGCCAGCTTCCCGAAACTGGGGCACCCGCGGCCTGACTGACCAGTTGTTTAGTCCTGTCCTTGCCCAAACTGAGAGTGGTCGATCGAACCATCTCCACGTCCGGATGATCGCTGGATAGCACTGACTTACACTCTCGGCAGGCGCCACAGCCCTGGCGCGAGCAGAGCAGACTTGCCGCAAATGCCACAGCGGCGGTTGTCCGCCCGGATCCGGGCGGTCCGGTAATAAGCCAGGCATGAGTCATAGCGTGAGCTGGATCGGAGCCAACCGCGGCCGCGGCTGCCTGCTGGAGCTCCGCAACAACCGCTGGCTGCCCGATCACACGATCCCAAATCATCGCGCCGTCGGTACTTGCCTCCGACGACGTCATGAGGCTACTACCGCAGCAGCACAGGTCCACAAATCACTATGGACCTCATGTGGCGAACGATCGGCAGGGACGACGTGATAACGCTGCGGATCCGTCTCCGCAATATCGAGGAAAGCCTGCCGAACTTGTCGGTGGAAGTCCAACGGCTCGGCTTCTAGCCGATTCGCGTCACTGGCCCGGGCGAGTCCGACCTCGGGTTGAATATCTAATACAACAGTGAGATCTGGCACTAGGCCCTGCGTCGCCCAGTCGCTCATGGCTTGGATCTGCGCGACTCCTAACCCCCGGCCAACTCCTTGGTAAGCGACTGAAGAGTCGATGTAACGATCACTAATGACAACGTCGCCACGCCCCAGAGCCGGGAGGATGGTCTGGTGCGCATGATCCGCTCGCGCGGCGGCGAAAAGTAATGCCTCGGTGTGGGCGTCTAAGCCAGCCGACTCATCTCCGAGGATCACCTTTCGAATCTCTTCAGCTCGCGGGGATCCCCCAGGCTCTCGCGTCGTCAATGGTGTCCGACCCAAGTTGGCTACCGCATCTGCCAGCATCGCAGTCTGAGTGGATTTACCACTACCTTCACCGCCCTCAAGGACTATGAAGACCCCACGCTTCTTTGCCGTCATAGACGAAGCCTAGGCCGAACGGCTGCTTTCCAGAGCGCTTGGGGGGACTGATCAGATCACAAAGTCTTGATCAGCAAAGTCTTCACCACGCCAAATACCATGCTCCGGCGCCTGCGGACCTGCCACAACATGTCCCTGGGTACTGCGTTCCAACGACTCAACCCGTCGCAACAGCGACACGATGGACCCTCCCAGGGCATCGGGGACATCGTTCTCGCGCTCTCCAACCGGTGGAGTGCTTGGGCTGGTCCGCGTGACTATTTGTCCCGGGACCCCCACCACGACTGTTCCGGCGGGGACGTCCTGAAGCACGACTGCATTTGCCCCTATCCGGGCATTAGAGCTCACGGTCACTGGACCAAGAATCTTGGCGCCAGCACCGACCACGACGTTGTCACACAGTGTTGGGTGCCGCTTTCCCCGCTCCAAGGAAGTACCGCCAAGCGTTGCTCCCTGATAAATAGTGCAGCAATCACCGACCTTGGCCGTCTCACCAATCACCACACCCATACCGTGGTCGATAAAGACCCGCCGGCCGATCTCGGCACCCGGATGGATCTCAATCCCAGTCCAAAACCGAGCAAACTGCGACCACATCCGCGCAATAGTTTTCAGACGATGGTTCCACAACCAATGACTCAGGCGATGTCCCCAGATGGCGTGGAGCCCTGGGTAAACCAGGAAAACTTCCACCTTGGTTCGGGCAGCAGGATCCCGCTCCTGGACCGTGCGAATATTCTCGCCAAACTTGGCCATTAGTCCAGTAGATCAGCGAAAAGGGCCGTCGACAAATAGCGCTCGCCGAAGGACGGGATGATGACAACCATGGTCTTTCCAGTCATATCCGGTCGAGTGGCTACCTGCTCGGCCGCCCATACCGCCGCACCGGAAGATATACCAATGAGCAGCCCCTCGGTACGAGCCATTTGACGAGCAGTCGTCATGGCTTCTTCGGCCGGAGCCTGAATGACCTCATCGTAAACTTCGGTGTCCAAGATGTCGGGAACGAAGCCGGCACCGATACCTTGCAACGGGTGCGGACCCTTGGCGCCACCGGATAGCACCGGCGAGGCCTCTGGTTCTACTGCGACGATTTGAACCCCGGGCTTACGCTCTCGAAGCAGGCTACCTACTCCGGTGACGGTTCCTCCGGTTCCGATCCCAGAGATCAATACATCCACTTCACCGTCGGTATCTCGCCAGATCTCTTCGGCGGTAGTGCTGCGATGGATCGCAGGATTTGCTTCGTTGGCGAACTGCTGGGGCATGAACCATTCCTGATTTTCCTTCACCAGGTCTTCAGCCTGACCGATAGCACCGCCCATGCCCTCCGGTCCGGGGGTGAGGATGAGCTCAGCACCGTAGGCACGTAGTAAAGCCCGTCGCTCCTTGCTCATCGTCTCCGGCATTGTGATCACGAGTCGGTACCCACGCGCTGCACAAACCATTGCCAGGGCGATGCCCGTATTTCCAGAGGTTGGCTCCACAACGGTTGCGCCAGGCTGTATTAGGCCGGCATCTTCGGCCGCATCGATCATTGATACGGCGATGCGATCTTTGACGCTGTGGGCCGGGTTGAAGAACTCCAGTTTGCCCAACACCTGAACCCCGGTACTTTCCGAGAGACCCCTCAGTCGCACAAGCGGCGTTCCTCCGATGAGGGCGGTGATATCGTCTGCGATCTTCATTATTCTCCTTGGTTACGAGAGGTTCTTCACTTCAAGCTAAGCAATAGACTACTTACCCGACGCTATGAGGTCTTCGCGGCCGGTGCTTTTTTGGTGGACTTCTTCTGAGAAGCACTTTTCTTCGCCCCGGCTTTTTTCGCAGAGCCTTTCTTGGCTGAGCCCTTTTTCGTAGAGCCTTTCTTGGCTGAGCCCTTTTTCGCGCGGCGTTTCTTCGCCGGACCTTTTGCCCTGCGTACCTGCAAAAGATCCGAAGCTCTCTCCGTCGTGATCTCTTCCGGATTCTCATCCTTAGGGATGGTGGCGTTGTACTCGCCATCCGTCACGTAAGGGCCAAACCGACCATCTTTCACGATCATTGTGTTGCCTGTCACGGGGTCGGCACCCAGCTCACGACCTGGTGAACTAGCGCGTTGCCCGCGGCGTCGGGGAGGCTCGGCCAACAGCCGAAGGGCCTCGTCCAGGGTGAGGGTAAAGAGTTGAGACTCATCAGCTAACGACCGGCTCTCGTTGCCCCAGGTGATGTAGGGGCCATACCGTCCATTTCGCGCCAGGATCGGCTCCTTATCTCCAGCCTCCTTGCCCTCTTCGGACGGGTGATATCCCACTACTCGGGGAAGGCTCAACAGCTGCAGCGCCTCCTCCAGCGTTACTGTGTCCAGGGCCATGTCCTTGAACAGTGAAGAAGTTCGCGCTTTATCTTTCTTACCTGCGTCCTCTGGCAAGATCTCCGTCACGTAGGGGCCAAAACGACCAGACTTCGCCACAACCATCCGGCCAGTTTCTGGGTCCAACCCCAACTCACGATCGCCACGTGGCTGAGCATAGATTTCGTCGACTTTGGAAACGGTTAATTCATCCGGAGCCAAGCCTTCTGGCAAGTTCGCGCGATCATCCTCACCGCGCTGCAAATAAGGGCCGTATTTGCCAACCCGCAACACTGCATCAGAGCCAGAAATTTCGAATGTGCTCATTGCCCGGGCATCGATATCTCCACCTTTGTCGATAAGTGGCCGCAGCCCGTCGAAGCCGATACCTGAATCGCCTCGATAGAAACGATCCAGTGCCTCTAGGCGCGAATCGTCACCATTCGCTACTGCATCTAACGTTTCTTCCATACGCGCCGTGAAGTTGAAGTCGACAAGCGGAGCGAAATGATTTTCAAGCAATCGCACCACCGTCATCCCCAACCATGACGGGACAAGAGCAGTACCGCGCTTGTATACGTAGTCGCGATCGATGATCGTACTGATAATCGCAGCGAAGGTAGACGGCCGACCAATGCCCATTTCTTCCAGTGTCTTAATGAGCGAGGCCTCGGTATAGCGAGCAGGCGGTGCAGTTGCGTGACTTTCGGCAACAAGATCCACTGGATTGACCTGATCGCCTTCTTGCAGCGCCGGCAACTTGACCGACTTACGGTCATCCTCGTTCTCTGGGTCGGCATAAGCGGCTAGGAAACCCGGAGTAACAATCACGGTTCCTGACGCCGAGAACTCAGCCTGCCTGCCATCGCTCGATTGGGCGGTAAGCCTAATGCTCGTGGTCGCGACCTTGGCATCCACCATCTGCGAAGCGACCGTCCGCTTCCAGATCAACTCGTATAACGCAAACTCATCTCGACTTAGCGAACCGGAGACCTCACCCGGGGTTCGAAACACGTCCCCTGACGGTCGAATGGCTTCATGCGCCTCTTGAGCGTTCTTGACCTTTCTGTCATAGGTCCGCGGACGATCTGGAATGTGGTCTGCGCCGTACAGTTGCTGTGCTTGATCGCGAGCGGCCGTCAATGCTTGCGACGATAGCGACGTGGAGTCAGTACGCATGTAGGTGATGTAGCCGCCCTCATAGAGCCGCTGCGCAACATCCATTACCCGCTTCGCTGTCCAACGAAGTCGGCGCCCACCTTCCTGCTGCAATGTTGAGGTCATAAAGGGCGCGCCTGGACGTCGAGTCCCTGGACGCTGATCCACCGAGGTCACTCGGAAGGTTTGTTCCGCCAAACCGCGCGCGAGATCTTCGCTGGCCTGGCTATCTAGAACTACAACCGACTCATTCTTCAGTTGACCGCGATCATCGAAATCACGACCAGATGCGATGCGTCCACCATCAACTGCAATCAATCGTGCGGGAAACTCACCTGGAAGAAATTTGCCTTTAACATCCGCGTATTCGGCCGCCACAAAGGCGATGCGCTCTCGCTCCCGCTCGACCACTAACCGCAATGCCACCGACTGCACGCGCCCCGCAGACAGGCCTGGAGCGACTCGGCGCCAAAGGACCGGCGACACTTCATAGCCGTACAACCGGTCCACAATCCTGCGCGTTTCTTGGGCGTCTACGAGATTGACATTGAGCTCGCGGGTGTCGGCGGCAGCCTGCTGAATCGCCTCTTCGGTAATCTCGTTGAAGACCATGCGCCGGTATGGAATCTTCGGCTTGAGTACCTGGATCAGGTGCCAGGCGATGGCCTCTCCCTCACGGTCCTCATCCGTGGCGAGTAGCAACTCATCGACATCTGCCATTGCCTGCTTGAGCTCGCGGACCCGCTCCTTCTTATCGGCACTCACGACGTACATCGGCGCAAACTCGTTAGCGATATCGACCCCGGTCTTCGCCCATTCACTACCTCGGTATTTGGCCGGCACATCGGCAGCCCGCTGAGGTAGATCCCGAATGTGACCAACCGAGGACTTAACGGTGTACCCACCGCCGAGGTAATTCTGGATGGTCCGAGCCTTTGCTGGGGACTCCACAATCACCAGCCGCCTTAGCTGGGGTTCCTGTTCTGTCACCGCCACTCCTTCCCATCCGATTACGCTGTGGACCGCAGTGTGCGGTTGCCACCACCCCTGCTGTCAAGTGAACAAGCCCTAATACTTCTCCGCAGCATCGTGCCATGACTTTAGGGTCAAGGCATAAGTCAGCCCCCGGAACTCTGACGTTTCCGAGGGCTGACTCACACAAAGAACGGTCAGTTCTCGTTGATATCTGCAGTCTCTTGGCTGCCATCGTTGTCAGCATCGCTGACTGCGATCGGACGAGACTTGCTTATGACTACTGCAACAACAACGATCGCCAAGGCAACCAACGCAATGGTCCAACGCAGGACATCATTGCCCTCAAGCGTCAAACTCACTACAGCAGGAGCCACCAGCAGCGCTACGAGGTTCATCACCTTAATCAGCGGGTTGATCGCTGGACCGGCAGTGTCCTTGAAAGGATCACCAACCGTGTCACCGATGATCGTGGCCTCGTGAGCTTCTGAGCCCTTCCCGCCAAAGTTGCCATCCTCAACGTATTTCTTGGCGTTGTCCCAGGCTCCACCCGAGTTGGACAAGAAGACCGCCATGAGGGTGCCGGTTGCGATCGTTCCGGCCAGGTAAGCGCCCAAGGCGCCCACGCCAAGTCCGAAACCAACTGCGATGGGAGTGAGCACTGCGAGCAGACCGGGAGTGATCAACTCTCGCAGCGAGTCGCGAGTAACGATATCCACGACCTTGGCGTATTCCGGTTTGGAGGTGCCCGCCATGATGCCGGGGTCGCTCCTGAACTGGCGCCGAACCTCGAAGATAACCGCACCAGCGGCTCGAGAAACTGCGTTGATAGCTAGACCGGAGAACAGGAATACCACTGAGGCGCCAATGATCAGCCCCACCAGGTTGGACGGATTGGCAACATTCAGCACGCCTAGATACTGCAAGCCGTCCTGCTCACCTAGCTGGCTGGTCAGATCTGCTGCCGATGCGAAGAGTTCTTGAGTAGCCCCGGCAACCGCATCTCGGAAGGCTCCATATAGAGCTGTTGCCGCCAAGACCGCCGTTGCAATCGCGATGCCCTTCGTGATCGCCTTGGTCGAGTTACCTACGGCATCCAGATTGGTCAGGATCCGTGCTCCCTCTCCCTCAACATCGCCGGACATTTCTGCAATGCCTTGGGCATTGTCGGAAACGGGCCCAAAGGTATCCATCGAAACGATGACACCAACGGTGGTCAAGAGACCGGTGCCCGCTAACGCGATGGCAAAGAGCGAAAGGATGACTGAACCGCCACCGAGGAGGAATGCACCGTACACCGCCGCCGAGATCAGCAACGCTGTGTATACCGCAGACTCCAAACCGAGTGAGATACCCGACAGGATGACAGTTGCCGGACCAGTGAGCGAGGTCTTCGACACATCATCAACTGGGCGACGCTCAGTTTCGGTGAAGTAAGCGGTCAACTGCTGAATAGCGGCCGCCAGGACAATACCGATGAGTACCGCGGAAATGGCCAGAATGCGTGGGTTGAAGGTGTCGATAGAGACCAAACCAATGTTGTCCGTAACCAGACCCTTGATCTCAGTCAGGCGCTCGGGCAACAGCCAGAAGGTAGCTGCGACAACCAGTACCGCTGATACTGCTGCAGAGATAAAGAAACCGCGGTTAATCGCAGTCATGCCAGATCGGTCGCTCGGACGCGGCGAGACCGCAAAGATACCGATGACGGCAGTAATAACGCCGATAGCAGGTACAACGAGCGGGTATACAAGCCCTAATTCACCGAATGCAGCCTTGCCAAGGATCAAAGCCGCAACGAGCGTTACCGCATAGGACTCGAAGAGGTCCGCCGCCATGCCAGCGCAGTCGCCCACATTGTCGCCAACGTTATCGGCAATGGTGGCTGCGTTGCGAGGGTCATCCTCGGGGATTCCCTGCTCCACCTTTCCGACGAGATCCGCACCGACATCAGCTGCCTTGGTGAAAATACCGCCACCCACACGCATGAACATGGCTAGTAGAGCAGCACCGAATCCAAATCCCTCCAGAACCTTGGGCGCTTCACCCTGGTAGACCAGAACAACGATTGCGGCTCCGAGCAGACCCAAACCAACGGTGAACATACCTGCGACACCGCCGGTACGAAAGGCGATGCGCATCGCACCTTGCTCGTTTTCATTCCGGGCCGCAGAGGCAACTCTGACGTTGCCACGCACCGCGAGCCACATTCCCATATAACCGGTTATGGCCGAGAATCCCGCACCAACTAGGAAGAAGATGCTTCTACCAATCTTCTCCGTGTTTGAATCTGCCGGAAGAAGGAAAAGCACGAAGAAAACTACGACTGCGAATATCGCAAGTGTCTTGAACTGTCGGCTCAAGAACGCCGACGCACCCTCTTGGACTGCTTCACCGATTGTTTTCATATTCGGTGTGCCTTCATCGGCTGCGAGTACCTCTCGGACCAAAAACGCCGCGACACCGAGAGCTAGTACGCCGATCAGCGCCACCACTCCGATAATTACCGCGCTGTTTCCGGTGAGAGCGACATCCGCCCCGGAGGCGGCAAGGATCTGCACGGAATTCAACTCCTTTTCGACTGCGCCACTCAGTACGAAGCGACGACAAATGTTGGTGCTGCGGATCCCCCAACGTGACCTTGATTCACGCCCACCCCAATGGGCGGAACAGATCCGCGGTGCAAAAGTCTACGTCACGCGAAACCCTAGAATCACCAAGGGTGCAGCAGCGCCCGATCGAGAAGTTCAGATAGTTGAGTCAGTTATTGGCCAACTCAGCGAAACTGTCTGGCCTCCGGCCGGATTCTCAGTGATGTCACTGTCCGGCGCCAACGCTCGAATCAGTGGTAATGACAGTTCCAAATCTTCACCTGCCGACCGAGCAGCGAGCGTCAGATCGTCCGAAACTTCGACTACGAAGGAGTCATCCTCATCAAACATCGCAATCGAAATCATTCCGGTGGATTGCGCCGAGTTGGCCCGCCGCACTGATAACGAGACAGCCTCCGAAACCGCTAACCTGACGTCGTCCAACAACTCGTCGTCAATCCCGGCTCGGTGAGCGGCGGTACTGGCAACCAACCGCACGGTACGCGCCTGCTCCGCTGCGGCTGGCACTTGTAGCGTGGCGGTAGCCATTATCCAGGGTTCCCCTCGTTCGTGGAGGTCAACGACATGGCCTCATCTAGGCCAGTAATAGTAAAGACTTTGATGATTTTTTCGTCGTCTGCGACTACGCGCAAGCTGCCTCCGGCGTCCTGAGCCCATTTCAGTGCTTTAACCATCACCCCAAGACCGGTGGAATCTAGAAACTCAAGACCAGTCAGATCGAGAACAATCGTGCTGTCACCTTGACTGATCAGGTCCTGCAGGACCCGTTCCAGGCTCCCTGCGGAATGAACATCCAACTCGCCAGTCGTCGTGACAATAGTTCCGGATTCGGACTTATTGACATTAATGCCAAGATCCACGTTGCCTCCCGGGCACCCGATCAACGGCTCAACCGCAATCGGACTCGATCGTTCAAGTCAGCCTTTGCCTACTGGAGTGATCCAGTATGGCCCGCCCGCTTACTACGGCTGCGTATTTGGCCATCTCGCAACCCGAGCCTCTCTACAGTATCTCGATACGTCTCGGGACTTCCTGCGACTGGCAGATTAGGTGGCTCGGTAGCTCGCCAAGGATCGGCGACCGTCGCGGCTACGTCTTGTCGAGGGTATGTCGCACAATGGTTACGTAGGCAGGAAATACATTCTCAAGGGAGTGCCATCTCAGCGAAGTCTTCCTTTCGTCCGCCGGATCCCGGCGCGGCCGGGCGCTGCTCTGCGGGGGAACTGCTGGACTTGGCCCAGAGTGACGAGGCCGCCGGCAAAGTCTCGATTCCAGAGCAGCCGGGGATCACAGCTGATTGGCCTGACTGGGTAGATGAAGATCTGATCAAGGCCCTGCACTCGCAAGGCGTTATCCGTCCCTGGCTACATCAACGCGAGGCAGCCGAAATCGCGCAGAACGGGCAGAGCGTGGTCTTGGCAACTGGCACGGCAAGTGGAAAATCACTCGCATACTGGATGCCGGTACTCACACAGATCCGTTCAACTGGCGCCACGGCTCTCTACTGTGCGCCCACCAAGGCTCTGGCACAAGATCAGTTATCGCGGCTGTCCGACCTGGCCATAGGGGGAGTGGAAGCTGCCTGCTTCGACGGAGATACGCCTCGGGACGTGAGGCCGTGGATCCGGCGAAATGGAAACTTCGTGCTCACCAACCCAGATATGTTGCATCGCGGCATACTTCCCGACCACACCAGGTGGACTTCGTTCTTGCGCCGGCTTAAGTTCATCATTTTGGATGAAGCCCATCATTATCGGGGGATCTTCGGCACCCATATGGCAGCTATCATCCGACGCTTGAATCGGCTAGCGAGACTTGCCGGCGGCACACCCAGTTTCATCATCACGAGCGCTACTTTGGCCTCCCCGGAGAGCAGCGCGACGCAGCTCACCAATCAAACCGTCACAGCGGTTACGCAGGACACCTCGGCTCGTGGCGAGACAACAGTACTCCTGGTAAATCGCTCCGCCGAGGACGGTGGCGCCTTTGGAGCAGTCTCGGAAACACTTGCTAACTGGACAAGTGCCGGAGCTCGATCCTTGGGATTCATCCGTTCTCGATCAGGTGCCGAGTCCTTAGCACGCAAGGTCACGAGCCATCTTGGGGAATCGCAAGGTGATCAAGTCGCTCCCTATCGGGGCGGGTTACTGCCCGAGGAGCGGCGCGATATCGAGCAGCGACTACGCACCGGGCAACTGCGCTGCGTCGCCACGACGAATGCTCTGGAACTAGGCGTTGACATAACCGGTCTTGATGCCATCGCATTGTGCGGCTGGCCGGGAAGGCGCTCCTCGTTTCTTCAGCAAATTGGCAGAGCCGGTCGCGACGGTCAACCTGCGGTCGCGCTCCTTGCTGCGCAGCAAGATCCGCTCGATCAATTCTACGTCCGCAATCCCGATCGAATCCTTGCCGATTCGATCGAAGCCACTGTCTTGGACCCATCAAACCCTTACGTCTTACTCCCGCATCTCGCCGCCGCCACCGCCGAGCTCCCCCTCACAGATGAGGAAGCCACGGCTATTTTCGGACCTGGATCGACGGAAGCTATGAAAGCTCTCGCCGAGAACGGCCTGGTCCGGCTGCGCGGTGATCGATGGTTTTGGGTAGATCGGGGTCGAGCTACAGACTTGGCACAGTTACGCAGCAGCGGGAGTACCGTCACGATTATCGAGTCTCGGACTGCGCGAGTCTTGGGGACTGTCGACAGATCGAGCGCCTCCGCCCAAGTACACCCAGGCGCGGTTTATGTCCATCTGGGTGTCGTTCATCTTGTGGAGGATCTTGATTTAGACGACGGTGTGGCGATCGTCAGTCCAGTGGATCCCGGCTACACCACCGTGGCCCAGACCACTAGTGACCTCCGAGTAGTTTCTCGAAATGAAACTAGAGCGGCGGGGCTGGGTACGATCTGGTTCGGCGATGTCGAGGTGAGCAGCCAAGTGGTGTCGTTTCTTCGGCGACGATCGGATACGGGACAGGTGTTGGGATCCGAACCGCTTGACCTCCCCAGCCAACACTTGCAAACGCGATCAGTGTGGTGGCAGTTGCCCGATCCCGACGTCCTCGGAATCGACCAAGCGCGTCTTCCTGGTGCAGCACACGCCGCCGAACATGCGGCTATTGGCGTTCTCCCGGCTCTCGCCACGTGCGACCGTTGGGATATCGGTGGTTTATCGACGCAACTGCATCCCGATACCAACGAACTCACCTTTTTTGTTTATGACGGGCACGCAGGCGGAGCCGGATTCGCACGCAGAGGATTCGAGGAAGCGCAGCAGTGGCTTTCGGCGACAGCCGAGATTATTTACGACTGCCCATGTTCTGATGGTTGTCCCAGCTGTATTCAATCTCCTAAGTGTGGCAATGGAAACGAGCCGCTGGATAAAGAGGGAGCGGTGGCGCTTCTCCGCGCGCTACTGCCGACTGGGGCGAACTCACCTAATGCCTGAACTACGCAACTTGGGCCAGTTCGGCCCGGGCAACTACCTAGCCCTCTCGCCTAATAACCATGGCACTAAGGAGACTCCTGCGTTCACGAATGACCAGCGCGACTGGCTTTTGCGCACCTCCTACTCCGGTATCTCAGAGAAATTGGATTCATCCACCCAATAGATCTCGGCCGCTGCAGCCGCACGTATCTTGCGCTTGCCTACCAGTCGCCGCAAAGCTTGTGGTTTGGGCAAAGTCACAACTACTTCGACTCGAGAACCTGAGTACTGACAATTCAGTAGATCTGCAGAATTAGCGGTGGCAATCCTCATCGCGGCATCACAAGGCCTGGCTGAGAGCACTATCTCCCGGGCAGCAGCCAACGCCACAAGATCGGCAATCGACTCAGTACGGGAGCGCATCACAGAGGTCGCTACAAGCAGTGTCGCGATAAAGGCCATGAAGATCACCAGAATGCTGCCCACCAGCCACAACGGCGCCAAACCATCATCTCTTGTCAATGCAATGACTCCTTCGCCGCGACCATCTCCGAGCGCAAGCGCATCTTGAAGATCCCGAGGCGGGGAATCGGTGACTCCAGCTCATACGTGCCCACTGTTTTCACCAGGACCGGCGCCGAACCGGTCTCCCCCACCTTGATTCGAATACCCGGCAAGATTCGCCCGGCGACCTTGTCTGCCGTTCGAGGCTCGGTGCCCCGCGCTATCTCCCGGGCCGCACCTCGAACAGCGTCATCCAGTTGAGCCTGAACCTGCCCAACGCGCAGGAGCCATGCCGCGCCCAAAGCCACAAACATCAGCAGCGGAATGACTAGCGCAAACTCCAAAATCACCATCCCGCTCTCTTGCTTCGCACCCTTGCTTGCTCGCGTATCCGACATTGCGGCTTTAACTCGGCCCGGACGGGAGTGATCAGATCCATCCGGACCGAGTCGCCTACTCGTGCTCAGGAGAACAGGAAACTGAATGCCCACTCGATTACCCGCTTGATGATGTCCATGGCCCAGTCGCTGGTCAATAACTTGATGAGAACTCCGCCCAGTCCTGCAACTGCAACTGTCCCGACGGCATACTCGGCGGTAGTGAGTCCCTCCTCTTCTTCAACCAATCGATCAATGCTGTCCTTCATATGAACCCCTTTCGTTAGATCAGACCAACTCGGCCCAGGGCTACCCTCCAACGCAGAATTCGAAGATTAATTTCACGACCGAATTCTGTGGAAGAGGGACATGTTAGGAGCCTGGGGATAGCCACGTCAGAACAGTTCGGAACCCAATGCCGCCACGATCGGAACCACTCCGAGTAGGAAGAATCCTGGAAGGAAACAGGCCGCGAGTGGAATGACGGCTTTGACTGCCGCGCTGCGTGCCGCCGCCTGGGCTCTCGCGTAGTAGCTGCTTCTGGAATCGTGGGCGAGTCTCAACAGCTCTGCAGCGGTTCCCGCTCCAGTCTCGCTACCGCGGATCATGGTGGCCGCTATCGACGCCAGCAGTGGCTCCTTGGCTGCATCTGCCCAAGCCGCTTCGGCCGAAGCCCCCAGTTCTCGACGCCGCGCTACATTCCGCAGGATGTTATCCAACGGCTCGGCCGCCGCTTCGGCAGCGCGTTTGATAGCCGCGTAGTCAGTGCTCCCTGCGGATAATAAAGCGGCCAGAAGCTGAGCCGTTCCTGGAACACCTCGAGCAATCTGTAGCTGTCGGCTAGCGTCATCGCCGTCGAGTGATCGGGGGACAAAGGTCACCGTGACAACTGCTGCGAGCAGTGCTGCAGGGATCGACCAAGGTAGCGGGATGAAAAATATGCAGCTAGCTAGTACGGCGAACGCCATCAGCAAATCAACGCGAATCTGTCTTGGCTCGTTCAGTCCACGACCAGGCGGCCGCGGCAGCCGCGGCAAAGGCATGAGCAATATTGCTGTCAGCAAAGCGACGGTAGTCACAACGACTCTTCCACCCGACTAACGACCTTCTGAATCCATCGATAACCAGCAATGTTCAGCGCTAGTCCACCCACCATCACGGCAAGACCACCAGACGAGGAAATCAGCCAACCTAATGGGTTGGCACCCAACAGAACGCCTAATAACAGCCCCAAGAGCGGCAATGCCGACATCATTCGAGCAGTAGTTCTGGGCCCGGCCAACTCGACGTGAAGAGCTCGTCGGACCTCCAGAGTTTGTCGCTGCCCCTCAGTGATTTTCTGAAGAATATCGGCGAGGCTGGTACCACTGCTATGCGCCACATCCCATATTGCAGCCACGGAGTACAACAAAGAACGTGGATGTCCTGCATCACGCTTTAGGGCGTCAGTAACTCGGGCCCCTAATCGACTTGCCCTCACCGCGTGCGGTGCCACCGGATGATCCTTGTGGCAGTCCACCAGCGCGAGGACTGGCTGCTTTCCCGCGCGCAGTTCCCCCACCATTGCTGCAGCCCAATTCAATTCCTGCTCCTCTCGATCCGGCTGATTTTTCGACAACCGTTTCGATAATCCGCGCAACGCGGTGAAGCTTCCCAATCGAGGTAGGGGCACTATGAAACAAGCACTCAGAACCAGTAGAGCTGCTAACACCTCACCGTTTCCCTTCCATGACCGCAAGCATTCGGACTACTACCGGGTGCCTGGGAAGGTGCAGCACCGGACGTTCTCCCGAGAACGTGATCAACGGAGCAACCCGACTCGCCTGTTCACCCTGAATCACAGCGCCAATCGCGGCCAGGCGCCGCTTCCCTTCATTGGTGCGTTCGACATGTAGTACCGCCTCTAGCCCTGCCACTAGTTGGCTATGTACGGCGGCACGGTCCAGTCCCGCCGCAACACCTAGCGCCTCCAACCGAGCGGGCAGCGCCTCCGGTGAATTCGCGTGGATGGTTCCGGCACATCCCTCATGCCCCGTATTCATCGCCGCAAGTAGCTGAACCACTTCTGGACCGCGCACTTCTCCCACGACGATTCGATCAGGACGCATTCGCATCGCCTGCCGCACAAGATCCGCCAAATCCAGACCACCAACACCTTCTGCGTTGCGTGGGCGTCCCTCCAAAGCCACACAATGTCCGTGCGCTGGGCGCAACTCTGCTGATTCCTCTACCACCAAAATGCGCTCATGCTGAGGTACCTGCTCGAGCAAGCACCTCAATATCGTGGTCTTCCCGCTACCCGTGCCACCGATCACCAGAAAGGACAGCCGAGCCGCCACTAGCGCTCGTAGCCAAGCGGCCCCTCGCATCGTGACCGTACCCGCCTCCTCCAACTTTTCCAGATCAAACTCTCGGCGGGCCGGTGAGCGAAGACAAATGAGCGTCCCAGGTGACGCCACGGGAGCCAGGGCCGCATGCAATCGCGTCCCATCCGGTAGGCGCGCATCGACAAACGGCTGAGCATCATCTAGTCGACGGCCTGATTGAGCCGCCAACCGCTGCGCCAGCCTGCGGACTGCAACCTCATCGCCCATGATCAGGTCTTGCCGCTGCAAGCCACCACCTCGGTCAACCCATACGGCTCCCGCGCCATTGACTAAAACATCAGTAACCTTCGGTTCATCAATTAGCGACTGCAGGGCTCCAGCCCCCAGAAGTTCCTGACCGAGTTGCTGGATGATCTGAGATAAGACGCCGGGTTCGGCGACCACTCCGAGCGATTCAAGTGCGGAACCGACTGCCTCAGGAGTCGGTTCCCGGTCTTCCTGAACAAGCCACTCGCGAACTCGATCGGCTAACTCAAGTTTCGTTCCACGCGTCCGCACTAGTCGACTTCCCGATCCAGCAACCGCTGACAAGCTCGCGCAAAACCTCCCTTGGTGACCGACGTGGCAAGATCACCAAAATCCGCGGCACCTCGTAGTGACCGGGAGCTTGGAATCTCGATCAGACTGCCTCCGGTAAGAACATCAACGGCGGCGGCCATCCGCAGTGGTCCGCCCACTGGCCGTACCGCCACTGTTGGCCGCACACCAAATCGACCTGATACCAAGAGATCCCGCGCAGCGATCAATGCAGGCATCTCTAGAGTTGTCATAACGACGGAGTTTCTCGGAAGTGAGATGGGTGTAGCGGTCAAGCGATAGCGGGGTAAATCGACGACGACCGTCTGATAGGTCGCTGCCAATGACTTCATTACTGATAGCCAGGAAGGAACATTGCCGGTTCCCAACGGTGTCGCCAACCAGTCCACATCAGCGAGGTGAGGGATTCGGCCGCGTAAAGCTGTCGGGGGTAAATCACCGCGGACATCTACCATGTCGGACCAGCGAATTCCATCGACCGCATCCAGCCCGACCGCAACATCAATCCCCGCGCTTGCTGGGTCAGCGTCAACCAAAACGCATGAGCCAGTTGCGGCGGCGGCGATCGCGATCCCCGCAGCTAACGTTGTGGCACCAGCACCGCCGCGAGCACCGGTAACTGCGACGATCCGCCCAGTCTGTCGATCGCGATCGGGGGGTTGCCGAGCTTGCAGAAACAGCTTCAACTGCCGGCCGTCTCCAGGGAAGAGCACAATCTCAGCCGCCCCTAAGCGCGCAGCCCGCATAAGGGCATCGTCATCATCGCGTCTTCCCACCACGATGCAGTCAATAACGTCTCGACTAGCTGGCTCTGCTTGATTGCGCTGATCTGAGAACGATCCACCCAGGGCCGCAACATCCAAGATTCGACAACACCCACCTGCACCGCGGATAGTGAACCCGACCGTCTCCGCTACTTCTCGAACCCAACTACGTAACTCTGGGTCCGTTACATCCATTTCCGCAACCGACATCTGCATTCGCTCCCTACTCCCGTCATTCGTAGGGCCATCGCTGGAATACCCGACGATCAAGCCACCGCCCTAACGGTCGATCCGACTCGACTCTCTTCGCCGTTCGTAGTCAGGCTTGGGGATATTGCTATCCCTAAAGAGAGTGTTGATGAAGCGCTGAAGTCGCTGCCCCGCGAGCACACGGTCTACCTAGTGACCTGCTCCAAAAAATCCGGTTAGTCCCCCGCGTTGGGCCGATCAGGCGACACTCATCGCGCGAAAGCCGACAAAATCCGTCGTCAATTTCGTATGACCTGGCTCAACCGGTCCCTGCGGGTCCTCGCGACTTCAGCCCTCTTAATTGCGCTCGTGTCAGTAAGTCATGCTCAAGCGCCATTACGGATCGAGTCCAGCGCTACCACGGTGGCGGGACACACCAGCGCTAGCGACTCAGCGCGGATCATCGATGATCGATCTCGCGGGTACAACTACCTTTTGGAGGATTCGGATCGGCGCTACCCGGCAAGGTGGTGTCCCGGAGAGATCTTCTTCTACGTGGACAACACGCTACTTGCAGAAAGTGATCTGGATCCTAACCGCGAGCTTCAACGTTGGGTTGATGTCTTCGATGCCTGGAGCCGTGCTTCTGGTAACGCTTATCACTTTAGTTATCGAGGTGAACAGAAGCTGGTCATCGACTCCAATGGTGAACCAGAGATCAACTCCATACAGCCGCGTTCGATTGGAATTACGTACGTCCACGGAACGAAAGATGTTGGTGCGGCTGACTACTACGCCAAAGCAGTCCGCGGACGCACGGCGGGCAATGCAGGATTGCAGGTTTTCTCGTCGGATGGGCCGGATGAGACGGCGTTGGTCGGAGACCGGGGTTTCATTCTCATCGATATCGACGACGCCGAAAATCTCGGTGCCAACGTCCTACGCAAGAGCCTTTACCAACACGAATCAGGCCACGCCCTCGGTCTGGGTCATGTCGAGGATCAGGACGCCCTCATGAACGGCACTTTGAGTCGAGACCGACGCTACATTAGCGATTCTGATGCCGCAGGCCTACGAAAGTTGGCCACGGCACCCTGTACTCGCGATTAGTCCAGCGGGCACCTGCGCGCACTCTCATGGATACTTCTGCCTCGGGTGGTCGTTACTCGTCTTCGGGAAGTTGCGCGAGCTCATCCGACGCCGCTCTGGCGCCGACCGTCACGGTTCGGCTATGCGTAGTAAGCCATTCTGCGACCCCCTCCGGTTCACCGCTGGCATAACTACGGATGGCCGCAACATACTTATTGCGACCTAAGGTGCGAAGACCTGCTTCCGGGAAAGACCAACCATCTGGATCAACGCCTTTGGCACGCAATATCAATCGAGTGCTCGCCCGCGCCACCGCCCCGGAACCAACCGCGAATGGTCGAATCGAGGCCAATTCCGCGTGGAGGACACCCGCCAGCACTATCGCTGGCGCTGCCGTTTCGGTGGTCAGGAGTCGAGACAAACCTTGGAGCCGGATCGGCAGCTCTGTGGCCGACAGCGGTTCGCCCAAACGCAGCGGATCCGACAACTCTTCACCATTTCTCGGCCGGCCGAGTTGTTCCTCTGGAGTAGAACCAACGGCGACTACAGCATGTAATCTAGCGATTGCTTGCAGCGGGGCAGATGTCACCAGGTCCGAACTTCCGGGTATCTCGGCGTACATCGCCAATGTCCGCATGGCGGTAAGACCCATTGGCGAGTCTTCCACCGCGCCTGTGCGCAGTGAGTCAAGCAGAACCTCGGCGCCCTCAAAGGCCGCATTGCACCATGCCCCAACCACGGTCGACTCAACTGCAAGCGCATTGCTTTTCCGTCGGGCGACTCGATCCCACAGCAGTTGATCGACCGCCGCGCGAGCTTCCTCTGCAGCCTCAGCGACGCCAGGCAGTGAGGTG
This sequence comes from Micrococcales bacterium, assembly GCA_002699445.1. Taxonomy (GTDB): domain Bacteria; phylum Actinomycetota; class Actinomycetes; order S36-B12. The sequence continues at coordinate 38,001 of PAAU01000066.1, read as the reverse complement.
AGTGCCGCGAGGGGGTCTTTCGACATACTGCAACGGTATCGGGGGCAGCGAATATAGATTCAACTGCGTGAAGATCAGCGAGCTAGATCATCTGTTAAGGCTGAAGCTGCAACATAAGCCGCATGAGTAGCCAGAGAGGTCAGCATCACGTCCTTGGGCCATCGCCACGGCGGTGGCGTACCCCCAAGAATCGGGAACATACTGAACGTTACCGTCAGCAGAGCCCCGCCAAATAGCAATGTGGCCGTTGGCTCGGTGTAGCGGTGTCGGAGAACCACATGAGCCATCCCGAACATGGATCCGTATCCCCACCGCAGCACTATGGCGATCTCTCCGGGCCGGTCGCGCAGCGCTCTTGGAAAGTGCAACACGGAGGCAACGATCTGGCCGGGCACTACAGTGTCGTCATAGTCAAGACCCTGATGAGAGGCCATACCTCGAACATCAGTCCCATCTGCGAGACGGCCAGCTCCTCGAGCACGACCCTTTCGGAACTGACGTTCCGCCCAATACGAGATGGTCATGGCCATCGTGCCGACAGCTCCGGCCATGACGCCTCGCAAGGGCCACGGATAGTGCGGCGGTCTACCAGGATGAGATCTGCGACGCATGAGCCTACGATGAAGCACTGCGGTCACGTTTGCTCACCAAAGCCCCTACCCGAAGTCGTAATTCACGTTTTTGGGTATTTCCAGAGGAAACCGCACCCACCAGCGATCCGAGCTTTTGAACCGTATGCCACCTGATTAGAGGGATCTGCCCTACGGTCGACTACAACAGCATTACTTGGAGGTCGAGTCTGGTGACTACCCCTAATGGCAATCCGCAGTACGCCAGTGATAAGCGAATCATCGCGGGAGTACTGGGTATTGTTCTCGGTGGCTTGGGAATACATAGGTTCTACCTTGGGGACATCACCGGCGGAATCCTTCGAATTTTGATCACAATTGTTACTTGTGGCTTGGGCGCGGTTATCGGTCTGGTGGAAGGCATCCTGTATCTGACTAAGTCTGATGAGGAGTTTTACCAGATCTATGTGGTCGACAAGCGTGCGTGGTTCTAGCTCAATCGAAACATGACACCTAACGAAGGTCCTCAATCGCGGGGATCCTCGCGGTAATCTCTGAACAACTTATCGGCCTCGGGAGGGCACGTTGTCAGAGGAAGCCTTAGAGAATCTGCTGCACGAGAACCGCACCTTCTCACCCGACCCGTCGTTTGCGAATGGCGCCAATCTTTCTGCTTCGGCCTACGAACAGGCTGCCGAAGACCGGCTTGGTTTCTGGGAGCAACAAGCGCAGCGGTTGGCATGGGATCAGACCTGGGACCAGACGTTGGACTGGAGTGAAGCTCCGTTCGCCAAGTGGTTCGTGGGCGGGAAACTCAACGCATCCGTGAATTGCGTCGACCGACATGTTGCATCGGGGCATGGTGACCAAACCGCTCTGATATTCGAAGCCGAATCAGGTGACAGTCGTCATATCACCTACCGGGAGCTCCTTGACGATGTCTGCCGAGCAGCAAATGCACTGGCAGCTCTGGGGATCGAAGCCGGCGATCGGGTAGCTATTTATATGCCCATGATTCCCGAGGCAATCGTGGCAATGCTGGCCTGCGCGCGTATCGGCGCCCCGCATTCGGTGGTTTTTGCGGGCTTCTCAGCCGAGGCGCTGCGAAGTCGAATCGATGATGCATCGGCAAAATTGGTCATTACAGCCGATGGACAGTTCCGACGGGGTGGTGCCATGCCGCTCAAGCCAGCTGTCGACGAGGCCGTGTCACGGGCTGAATCGGTTGCCAACGTTTTGGTGGTCCGCCGGACCGGTACTGAGGTCGAATGGAATGAACGTGATGTCTGGTGGCACGACGTGGTTGACTCGGCCAGCTCCGAACATGCACCCGAAGCGTTCGATGCAGAGCATCCACTATTTATCCTGTATACCTCCGGGACTACCGGAAAACCGAAAGGAATTCTGCATACAACCGGTGGCTACCTCACTCAAGCTGCATTCACCCACTGGTCGATTTTCGATCTCAAACCAGATAGTGACGTCTACTGGTGTACGGCTGACATCGGCTGGGTGACCGGGCACTCGTACATCGTCTATGGACCCCTTGCCAATCGAGCCACGCAAGTGATTTATGAAGGAACTCCCGACTCTCCCCATCGCGGCCGCTTTTGGGAGATTGTGGAACGTCACCAGGTGAGCATTCTTTACACCGCGCCAACCGCAATTCGGACTTTTATGAAATGGGGTGACGAGCATCCAAACTCTTTCGATCTTTCGACCCTGCGACTACTTGGTTCGGTCGGAGAGCCGATCAATCCAGAAGCGTGGATGTGGTATCGACAAGTCATCGGCAATGATCGCTGCCCCATCGTCGATACCTGGTGGCAAACCGAAACCGGTGCAATCATGATTTCACCGCTGCCGGGNGTGACTGCCGCGAAACCGGGTTCTGCCATGCGCCCCGTGCCCGGAATATCTGCCGAGATTGTCGACGACGACGGAAACTCAGTGGAGCGGGGTGGCGGCGGCTATTTGATCCTAGATCAACCGTGGCCGAGCATGCTCCGAGGCATTTGGGGGGATGATGAACGATTTGTAGAGACATACTGGTCGCGTTTTCCAGGCCGCTATTTCGCCGGGGATGGCGCCAAACTTGACGAAGATGGGGCTATCTGGCTGCTGGGCCGCGTCGATGACGTCATGAACATCTCAGGGCACCGGATTTCCACCACGGAAGTAGAGTCGGCTTTGGTATCGCACCCCGAAGTGGCCGAAGCCGCAGTTGTGGGAGCTGCCGACGAGACAACGGGCCAAGGAATAGTCTCCTTTGTCATCCTCCGCGCCAGCAGCGCAGACGACGACGGGCTTGTGAACGAGCTTAGAGCCCACGTGGCTACCGAGATCGGACCGATCGCCAAGCCTCGGCAGATCCTTGTCGTGGCTGAACTGCCAAAGACCCGCTCCGGAAAGATCATGCGACGCCTATTGCGCGATGTCGCCGAAAATCGCACGCTTGGCGACGTTACGACTTTGGCGGATCCGACGGTGATGAACCTCATCGCGGATGGGCTGGCCCAGGGGGCAAGCGACTAGCGTGCGCACCGTGGGGCGCACGCCGCAGTTAGTGGCTGCGAAGTTGGTAGATGCCGTGGCTAGTCATGAGCACCTCGTCATCTTCGTCTCGCACCTCTAGGTCCATCGTGAATTCCGACTTTCCGTCTGCCTCTGCTTCTGCCAAGATCTGGTCGGCGCGTTCAGCCGGAAGTTCCGCAACTACGGTTACCCCGCTGCGGCCGGGACGACGAAAGTCCACGGTCATCTGCTTCACCACCGGGTAGAACTTCGCCGGATCAAACCTCACCAAAGCGAGGATGCCAGGCGGAATCTCGGCGGCCGTGAACAGTACTCCCGCGTACATGATCCCGACGTGGTTGGTATTTCCTTCGAACGGAACCGCCAAAACTACTCGCTGAGGCGAGACCTCAGTTACTGACAATCCGATGTGGTCCGCCAGTGGAATAGCGTTACGGACAATATTGGTTGTGTCTTCTGGAGATGGCACCCCGGGCTCTGGCATGACACCATCGTATTGTCAGTTAACGACCAACGGAACGGGGGGCGGGACGTCGCTGAGACGTTTCGGCAATCAGGAGAGCAATGTCAGCAGATCAAGAGCCAAAGAACGGTAGCAATGGTGGTCTGTTCGATCGGTTGTCGCTGTCGGAACGAAAGTGGACCCTCGAAGCACTCCGAAACGAGACGGTCGGCGGAGTTCTCATGCTCACGGCTGCCGCTGTGGCACTCGTGCTCGCCAACTCGCAGTTTGGTGACTGGTACGCCGAACTATCACAGGTCACCTTCGGGCCCGAGGCACTCAAACTCAACTTGAGCCTGTCGGTATGGGCGGCAGACGGGCTACTGGCCATCTTCTTCTTCGTCGCCGGTGTTGAGCTTCGCCACGAACTGCAACTGGGTAGCCTGGCGCAACCTTCTAAAGCCGCAGTACCCATCGCGGCTGCGGTCGGCGGGATGGCTCTTCCGGCAATCCTTTACGTTGCCGTCAATCTCTTCGCTGAAAACGGTGAGTTGACCGGGTGGGGCATCCCGATGGCTACCGACATTGCCTTCGCGCTAGCTGTACTTGCGGTAGTTGGGCGACGACTGCCCGTCGCGCTGCGCGCCTTCCTGCTCTCTTTGGCTGTAGTCGACGATCTTGGCGCCATCCTCGTGATCGCTCTTTTCTACTCCGAGTACTTCAATCCCGGCGAGTTCGCAATCGCCGTCGCGCTACTCGCGTTGTACGGATTCCTTCAGCAAAAACGATTCACCGGCTGGCCGATTTACCTCGCCATCGCATTGGTCGCGTGGGGCTTCATGCACGCTAGTGGTGTCCACGCCACAGTGGCGGGTGTTGCGGTTGGCTTACTCACCCGAGTTAAAAAAGATCCCGGAGAGACGGAGGCGCCCGGCGACCGAGCCGAGCACATCATTCGACCCATCAGTGCCGGGCTGGCCGTTCCCATCTTTGCTTTCTTTGCTGCTGGGGTGGACATGCGCGGCGAGACCCTCAGCGAGGTGTTGGGTAACCCCATTGCACTCGGGGTCATCGCTGGCCTTGTCATTGGTAAACCGATCGGTGTGATCGGAACTGCCTGGCTGATGGCGAAGTTCACCCGCGCCAGCCTCAGCAGCTCGGTTCGATGGCGCGACGTGCTGGCGGTAGGTCTCCTCGCGGGGATTGGGTTTACGGTGTCACTCCTCATCTCTGAGCTGGCCTTCGCCGAAGGGCTCGAACTCGACGCTGCGAAGATTGGTGTCTTAGCTGCCTCGGTTCTTGCAGCTCTGCTAGCAACCGTCGTCTTGCTGTCTCGAAACCGCTTCTACGCAGAAATGGATTCCATCGAAGAAGCCGACGTGAATCAAGACGGAATTCCCGACGTCTACCAGAAAGACGACACGTCACCATCCTGAGCGAGCCCCGACCTCACCCCACCCACTAGGGTGATCGCAGGTACCGATCCGATGGATCGGCGGCAAATCACAGGAGGAACCGTGGCAGAGGGTTCGCCAAATACAAGTATCCGTGCGCTGATCGGTTCAGTCACTGCAGATGCCAAGCGGCTGATGCAAGACCAAGCCGAACTCACCAAGATGGAGGCACGCGGCAACTCTAAAGCGGCTGGGAGTACCGGCGGACTATTCGCGGGGGCTGCCTTTATCGGGGTCTTTGGGGTGCTTTTCATCCTGATCACCTTGGCATTCGTTCTGGTAGCCATAGGGCTACCAGAATGGGCGGGATTCGGGATTGTGGCCTTACTTCTCATTCTTATCGCGGCCATCCTCGGAGGTGCTGGTCGCGCAAAAGCCAAGAAGCTTTCCAACGGTTTGGCCGTCAGTAAAGCAGAATGGGCTAAGACTCGGGACGCTCTATCGGGACAGACCGAGAGCAACCTGCCTGCGCCGCGCCCCGGCTCAGCAGTTGGCGATCACCCTCGCGAGTGATTGCTCGTGCCGACGCCCGAGGAGGCTGTTTGGGCCGCCGGGCCCTGGAGTCACCGAGATATCGCGGCCAATGGGGTGCGTTTTCACGCGGTTGAAATGGGATCGGGGCCGCTCGTTCTGCTGCTACACAGTTTTCCGGAGTACTGGTGGACCTGGAGACTACTGCTCCCCGATCTTGCCGCGGCCGGTTATCACGCCGTCGCAGTAGATTTACGGGGATACGGCGGCTCAGATCACACACCCCATGGGTATGATCCCTTCACATTGTCCGCCGATGCGGCTGGCATCATCCGCTCCCTGGGCCAGTCGGACGCCGCCATCATTGGACACGGTTGGGGTGGACTCGTGGCGTGGAGTGCCGCGGTGCTGCGACGGCAAGTCGTTCGAGCGCTTGCACCGATCGCTATGCCGCACCCAAATATGCTGCGCCGCGCCTTCGTCGCTGACCCGGAGCAACGCAAACTCTCCCGGTACGCAATCGGATTTCAGGTACCCTTTCGACCCGAACGCAAACTGCTGCGAGATGACGCCGCTGAAGTCACGGCCATTCTGCAGAGGTGGAGCGGCTCTACACAATGGCCTGATTCGCACACCGCTCATCAATACCAAGCCGCCATGCAGTTCGGAGCGACTGCCCACTGCGCACTGGAGTACTACCGATGGGCGGTTCGTTCCATTCCTCGGCCCGACGGCCGTCGATTTGCCGAACAGATGGCTGCGCCGGTAACTCAGCCAGTTCTGCAGATCCTGGGACAAAATGACGGGTCACTTCTCACACGGACTTTCGACGGGAGCGAAACCTTTGTCACTGGTCGCTATGAAAGACACGAGATGTCTGGCGTAGGCCATTTCCCCCAGGAAGAGAGACCCACAGAGTTCAACCAACTAGTCCTCCGCTGGCTCAACTCTTTGTGAGCGTCGGTCAGCCAACTACGGATACTTGTCGAGCAGGCTGCCACGGTCTCGTCCATCCGGCCGCATCGAATAACCGAGATAACAATCCACCGGTAAAGCCCCACACCAACATGCCGTGAGTATCAAACCCTGGGCCCACGTAACCAGATGGATGAACGACCTCAACGCGATTTGCCGGGTCCAGCAATATCTCAACCGGGACGCGGTGAACTTCGGCAACCTCAGCCGGGTCCGCCGCATGGATCGGACTGGGAGAATCCCACCATCCCAAGATGGGCGTAACCACAAAGCCCGAGGGTGGAAGCCACAGATCGGGCAAAGCGCCGAAAACGACTACACCATCAGGACTGAGACCCGTCTCCTCTTGTGCTTCGCGTAAGGCTGCAGCTACCGCATCCTCATCATCAGGATCGATCGCGCCACCTGGAAAAGCCGGCTGTCCTGCGTGTGACCGCATCGTTGAAGCGCGTTGGATCAGCAGGACATCTGGCCCCCGCTCACCAGCACCAAAAAGAATGAGGACGGCACCAGCTCGACCCCCTTCAGCCGGTGGCAGGAACCGACTTAGATCCTCGGGCTTGAGACTGCGGACGGCGGTCACGATATCGCTCAGCCAGGCAGGCAGATCCGGCAGCATCGGTTCGACTAGCCACGCTTCCCGAGTCACTGCTTCCCCTTACCGATTACCTGCTGAAAGGCCTTGTCAATTTGCTCTACCGAAGAGATTGGCCGCTGAAACCGATAAACCACGACACCATTCTCGATGATTCCGTTAAAGGGTGGCCCTACCCATCCCAGATCTACTCTCGTCCGCGAATCCACATCTTGTACGGATGGGAAATCCGCGCCAAGTTCAACCAGCAACTCAGCCGCCGCAGCGGCTGAGTCCGCCGCATTGACACCTAGCAGCGGTCCATCGGACTCAAACCACTGCTGCAACACCGGCAACTCATCGCGGCACGGTTCACACCACGAGGCCCAGACTGAGACGAGTATGGGACCAGGCAACTGGGCAAGATCGATATCCGGTCCCGGTCCAAGGCAAGGTAGACCCCGCTCGCCGGAAGGGGGAAAACCTTCGCAGGCCGGCGCGGATTCGATCTGTTTCACATCCGCAGCCTCGGGGACATTCGGCGTCGCCACCGGCGTACCAGCGGCGGAGCCGACATCATTTCCGTCCGCGGCGCAGCCGGTGACCAGGACAACAAGACCCAAGAACATAATGGAGACGATGCGAGTCACTTGGCTGATCCGATTCACTGTGGACCTCGAACTAGCTTTTCCGCCTCGATTGGGTCCAGGGGCCCTTCCCCCGCTGACGGGCACCATCTCGCCACTGGACAGGCGCCACAAGCAGGTCGACGCGAGTGACACCGTCGACGCCCATGCCAGATCAGCACGTGGGACATCTGGGTCCAGGTCTTGCGAGGAAAGATTGACATTAGGTCGAGCTCTACCTTCACCGGGTCATCGTGATCAGTGAACCCCATTCTTCGGGATAACCGGCCAACGTGCGTATCCACAGTTATCCCTGGAATATCGAACGCGTTACCCAACACAACGTTGGCGGTTTTGCGTCCCACCCCAGGTAGCTCCGTAAGTGCCGTAAGTTTCGCCGGAACTTCCGCTTCATGCTCTGTCACGATTAACTGCGCCAAACCTAAGAGACTGGACGCCTTAGAACGGTAAAACCCGGTTGAACGAATAATGCGTTCAAGTTCTTGCGGATCCGCTGCTGCCATCGAAATCGGATCTGGATATTGACGAAATAACTCTGGGGTCACTGAATTTACGCGGACGTCTGTGCATTGCGCCGACAACACCGTTGCACACAGCAACTGAAACGCATCCGCGAACTCCAACTCGCATCTTGCATCCGGGTAGGTCTCTTCGAGCACTCGCAAAATACGGCGCGCGCGCCTGACTAGGGCCAGGCGAGATTCGCCCGTAGGCGTATCGGGCTCCAGCACATCGCCACTCGTCACTCGTCCACCCTAGGCGAACACCTGAACCCGACCAAGGTCACCTGATCAGACCAATTGACTCAATCTGCCACCGACCTGCCACGATGGAGACGCTAACTAGTAGTACCTCTTTGACTCAGGAGCAGCAATGGCCAGCGGCGTTAGCCCTAAATCCGGATCCACGGGCGAGACCAGCGCTTCTGCACCTTTACCTCGGGATCCTCGGTTCGATGCGGTCAGCGTAGAAGAGCTGCGCGTGATGCGAACCGGTCTCAACGATGAGGAATCCAAGGTGTCGTACTGGCGACGGCTTATCCAAGCCCGGATTGATGTAATCGAGAGTAACCACACCGGAGCTGAGCCCATGGAACAGCTGGCCAGATTGCTGGCCGACGCTAAGAGCTCGCACCGACGGGTTGCCGCACTGAGTGTTGGGCCGGTGGACGATGTTCCGCCACTGCCCGATCTTGCAGCATTATGGCGTCGGGTCCTGGACGTCGACGATGAGAGTCGCCTGGCCCTCCTTTCTGATCTTCGGGCGGCCGAGGAGGAGTTGAGCGCGTATCGCAAGGATTTGCATGAGCGATTGGATGGCGTCACCGCCGAGTTGATCGCTAGATACCGGGAAGACCCCCAAATGGCCCTTCTGGCCGTCGAGGAGCGCCTAGGTGAGGCCTAGTCTTGGCATTCGGTTCGAATCACCGCGTTGTTTAGGTCACACTAGCCACGGTCGCTCTTATTGGAGGAGTACGTGGACGACGTCCTTATGCAGGCGCCGCTCTTTTCCGCCCTTGATCCGGAAGCTGCAGCGGCGCTGCGCGCCGCCACAAATCTGATTCGAATACCCAAGGGAGGAGTGCTCTTCCGTGAGGGAGATCCCGGCGATCGGCTCTATGTGCTCGAAAAGGGCAAGATTAAGCTCGGCACCGCATCAACCGATGGTCGAGATGCCTTGCTGGCCATCGTCGGTCCAGGAGAAATGATTGGGGAACTGTCTCTATTTGACCCGGGTCCTCGGGCCGCCTCGGCAACCGCCCTCACCGATGTCGCTGCGCGAGAGCTCGGTCACGATGCTTTGCGGCCCTGGCTTTCTGGTCGACCAGAAGTTGCTGAGGCGCTGCTTAATGCGCTTGCACGTCGATTGCGGCGAACCAACGAAGCTATGTCTGACCTCGTCTTCTCCGACGTGCCGGGCAGGGTGGCCAAGGCCCTCACCGATCTCGGCGAACGATTCGGAATACCCGTTGAAGACGGCATCAGCGTCACCCACGACATGACTCAGGAAGAATTGGCTCAACTGGTGGGTGCCTCTCGGGAAACGGTCAATAAGGCACTAGCGGACTTTGCCTCCCGCGGTTGGATTCGACTGGAATCCCGTTCCGTGATTCTTATCGATAATGAGCGGCTCAGTCGTCGCGCACGATAACTTCTCGCTTAGAGACTTCACCCAACTTTGCCAAGTGCTCCCACTGCGCCGCAGTAGAGGCAAGGGCAGCAGGCACCAACTCTGACGATAGGGGTTGGTACACGATGTCGACGATCTCAGCCACGCTTGCGGCACCATCCGCGACGGCGGCGCGCACCTGATTCAGCCGCTCCTCACGATGAAGCAGGTAGTCAATCAATAACTTGCCAGGTTCCGGAAGAGCAGGTCCGTGTCCCGGAAGCACGAGATTAAGTTCTACGTCTTCCGCCAAACGCCGCAGCTTTTCCAGAGAATCCAAGTAATCCGAGAGTGATCCGTCCGGCCATGCGATGACGGAAGTTCCTCGCCCTAGAACTGTATCTCCCGTCATGATTGCTTGATCCGCCGGCGAGTAGAAACTCAGCGAGTCCGACGAGTGGCCGGGAGTTTCGATCACGTGGAGCTCTGCGTCACCGATAACAACAACATCGTCTTCAACTAAGCCTTCATCACCCAGGCGATGCCGTGGATCGAGGGCTCGCACCGGAACTCCCCAAGAACGCGCAAAACGATCTGCACCCGCCGAGTGATCTGCATGACCATGTGTCAAGAGCACAACCTCTGGGCGGATTTCACGCTCACTTAGTCCGGCCGTAATGGCCGCCAAGTGAGATGAGTCGTCAGGACCCGGATCGACGACGATCGCCCGGTCCGATGAAGTGACGAGCCAAGTATTCGTGCCGTCTAACGTCATCGGGGAAGCATTCGGCGCTAGAACACACTCAACTCCCGGCAGCACTTCCCCACCATGCCAGGGATCGCGCGAGCCGATAACGGGTGGAATCCCGCTCATTCTTGAATCACCTCGCCGGAATAGGCATCTTCGATCCGCCACCGCACTTTCCCGGCATCAAGTCGAGCTGGTCGAGGCAAGTACGGTCGCGGAGTCCGATCCGCTGCGTCCGCCATGACGGCATCGATCCGCCGGAAATCAGTTAGCTGGTTCAGCGCATCCACAGTCGGCGGCAACATAGGCATCTCACCACCGAGAGCGGCTTCTACTGCTTGTTGGGGTCTCACCCAAACCGAACCATCGGTCTCCACCCCGAAGTCTACGACCTCCGTGGATTCCGGTATTTCTGCCACGAGAAATCTCACATCAAATCGTCGCTCTTCGACTTCTGGGGTTACCCAGTGCACCCAAGGTCGCAGACTCCCCCCGGCAACACCACCACCTTGCGCCGCTAACCAAGGCAACAGCGGCTCACCTCGATCCGGTTGAACATCTTTAGTGTCCGCGGTGAGAAGCACTCCAGCCTCCTCCCAGGTCTCACGGGCGGCCGCGACCGTGAGTGCCCGAAAGTTCGCAGTTGCGGCTGCTGGTGACTGATTTCGAAAGGGTTCGTACCCTGCCGGACCACGCCAGGGCGCATCCGCGGCATCCGATTTCTCAACTTTGCCACCCGGAAATACATACATTCCGCCAGCGAAAGCCATCGTTGTCGGCCGATGCTGCAGGAGAACCTCAAACCCCTGGCTTCCAGGACGCAGGAGGATAACCGTCGCCGCATCGATCGCCGGTGGAATCGACCAAGCTTGATCGCCCTTCAGAATCGCCTCGGCTCGACGCTCCAACTCTGCTGGAAGTGTCAGGCTAGGTCGCTCGGGTTCAGGCACTGTCCGCGGCGCCTCCGTCCACTCTTGCGACGATTTCAATCTCAACGGGCGCACCCAGCGGCAATGCCGTTACCCCCACTGCCGACCGAGCGTGCTGACCTCGCTCCCCTAATATCTCCGCAAACAGCAAACTCGCCCCATCCACGACCATCGGTTGCCCGGTGAAGCCTGGCGCAGAGGCCACATAACCCACAACTTTGGTCAGAGTGACGGCGTCAAGATCTGATACAACACTGGCGATTGCTGCCAATCCATTCAGCGCGGCCACCCTCGCCGCGGCCGCCCCCTCGGTCTCCGACAACTCGCTTCCGACAAGGCCAGTGGCAACCAGCTCGCCATTCTGCATCGGCAACTGTCCAGCGGTATAGATCCATTCACCGCGGACCACGGCGGGAGCGTAGGCCGCAAGTGCGTCGGGTGCTGCCGGTAGATCGAGACCCAGGGCGGTTAGGCGAGCGAGAGCTCGACTCACGCCACAGGCCGCTTGAAGTAGGCAACGACGTTCTCTGGATTGGGTCCGGGCACAATCTGGACTAGCTCCCAGCCATCCATCCCCCAGTTATCCAGGATTTCCTTGGTTGCGTGGATTAATACAGGTGCTGTGGCATATTCCCATTTGGTCATGACACGACACTAGACCCCATGCGGCTAGTCTCGGGGGGTGGCATCTGACCTGTGGCCTGGAGTGCGCCTACATATCGTGACCGGAAAGGGTGGTACCGGTAAGACCACCGTCGCATCAGCGTTAGCGCTAGCCCTCGCGACCGGCGGAAACCGAGTACTACTGATGGAAGTTGAGGGGCGACAAGGCATCGCCCAGCTCTTCGATGTTCCACCTCTGCCCTACGACGAAACTCGAGTAGCCGTTGCACCGGACCGAGGCGAAGTCATCGCTCAAGCCGTCGATGCAGAAGCAGCAGTTCTCGAATATCTCCGAATGTTCTACAACATCAAGCGCGGTGGGACAGCCCTGAAAAAAATCGGGGCTATCGATTTCGCCACAACCATCGCTCCGGGCCTTCGTGATGTGCTGATGACGGGAAAGACGGGAGAATCAGTCCGGAGACGCGAGAATGGTCAACCTGTCTGGGACGCGGTGGTGATGGATGCTCCGCCGACAGGACGAATCACTCGTTTCCTCAATGTGAATAGCGAAGTTGGCTCGCTCACCCGAGTAGGCCCCATCAAAAATCAAGCGGACTCGGTAATGCGGGTTATCCGCAGTCCTGAAACGATGGTTCATCTAGTCACATTGCTTGAGGAGATGCCGGTGCAAGAGACAGTCGATGGCATTACGGAGCTTCGAGAATCAGAGTTGCCCGTGGGATCGATTTTCATCAATATGCAACAGCCAGAAGAGTTGTCCGATGATCAGCTTTCCCGAGATGTCCCCGTCTCTGCAGCTCAACTATCTTCTGGTCTAGAAGCAGCAGGACTTCCGGCCGCGGAGCCGCTCGTCCAGGCTTTGGAAGAGGAAGGAGTCGGCCACGCAGTCCGAGTTCGCTTGCAACGCCGAGAACGGGAGCGTCTTGAGAGCCTGGGAGTCCCCATAGTGGGTCTACCCCTCTTGGACGGAGTCGATTTGGGTGGGCTGTACGAACTTGCCGAAACTATCGTGGCTCAGGCACCTAGATGAGCCCGACCACCCCCGCCCCCATATTCGATGTCGACGGACTCCTTAGGTCTCCGGACACCCGCATCATCGTTTGCTGTGGTAGCGGTGGCGTAGGAAAAACCACCACCGCGGCTGCCATGGCCTTGCGCGCTGCTGAGATGGGCCGTCGCGTGGTCGTGCTGACCATTGACCCAGCCCGTCGCCTCGCCCAATCGATGGGCTTGAACCATCTGGACAATACGCCCAGAGCCGTTCCCGACATCGCTGGCGACGGCTCTCTCGACGCCATGATGCTGGACATGAAGCGAACCTTCGACGAGTTAGTCGAAACGCACTCCGATCCCGAACGAGCGGCCCAGGTACTCGAGAACCCCTTCTACCAGGCACTTTCCAGCTCGTTTGCAGGGACTCAGGAATACATGGCGATGGAGAAACTTGGTCAACTGCAGCGTGAATCCGAGGCAGAGGATCTTTGGGACCTTATCGTCGTAGACACTCCTCCCTCACGATCTGCCCTAGACTTCCTGGATGCACCGCAGCGATTGGGATCGTTCTTGGACGGTAAGTTCATCCGGATTCTCACCGGACCCGCAAAGGGCGCTGGGCGGGGCCTTGGCAGAGTCGTTGGAGCAGGGTTAGGCCTTGCGGCTGGAGCCGTTAAGAAGGTTTTGGGGACTGAACTGCTAGTAGACGTCTCTACTTTCGTACAGGCTCTAGACAGCATCTTCGGGGGCTTTCGTCAACGAGCCGACGAGACCTACCGCATTTTGCAGCAACCTGGCACCGCCTTTGTCGTGGTCGCTGCTCCTGAGCCCGATGCCGTGCGAGAGGCAACCTACTTTGTGGATCGGCTTACGGAAGAACACATGCCGCTGGCCGGTCTGGTGCTCAACCGGATGACGCTGCCACCGGGGCACGGTCTCTCAGCAGAAGAGGCACTGGTCGCGGCCGACCGGCTGGAAAAATCCGGCGAACATCTCGAGACGGCAGCCATGTTGCGACTTCACGCAGATTCCATGCGCAGTTCCGCTCGGCAAAACCACGTCGCAGATCGATTCACCGCAGCCCATCCGGAGGTGGCACAAGGCGTGGTGCCCGCCCTCGCAGACGACGTCCACGACATGGAGGGGCTCCGTGAGGTGGGAGATCTATTAGCTGAGGACCTGCCGCGTACTGGTTAGTTGATAAGAGGCGGCACTAGTTTGTCTAGCGGTGACGCTTGCTCTGGTATTAGAGGTCCACAAAGTTCGACATCATCGACCCGATTGTGTTCCGCTCGCGCGGTATCGAGCAGGCGACGCCATGAGGTGACGTCTGGCCTTCTTCGAAGCAGCGCGCGGCGCTCTCTCTCAGTCATACCACCCCACACCCCAAATTCGACTTTGTTGTCGAGGGCGTCGGCAAGGCACTCAGTTCGCACCTCGCATCCCATACAAATCTGCTTCGCACGATTCTGCGCCGCTCCCTGCACAAAAAGGGCGTCAGGATCCGCCCCATTGCAGGCTGCACGTGTTGCCCACTCACTGTTCCAGACCATCTCCGGGCCCTTTCGCTGGGCGCTGCGCCGCTTTTCCGACGGGAAGAACGGTTACCAACAACGCTGGATGTAGCGGACACTAATGGGAGCGTGACGGACATCACAGGACTATATGCACTAAGAAGTCTAGTATATTTAGACTAATCTTGCTCACTTGTAGGTTACAAAACCGCAAGTGGACAGTTTGCTGGCAAAGGGAGTGAACCAAAGCACGTACTCTGGAAGTCGTATGACTGTGCCTGGAGATTCTCGTTCGACAAGCCGCAATGGCCCTGCTGCCCGCAATTCTGGCAGTACCGGTCAACAGAGCGGTCGCCTCTCGCTGCTCGTCGCCTTCCTCGTAACTTCGGTTATCGCAGGGGTCTTCGCCGCAGGGGTCGCCATGCCGACCGTAGGCGCCATGAGCATCGCTGCCAAGACGGCAATCGATGCCTTTGAGTCCTATCCCACGGACCTTTCAGATCCTGTCCTGCCGCAGCGGTCGACCATCACCGATGCATCCGGCAAGCGAATCGCCTACCTCTGGGAAGAGAATCGCGTCAGCGTGCCGCTGAAAAAGGTTGCGCAGCCGATGCAGGATGCCATCATCGCCATTGAGGATTCCCGTTTCTACGAGCACAACGGTGTTGACGTTCGAGGCACCGTCCGCGCTCTTGCCGCAAACCGCTCCTCTGGTGAAATTCAACAAGGTGGCTCGACCATCACGCAGCAATACGTGAAAATGATCCAACTCAACAATGCCAAGAATAAGAAGGCCGAAGCCGCCGCTGTCGAGCGAAGCGTCGAACGAAAACTACGCGAGGCGCGCTACGCAATCGCAGTCGAGAAAGAAAAAACTAAGGACGAAATCCTCGAGGGCTACCTGAATATTGCCTACTTCGGTTCCGGGGCCTATGGCGTGGAAGTCGCCTCAGAAACCTACTATCGCAAGCCCGCGGCAAAGCTCAATATCGTAGAGTCAGCGACTTTGGCGGGTGTCGTCCAACAACCCGGCGCATTCGATCCCATACGAAACCCCAAGGCCTCGAGAGAACGTCGTGACGAGGTTCTGCGACAAATGCGAAAGTTGGGATACATTTCGTCAGCTGAGTACCAGGAAGCCGTGAATACCAGCGTCCGGAAGTATTTGAACCCCAAGGAGTTGCAGAATGGCTGTCCAACTTCCGCATCCCCCTACTTCTGCGACTACACCCTCAACTACATTCGAAATGAGTCGATTTTTGGAACCACCAAGCGAGAGCGCGTAACTCTCCTCAAGACTGGTGGACTCACGATCAAGACAACGCTCGACCCGCAGGCGCAACGATCTTCCCAACGGGCAGTCGAATCAAGAGTGCCCATCGCTGACCCCAGCAACAAGGCCGCCGCCATCACCATGGTTCAGCCCGGTACGGGCAAGGTTTTGTCTATGGCTCAAAACACTGAGTGGGGGCGCAAGGGAGCTGGAAAGACGTCGTACAACTTCAATGTTCGAACGGCCGAGGGCGGCACTATCGGTATGCAGTCCGGGTCAACGTTCAAGCCTTTCACCCTAGCGGCGGCACTGGAAAAAGGTATCTCGCCCAACACCGCAATCACGTCACCCTCCCTCAAGACCTTCTACGGGTTTAGAGACTGCGATGGCTACAACTTCCCTCCCTATACCGTCAAAGGCGGTGGTGGCGTGGAGACCATGTACTCCGGTACCAGAGGCTCTATCAATACCTTCTTTGTCGGACTGGAACAGATGGTGAGCCTGTGCCGGCAAGCAGAAATCGCTGAGGCTATGGGTGTGCGCAAGGGCGACGGGAAAAAGCTGAATCGAGTGCCCTCATTCGTACTGGGTGCCAACGAAGTCGTCCCTCTAGATATGGCTGGTGCCTATGCAGCTTTCGCGAATGACGGCGTTTGGTGCAAGCCCAACCCCATCGGCTCCATAAGGAATCTGTCGGGCAAGAAAGTTTATGACTTCGAGTCTCAGTGCCGCCGGGTACTCACTCCCTACGTGGCGGACACTATTACAAGCCTTCTTCAGGGCCCGGTAGGAGGTGGCGGCACCTTTCCCAGCGCTAACTTTGGACGACCGATTGCCGGAAAGACTGGAACGACCGACTCCTCCTCCGCTGTTTGGTTCGTTGGTTATACCCCACAGATAGCTGCTGCCGTGTGGGTCGGCGATCCACGTGGTGGATATCGGTACCCGCTCAATAACGTCGTCATCAACGGGACCTACTACTCAAACGTCTACGGTGCGACCATCCCAGGACCTATCTGGCGCACCGCCATGTCTGGTGCGCACAGCGGGATTCCCATCCAATCCTTTGGCGGTGGACCTCAAGATTTCGACGTTCGCCTCAACCAATCAGATGACAAAGGTGGAGCGAAGGACGAGCCGGATCCCTTGCCAACAGAACCGCAGGCACCCGTCGACCCTGGTGCCGGAGCCGAACTGGACGATTTCAATCTTGATGAACTCGAGAATCTCCCCGATTTCTCATTCGACTAGAACTCTCGCTCAACCCAGGCCTAAGGCCTGCTTTACTGCGGATGCTAAGTCCGCGCCATCGACCCTACCCACAGTGGACTGCTTCAGGTCTTTCATTACTGCACCCATCGCGCGACCACCGGATAACCCAGCCTGCTGAGCGGTATCAACCGCCGCTGTAATCAGTTGATCCAGCTCGGTGGCAGATAGCGGGTCGGGCAGGTAACGCGCTAGCACCTCGGCCTCTGCGCGCTCTTTGTTGGCTAGATCTTGGCGACCGGCACGCTCGAACTCTTCGGCAGCCTCTTTGCGACGTTTGGCCTCTGAGGTCAGTACCGCAGTAGTTTCCGCGTCGTCTAGCTCCTTCGCCGAGTCACCCGAGACTTCTGCCTTTGAAACAGAAGTGAGCACCATGCGGATAGTTCCGACGGCGTCACGGTCACCCGCTTTCATCGCGGTAGTGAGATCTTGACGCAGCTGTTCCTTTATGGAAGTCATGGCTCCATTCTGACCGGTCCAACGGTTTACCCCACCGTCGACCCGCTTATAGCGTCTCTCATAGCTGTCATGTCAGCTCTCTACGCTCCGTCCGCTGCATATTTTCCTGGAAGACTGCCAGGCCCCTTGTGCGGTTGGCTGCTCTTCCGCGCCGTGGGACTATGGCGATATGGGAGACCGGAGAGTCACAGGTGCTGCCGCTTTGATGGCGATCACCGCCACCGCGGGCCTTGCCTGGTCAATTTCGGAGACCCATCGTTTTCGGATTCGGTCAGAGCACCTGCCGGTACTGCCAGTTGGTGCCACACCGCTGAAGTTGCTCCACCTGTCCGATCTACATATGACACCGCATCAGGGCGACAAGAAGGCCTGGGTGGCTCAACTGGCTGATTGGAAGCCCGATTTAGTTGTCGCCACTGGTGATTTCCTTGCTCATCGGGCCAGTGTGCCCGTAGCACTCGACGCTCTTTCCTCGCTCCTAGACATTCCTGGACTCTTCGTTCTTGGCAGTAATGACTACTACGCTCCTCGACCAGCCAATCCCGCGAGTTATTTCCGCGGTCCATCCCAGTTGGCGGCCGGCCGGGAACCTCTTCCGTGGGGAGATTTGGTGGCGGGACTGACCGCAGCTGGCTGGCTAGATTTAGACAATCGTCGAGCCGAACTGAAGCTAAATAATTTGAGACTCGATACCCGCGGCGTCGACGACCCACATATTGATCTTGACGACTACTCCGCCGTCGCTGGAATGTTCGATGACACCGCCGCTCTTCGGCTCGGCGTCACTCACGCTCCCTACCGCCGAGTCTTGGATGCCTTGAGTGGCGACGGCGCTGACCTCATTCTTGCCGGGCACACTCACGGCGGCCAACTGCGTCTGCCTGGATACGGGGCCCTGGTAACCAACTGTGATGTGCCCAGAAACATGGCACGCGGTTTACACCGCTACCAAGGCGTAACTGGCGGAGCGACTTGGCTACAAGTTTCGGCGGGGCTGGGGCAGTCGCCCTACGCCCCGGTCCGCTTCGCCTGTCCACCAGAGGCCGTGCTCTTGACGCTGGTCGGGCGCGATTACAGCGACGAACTGACGCTGGGCTAAACTGAGCCGGCGCACGGGGTGTGGCGCAGCTTGGTAGCGCGCTTCGTTCGGGACGAAGAGGTCGCAGGTTCAAATCCTGTCACCCCGACACTATCCAAGGCCTGGGGTCTGCCCCCAGGCCTTCGGTCGTGTTTCGGTTGTCTCAGTAGGATTTGGGAGGCGGTCGCCGCAGGCGAGTCACGGTTCCTGTCACCCCGACACTATCCAAGGCTCAACGAGATGTCGGCCAGTTCATCGCCCAGTTCCGGCGTAGACGACTGCTTCTCCGTCGGCATCCAATCCGAATGCGCTGTGTACCGCCCGTAGCGCCTCCTCAGCACGATCAGTGCGGGTAACCACAGAGATTCGGATCTCCGAGGTCGAGATCATGTCGACATTGACACCTGAATCAGCGAGTGCCCGAAAGAACGTGGCGCTGACTCCGGGGTTAGATCTCATCCCCGCCCCCACGAGCGAGAGTTTCGCAACATCTTCGTCGCTGGCCAAACTCGCAAAGGCGATTCGATCCTGAGCATCGAGAAGGGCCTGCATGGCTCGACCCAGATCACCTTTAGGGCAGGTGAAGGTGACGTCGGTTCGTCGGGTATCCGCCTCGCTGACGTTCTGTACGATCATGTCGATATTGACGCCGGCATCGGCCAACGCTTGGAAAATAGCTGCCGCCACACCAGGCTCGTCCGGAACCGCAACGATGGTGATCTTGGCATCATTAAGGTCAGCCGTTACGCCGGAGATTATTGGCTGTTCCATATTTCCTCCCTGGTTCTTGTCTGACATTACCCACGTGCCCTCCGAAGCTGAAAACGTGGAACGAACGTGAATGGGAATTTTGTATCGGCGAGCGTACTCGACACAGCGTAAGTGCAGAACTTTTGCTCCTACCGCAGCGAGCTCTAGCATTTCCTCATAGGACAGAGTCGGCACCTTGCGGGCCAGGCCAACAACTCTCGGATCTGCGGTAAAGATGCCATCTACATCAGTGTAGATTTCGCAGACACCCGCATCTAAGGCGGCTGCAAGCGCCACGGCAGTTGTATCAGACCCACCTCGCCCAAGCGTCGTTATGTCTTTGCTCTCGTAACTGACGCCCTGAAAGCCAGCCACAATGGGAACGGCGCCTTCCTTAAGAGCTTGTTGAATTCGCCCAGGAGTCACATCAATAATCCGCGCCTGCCCGTGCGCAGAGTCGGTCAGCAGGCCAGCCTGGGAGCCGGTGTAGGAACGTGCTTCAAATCCATTGTCATGGATTGCCATAGCAAGCAGAGCCATAGAAATTCGTTCGCCGGCCGTCAGCAACATGTCCATCTCCCGACCGGGTGGTTGCGGGCTTACTTGCTGAGCCAAGTCTGCTAAATCATCCGTGGTATCACCCATGGCCGAAACAACCACCACAACCTCGTGACCTTGGCGCCGAGTTTCAGAAATACGCCGGGCTACCCGCTTAATGGACGTGGCGTCACTTACCGATGAACCACCGAACTTTTGCACGATGAGGGTCACTGCATTACCTTCCCCAGACGTTGTCCTCGTAGCCACACTATCCGGCGGATGCCCGACAAAATCACCCCAAGGTCCGACGACCTGCAAAGGCGCGCCCCAGGGTAACTTCATCAGCAAATTCCAGATCGCCCCCCACCGGAAGTCCACTCGCCAGCCGCGACACCGACAAGTCCATGTCTTTCAGCATTCGGGCAAGGTAACTTGCAGTTGCTTCTCCTTCTAAGTTTGGATCTGTCGCCAGGATAATTTCCACCACCACCCCATCAGCTAATCGCTGCATGAGTTCGGTAACACGTAAATCGTTGGGCCCTATGCCATCTATCGGGCTAATCGCACCACCGAGCACGTGATACCGACCACGAAACTCCCGAGTCCGCTCAATAGCAATCACGTCTCGGCTCTCCTCAACGACGCAGAGCACGGACGGATCTCTCCGCACATCTGTGCAGATTGAACATGGATCATTCTCGGTGGCTCGACCACACTCACCGCAGAATCTGACCCGTTCCTTCGCTTCTGTTATCGACCGCGCCAGTTGCTGCACCTCTGCGGGTTCTGCATCCAGCAGGTGAAACGCGATTCGTTGAGCGCTCTTGGGTCCCACCCCCGGCAACCGACCAAGTGCCTCGATAAGGTCAGCGATTGCGCCTTCGTACACGGTCAGCTGCCTTCAATCTCGCCGATAGCAACTGCACCCAGTTTCTCCTTGAGCAGATCCACGCCGGCAAGATTAGAGTCCGCCAAGTCCGGATCCGAGTCCGACGGCTCTGCGGCATTTTCGCTCTCCGATGGAGACTCGACCGCTTCCACTGTCAGATCGATCCCGAACGACTCGGCCAAGACGGTGTGAAGCATGACATCTCGGCCACTGCGAGCAATGGATTTCACTTGACCCGCTGAAGGAACTTCTATTGTGAGTCGACCTTCCTCAACGCGCACCGGGACGGCTCCATCCCATACGGCAGCGGCAACGCGACTACGTGACTGGATCTGTTGCTGGACCTCGTCCCAGACCGCCCGCACGCGTTGCAGACTTTCCGGTACTCCTGCAGACCCAGGTTCCGTTTCCGCCCGAACTACCTGGCTTGAGTCGGCAGCAATCGGCTCCGACTTGATCTCGCCATCTCGTCGGTCTTGGGACACTTGGGACGGTTCAATGCTTTCGATCCGCTCGTCGGGCGTAGCGCTCGCCAGCTTAGGTTTGGGCGGTGGTGCCGCTTTGGTCGAATTTCGGCTGGGTGCCCTTGGCGGTGCGGTCGCTTTTGCTATGGGTTTCGCGGCTGACGACGACTTAGGAGCTTGGGAACTCGATACGGGAGCCGCATCCGCTTCCAGCGCGATCGTGGAGGCAGCCGCTGCGGGAACACTACTTACTACCGGAGCATTTGCGAGAAGGGACAGTCGTCTCTCCAAAACATCGATACGCGACAATGTCGCCTCGGCATCAACCTCAGTTGCCGGTACCAATAGGCGCGCTGCCAAGATCTCCAGTTGTAGCCTCGGCGATGTGGATCCCTTGAGTTGGCTGAGCCCCGTATTAATGATCTCGGCGAACCGAGTCAGCTCAGTGGGCCCGAACTGCTCGGCCTGCTCAACCAACACCTGACGCTGATCTACTGAGACTTCTAACGCTTCGGCAGTCGCTAAAGCGCCACCGTGCCGAAGAAGCAACAGATCGCGGAAACGATGTAGTAGATCAGTCACGAATCGGCGCACATCATGACCTGACTCGACGACCGTAGTCACCGTGGCGAATAAGGCTGGACCATCGTGAGCCACGATCGCGGCAACTGACTCATCCAGTAAATGACCATTCGTGACACCTAGCTGCTCTGCAACGACAGATTGGGTCAATCCCTCCGGCCCAGCGCCCGCGATCAACTGACCCATAATGCTCTGAGCATCTCGCACACTGCCGCCGCTAGCCCGCGCGATGAGGGCCAGAGCTGCCGGCTCAAAAACCACATTTTCAGCTTTACAAATTCCCGCTAGGTTGTCCTGCAACTGTCGGACTGGCACGAGGCGAAAAGCGTAGTTGAAGGTCCGGGATCGAATGGTAGGAAGTACCTTGTCGACTTCAGTGGTGGCAAAGATGAACTTGACGTGTTCGGGAGGCTCCTCGATGAGTTTCAGGAGGGCATTGAAGCCGTCCTTACTGACCATGTGTGCCTCATCAATGATGTAGATCTTGAAGCGTGCCTGCGCTGGTACGAAGACAGCACGCTCACGCAAGTCACGGGTATCGTCAACACCGCCATGGCTGGCGGCATCGAGCTCGATAACGTCAACGAGACCTGGACCATTTGGTGATAGGGCTTCACAGAACTCGCACTCACCACAGGGTTCCGAAGTCGGGCCNTCTTGACANAACAACGNCCGNGCCAAAATCCGAGCCGTTGAGGTCTTGCCGCACCCCCGTGGACCGCTGAGNAGATAAGCGTGATGGATTTTTCCTTGATCCAGGGCCCGGGCCAACGGCTCCGTGACGTGATCCTGTCCGACAACCTCGCTGAGCCGACCGGGCCGGTAGGTTCGATACAGCGCCAGACTCATGGTGACAGGCTACGCTCCTCTCCCATAATCAGCGGGAGCACCACCGGCTTTTGACGCTATTACTGGGTGGGTAGCGAGACATTCAGCCGGCTTTTCTTCGGCGCAGTTGTCACCCAGAGGAGTTGAGAGCCTTCTCACGAGTTCCGTTGGAAAAGTCGTCGAATCCGGACGGCAGCGGACCGAGGGGCAGAGCTCTTCGCAACGGCCTTGGTCGGGCCACTTGCCGCGATCGCCCCGACAATCCCAGCGGCAGCTGTCTCCACGGCGATATCGGTCGAACGGACCTGAGCTGATTCGCCTGATGCCGCCGACCTGGCCAGCGCATCGAGATCACCGACGACCCTTGCCCCAGATTCCCGCAGTTGTACCGCCTGGTGAGCGCCGATAGCAACTGCAGCTTCGGCAGCGGAGGTGGGCAGGCTGATGGGTGCCAATCCTGTTTGATCCAACTTATAAATCGCCGGAAAAACTCCCAGTCGAATCAAGCGCCGGTACTCCTCCCCGTCCAGGAGGTCGGTCGTGCCTTCGTTAACACGACGCAGCAGTTCCGCCGAATTCATTGAGAGAGAACGGTTCCTTTTCCCACTTGGGTGAAACTGCAATCCCTGATCGGGCAAACTCAATAACTGCTCCGCCAAGCGCAACAACCGGTCAGGTTCACTTTTTTCTGACACAACGACAGTGACGTTATTCGTCCCGACTAGGGATCCCCAGCGCCGTACCTGCGCGGGGAAGTCATTGCGACGCCAAAAAATGCCTTCTCCGTCTTCCGAGTGCGACAAGACTTCCGCTACCCACTCGTCGAAAGGCTGAGACATCCTTCGCTTGAGGAACTGTTGCCAGGTGGAAGGCAACAGCTCCGAGATTGATCGAATCGTGATCAAGATCTGCACCGGCCTCTCACCCGCCAGTTGCTGGACGATGTCAGCGGCTTCGTCATCACTGCAACCGCACAGATTTTCACTGCTAACGACAGCCCGACCACGCTGTTCGGCAACGTCGGTGAGGAGGGCCTGCCAGGCCGGGGCGTTGGTTGCTGCCAACTCTCGCAACGGTGCCCACTTCCACGAAGCCGGACCGCGGTAAAGAACACTATTCGCGAACAGAATTTCGTTGCTGTAGCGAAGGGTTTCCTGCAAAGCAGTCGTACCGGTCTTAAAGACTCCGACGTGGAGCAGCAACCCGTCAGCCGGTATCGGCACTACCTGTGGAGAAACCTGCAGACCCATTTGCCCTCCTATCGAACTGCACGACCCGCGGGCTGGAATTACGAAGTCATTGGGCGTTCGTGGCACCCTGTAGAGAAACTACCAAGAGCGACTGACTGCGCGAAGGTTGACGCGTTCCACGGTTCGCGTGTCAGAACTAGAGAGGACTGCCGCCAATGCGCGTGGCAGAAGGAGCAGCTATGGATCCGAGTAGCAGATTGAGTCGCCTTCGGCGTCGGGTCGCTCGGGCTAGTCGTGCCGAGATCCATGCGGCGTGGCGACGAGCTGATATTCGTCCTGGCACAGTTTTCTATGAAGCATTTTCTGGAAACGGTATCCTTTGCAATCCGGAAGCGATTTTTCGTTACCTACTCCATCACCCTGATTTTCAGCATCTCCAACACATCTGGGCACTGGAGAATCCTGATGACTCGGCCATTCCCTCGGAGTATCGAGACCACCCTCGGGTTCGCCTGATCAATCGCCAGTCCACGAACTACTCACGTCATCTGGCGACCGCTGAGTTCCTCGTTAACAATGCGACTTTCCCCCCAGAATTCAGCAAGAGGCCAGGGCAGACGTATATCAACACTTGGCATGGCACACCGCTAAAGAAGATGGGTTACGCGATCCCAGACGGGGCGGTCGGGACGCGCAATATTATTCGAAACTTCGTAGCCGCCGATTACTTGCTGAGTTCCAGCCAGTTCATGAGCGAACAGATGTACGCCCTCGACTACCGGCTCCGGAACATCTTCGAAGGTCGAATCCTAGAAGAAGGATTACCGCGTACCGATCGCCAGTTCGAGGCTGGAGCTCGAGAAGAAGCTCGACATCGGCTCATCGAAGCCGGAATCGACCTACCTGAAAAATTGATTCTCTACGCCCCCACCTGGCGTGGAGAGTCCTTCTACGAACCATCCGATAGCTCGGCGGAAGTCGCTGACGTGCTGGAGGTGTTGAACTCGGCATCTGCTGACGATTGGGGTGCCATCGCCAAGGTCCATCAGGTCGTTTTTGATGTCTCCAAAGGCTCGCTAGCCTTACGCGATCGGCTTGTACCAAACGAAATTCCGACAAATCTAGTCTTGGCCGCTACTGACCTGCTGGTTACCGACTACTCCAGTATTTTTATGGATTTCACCACGCTGGATCGGCCCATCGTCTTTTTCCTCCCAGATCAGGATAGCTACGAAGGTTCACGCGGGCTGTACGTAAGCCCATCGGAATTACCAGGAACTCGCACCCATGATTTCTCGGAGCTGGCTGGCACCATAGCCCGCAGTACTTCGACTGCGTCGAACGTCGATGACGATTTCGCTGAATCTCGGCGGAATTGGGCCGAGACCTACGCACCTTACGACGATGGTGCTGTCACTGGACGAGTTGTGGACGCGATATTTCGCAGTGATTCAACCGCCCGCGAATTGGATATCTCCGATGATGGTCGGGAACGCCTCCTGATTTATCTCGGAACGATGAAGCCGAACGGTATAACGACCTCAGCACTAAACATGCTTGCCAGCATCGATCACGCTCGATTCGATGTGTCGGTTTACTACCTATTCACGAGCAAGCCAGATCAAGCTCGCAACATCGCGGCGATTGACCCCCATGTGCGTCACTTTCCTCGAATCGGCGGAATGAGCGGTTCAAAGATTACCCACGCTCGGCGCGATCGATTACAGCGCAGGGGTTTGCGGGAATCTGCATCAGGTGATGAGGGCATCCCGCTTGCTCGACTGTTTACCGACGAGTGGACCCGATGTTTCGGCGACTCCCAATTCGACTACATAGTGGATTTCAGCGGCTACGGCCCGCTTTGGGATTTCATCTTGTTGCAGGGCCCGGCACAAAGTCGCAGCGTCTGGCTACACAACGATATGCATGCGGACGCTAGGCGAGAGGTCCACGGCAAACAGCATTTGTTCCGCAAACTCCATAGCGTCTTCACGACCTATCGCTTCTTCGATAACCTCGTTTCGGTATCTAAAGAACTCGCCCGAGTGAACTCGACCAATCTCTCGGAGTACGCCCCACAAGAGTCATTCACGTATGCCCACAACACGATCGACTACCGCCACATACTGCGGCGAGCGCAGGAACCCATGGAGCAAGGCTCCGAGCCCAACGAATGGCGATGGCGGCCAAATCGTCCCGGCGAAAAGACCTTCGTGGCTGTTGGGCGTCTTTCTACTGAGAAAAATCACGAACGGCTGATCCGTGCATTCGGAAAGGTGCACGCGAAAGATGCGCAAACGCGTCTGATCATTATTGGAACCGGCCCACTCGCCGAACATTTGGATCAGCTCACGAAAGATCTGGGATTGATAGATGTCGTTGAATTGGCCGGATTCCAGCCAAACCCCTATCCGGCAATGGCCGGTGCAGATTGCTTCGTATTGTCTAGTGATCATGAGGGACAGCCCATGGTCATCTTGGAAGCCCTAGTGCTTGGGCTACCGGTGGTGTCCACGGACTTCTCCAGCAGCGCTAGCGCTATGCCCGAGGGGACAGGACTGATCGTTCCGCGATCAATGGACGGAGTTGAATCGGGACTCGCAGCTTTTCTAGCTGGTGAAGTTCCTAACCCACCATTTGACCCAGTGGCTTATAACCAGCGGGCCGTCGCCGAGTTCTACCAGGCAATCGGAGCGGCTCCAGATCCGACATGATGCCTGTCGGACAACCGACCCTCCGGTCCATCCGGTTTAGGCAGCCCGCGAATGGCGGCGGGGGACACTTCGATAAGACGGAAGCACGAGTATTCTGATGGCAATGGCATCGACGCATAACTCTCCCAGTGATGGCCCCGTCTTCGTTGTGGGCTCAATGGGTTCTGGGACCACAATCACCCGACTCATGCTGGACTCTCACCCAAATTTGATGATTGCGCGTGAGACCGGTTTTATGCGAGCCGCCAACGCCCAGTACAACATCCCGTTTTGGCAGTTCGGTGATGTCTGGTTAGACCGTATCGGTATGTCCGAATCGGAACTCGACACAGCCATTCGCCAGTTCTACAACGATGTGTTTGGCACTGCCGCTGCTAAGCAAGGCGCGAAACGTTGGGGCGATAAGACACCGTTTCACGTACACCACATGGAGCGAGCTGCGCGAATATTTCCAGATGCTCGATTCGTCGCTACGGTTCGCCACCCTGGTGCGGTTACTAATAGCGTGAAGCGGTTCGGGTGGGTATGGAATACCGGCATTAGGACATGGTTGAACAGCAATCAGGCGATGATCGACGCGGGGATGGCGTTGGGCGACCGCTTCCACCTCATCCGATACGAGGATCTAGTGACCGACACGGAACCGATCATGCGGGAGGTTCTCGACTTCCTCAACGAGCCGTGGGCGGAACAAGTGCTCAACTACCACGATGTGCAGTCAGGCCGAGCAGAGGGCGGTACCCGCGCGGAAGAGCCAGTAGATACCAAACGAATCTCCCGGTGGACTGAAAATGTAACCCCCCAGCAAATGGAACGACTCGTCGCTCGGACCAATGACCTGGCTCGGCTTTTTGGCTACGACTCCGCGAATCCGGAACCGGTAGGCCCGCTCAACCCTGACAATGACGGATACTTCGGACTGACCGGAACTGCCTTGGCCCGTCGGTATCAGGAGGTGGCACCAGCTCACGTTGATTTCGAGTTGGGATTCGAGAACCGTCTCTACACTCAACAGAGCCTGGCTCAGGAGCTGCAGCAAGCGAATGTCGCTGGTTATGACGCACGACCTATTCGACTTCCCTACCAAAATATGATTTCGGGCCGTGAGCCAAAACGCTCCTTCTCAGCTCGGGCTCGAAGACGTATAGCTCGCAGTTTGGATCCAGATCGCTGAGTCCAAAGAATGGACCCGTGCCCAACCTGCCGCCGAGGGTGCGGCAAAATGTTGCAATGAAGAAACTCCTGGCCACTACTGGTCTTATTTTCGCCTGCACCGTTATGGCAGGTTGCGCCGGCGACTCAGGCACCGCTGATTCTGGTGACAGTTCAGATTCCGGCACTGGCGCATCCCAGATCACTTTCACAACCAACCTGGGACCGGTCACGGTGCAAACCGATTCGGAGGCGCCGGAAACAGTCGCCGCGCAGACGAAACTGGTCGAGGACGGGTACTTCGACGGCACGCCCTGCCACCGGGTAGTCACCGACGGGATCTACGTCCTCCAATGCGGTGATCCAACGGGAACTGGAACCGGAGGACCTGGCTATCAACTTGCCGACGAGAATCTCCCAGCCACAACCGCTGACAACTACCCGGTTGGCACGGTGGCAATGGCAAACTCCGGGCCTAACACGGCTGGTAGCCAATTTTTCATCGTCTACCAAGACACGACGCTACCCCCGGGGTATACCGTCTGGGGTGAGGTGAGTGACGGACTGGATGTGGTGGAAGATATAGCGAAACAGAGTAAGAAAGCCGGTGTATCTGACGGCCCGCCTCAACCCGAGGTAGTTATCGAAACGGCTTCGGCGAATTAAGAGCAACACTTCGGTTCAGCTACTCATCCTGTCAGGGCCATCGGTACCGGATTTATCGTTAATATCCGGGCCGATGCTGGTCCGCCAAGGTGTGAATGTTCGAAAGTCGTTAAGAAGTGAAGAAACCTTAGTCAAGACCGTTGCGTCACAGCCACGAACGCCGTCACTCTTATAACAGTGGACTCCGGAACACCAATATTCGATCAACCATTAGTGTGGTGGAGTCAAAAGTTGGCCAGGAGGTCAGTTGTGAAAACGTTCGCGAAACTTGGGTCTGTTGTACTCGTGGGGCTGCTAACGGTTGGCCTGATCCCTCCGAGCGCCCAAGCGGGCGAGAAGGTCACACCTGAGACCTATGGGATGCATGCAAACAATGGAAAGCCTGATGTGGAATCGGGTGCGCTGCGTTTGAACATGTTTCCTGCATGGCTGGAGGTAGAGCCAAAAAAGAATCAGTACAACTGGACGAAGTTCGACGAGATCGTCAATCGGGATGAATCGTGGAATAAGGGCGAACTTATGTACGTCTTCGCTGGCACTCCTAAATGGGCCGGCAACCGGGTAAAGTTCCCGAAAGCTGAGGTTTTAGGAAAAAAATCGACGTCAGCTCCTACAAGAATGAAGTATTTCAAGAAATACGCGACAGCGGTAGTCAAGCGGTACAAGGGCCGGATCAGCCAGTACCAAACCTGGAATGAGATGACGACTACACAGTTTTGGCAGGGAACTCCCGGCCAGATGGCGAGAATGACGAAAATCCTCAAAGACGTTGTGAAGAAACACGACCGCAAAGCGAAAGTTCTGTCGGCTAGCGTCCAGACCCACGTACCCAAACGCTTTGAGAGGGTCGCTAAGCCTTATCTCAAGGCCCTGAAGAAGAGGAAATGGCCGATTGACGTGGCAACCGCGCATGGTTACGCGATTGGACTGAACAACCGTTACGAGCAACTCAAAGATTTCCGCGACTACCTTCGGGATCTCAATGCCCCGAAACGCGTTGCTCTTTGGGACACCGAGACCAACCACTCAAATGGTTTTCCCAACAATCTGCAGCGCCGAGCCTACATCTCGCGTGCCTATCTGGACAGTATGCGTCTCGGCTTCGAGCGCACCTACTGGTACGCCTGGACCCCCGACTGTGATGGCTTCGGAACCGTCCAACTATGTCCTGGCGCCACTGAAAATCAGTACTACGACACCATGGTCGATTGGACAGTCGGCTCCAGAGTTCAGAAGTGCAGTCAGTCCGGAAAATTGGTCAAGTGCAGATTCAAAGGACCAGACGGTTTCTTCGACATGGTGTACGCCTACAACCGTAAAACCACATACAAGTTTTCAGGTCGAAAAGAGATTTGTCCCGCGGACGGCGGCTCATGTCGCATCGCAAGCAACAAGGTGAAAGTCAATCTTCTTCCGCAACGGGTTAGGGCCCCTAGCGCCACCTGACCTCCACACGTGGTCGGTTGACGCAACGGTTAGCGGGTCCTGCGGTCACGCGACCACGCGTCCCTTACACTGAAGACGACCCCTCGTGCGGCGTCACCTCACCGAATCCCCCCAGGGCCGGAAGGCAGCAAGGGTACGTGGGCTCTGGCGGGTGTGCGGGGGGTCCCTTTTTTTGCTATCCGCTTCGGGCCGAGCGCTCTAGTTTCTGACGCTTTCTACTCGAAAACGCTATCGCTAGCCGCCATCCGAGCCAGCGACTCTGGCGGGGAAAACCTTTCACCATATGCAGCTGCCAACTCGTTAGCTCGATCGATGAACCCGCGGATGCCGCCCGGGTAACCGTTGATGAACTGGAGAACTCCGCCGCTCCAAGCTGGGAATCCAATGCCGAAAATTGATCCGATATTGGCTTCTGGGACGCTACGCAGAACACCTTCGTCGTAGCAACGGACCGACTCCAATACCTCAGCGAAGAGCATGCGGTCCTTGATGTCGTCAAAGTCGATACTCGGTCTCCCGCTGCCGCCAAAGTTTTCCACCAACTCTGGCCACAACCCGACGCGTTTGCCTTCCGCGTAATCATAGAAGCCGGCGCCTGCGGCCCGACCTCCTCGATCAAACTCCACCACCATCTTGTCGACCACGGGATACGATGGATGCTCCGGGAAATCCTGTCCTTCAGCCTCAGCCGCAACTCGAGAGGCCTCACGGATACGGCGACCCAGTGTCAGGGATACCTCATCAAACAAGGCCAACGGCCCAGTCGGGTATCCGGATTGCAACGCAGCTTGCTCGATAGACGGTGCGGGGACTCCCTCACCTAACAGCGCGGCTGCTTCACCGATGAATGTGCCTATTACCCGACTCGTAAAAAAGCCTCGACTGTCATTAACTACGATCGGGGTTTTCTTGATCTGGAGGGCGACGTCAACTGCTTTTGCGATCGCCTCATCTGAGGTCTGTTCACCGACAACTATCTCCAGTAACGGCATCTTGTCTACGGGAGAGAAGAAGTGCAGACCAATAAAGTCTTTCGGTCGGCTAACTCCCTCAGCTAATCCTGTGATCGGCAGGGTCGAGGTATTGGAACCCAACAGTGCATCCTCAGCGAGCAGTGGCTCAATCTTGGCGTACACCTCTGCCTTGAGAGACGGATCCTCGAAGACGGCTTCGATCAAGAGATCAGCGCCTTTCGCATCCTGCATATTGTCAGTCGCTGTGATCCGATCAAGGACTCCGTCGCGTTGCTCCTCGGTCATCTTCCCTCGGGAAACTGCCTTGTCAAGGAGACTGCGGCTGTAGTCCTTGCCTTTATCCGCAGATTCCTGTGCAACATCCGCTAGGACAACTTCCATCCCGTTTCGGGCACAGACATAGGCGATGCCGGCACCCATCATGCCTGCACCCAACACGGCTACCTTTTGCGCTTGATAGGGCTCGAACCCCTGGGGCCGCGCACCACCCTTTGAGATGTGTTGTAGATCGAAGAAAAATGCCTGAATCATGTTCTTGGCTACTTGCCCGGTCGCCAAGTCAACGAAATATCGGGTTTCGATGGCTGACGCTGTTGCGAAATCAACCTGGGCGCCTTCCACTGCCGCTGACATGATGTGATGCGGCGCGGGCATGGGCGCACCCTTGACCTGCTTGCGTAGGTTCGCTGGAAAGGCCGGCAACATTTGCGCCAGCTTCGGATTACTCGGGGTACCGCCTGGAATCTTGTAGCCTTTGCTGTCCCAGGGCTGGCTGGCCTCGGGATTTTCCTGGATCCAGGCTCGAGCCGCATTGAACATCTCGTCTACTGAATCGACAACCTCGTCGACCAGACCCACTTCGTGGGCTTTACCTGGTTTGCGTCGCTGACCCTGCAGGAGCACCTCCATAAGGGCTTTCTGTAGTCCGAACATGCGAACGGTCCGCACTACGCCGCCACCACCGGGCAACAAGCCAAGAGTTACTTCCGGCAATCCGATTTGTGATCCCTTGGCGTCAAGAGCCACTCTGCGGTGGCAGGCCAACGCAATTTCCAAGCCTCCGCCTAGCGCCGAACCATTGATGCAAGCAACAACCGGAACCCCAAGCGTCTCAATTCGGCGCAGGTCGCTCTTCATCGAATTAATTTGTTGTGCGATGGCCATCGCGTCTTCCGGCGCCGCCTGCTGGAGTAGATCGAGATCTCCACCCGCGAAGAAAGTCTTCTTGCCGCTGGTTAAAATCACTCCGGCGATACTCTCTCGCTCTTTCTCAAGCCGCTCGACAGTGAGGCGAAGACTGTCCTGGAAAGTTTGGTTCATGGTGTTCGCACCCTGATTGGGGTCGGCCATGGTGAGGGTCACGATGCCATCAGCATCCGCGTCCCAACTGATCATATTGGTTGTCATGTTAAGAATCCTTCCCATCCGCCGGATCAAACCCGCTCGATAATCGTTGCTAGTCCCATGCCGCCACCGATGCATAGGGTGACCAGACCGTAACGACCCTGGGAGCGTTCTAGCTCATCCACGACAGTCCCCAGGATCATAGCTCCGGTGGCCCCCAAGGGGTGGCCCATTGCGATGGAGCCTCCGTTGACATTGACCTGATCTCGATCGAGATCAAAGTCCTTCATCCACTTCAGCACCACAGCGGCAAAAGCCTCATTCAGTTCCCATACGTCAATATCGTCCGGAGTAAGACCTGCCAGCCGTAGCGCTTTTTCAGTGGCGGGGGTCGGTCCGGTGAGCATGATGGTGGGGTCGGCACCGCTAACGGCGGTGGAAACCACCCGAGCCCGCGGGGACATTCCGGCCTTGCGGCCAGCGTCCTCACTACCGACGAGAACCAGAGCCGACCCATCAACGATTCCCGAGGAGTTACCGGGCGTATGTACGTGATCGATGCGCTCTACCCAATGATATTTCTGCAACGCCACCGCATCGAAACCGCCCATATCGCCGATACCCGCGAAGGACGGCTTGAGCTTTGCTAGATCTGCCATCGTCGTTCCTGGTCGCATGTGCTCATCGTGATCCAGCAACACAACACCATTGATGTCCCGAACCGGAACTACTGACTTGGTGAAGTTGCCGGCACTCCAGGCCGCGGCGGCCCGGTCTTGCGCTTCCACCGCGTAGGAATCCACGTCCTCCCGTGAAAACCCTTCCGTTGTGGCGATCAAATCGGCGCTGATGCCCTGCGGCACGAAGTACGTGTCATACGCGGTTTCGGGGTCCATAGCCCACGCACCGCCATCAGATCCCATCGGAACTCGGCTCATGGACTCCACACCACCGGCTACCACCAGTTCATCCCAGCCAGCTCTCACTTTTTGGGCTGCCATGTTGACTGCTTCGAGCGCGGAGGCGCAAAAGCGATTGATCTGAGTGCCGGCGACTGTGTCCGGTAACCCGGCTGCGATCGCAGCCGTTTTGGCGATATCCGCCCCTTGGTCACCTACAGGAGATACGCAACCCAAAATGACGTCATCAATCAGACTCGGGTCCAACTCCGAGTTACGGGTCTGGAGTTCGTCCAATAGCCCAGTCACGAGACTGACGGGTTTCACCCCGTGTAGCGAACCATTGGCTTTTCCTCTGCCCCGGGGCGTTCTAATCGCCTCATAGATGAATGCTTCGCTTGACACGATTCGCTCCTTACCCATGAGCGCGCCCGAGTGCGCGCCGTAAAGTTGATGACCGTGTCAGATTCTACTCGGACCGGCTCGGAAAGAAGAAACCCCTCCGGACAGATGGCAACGAGGCGGTGAACCCGGCAGGCTAGCGATCACGTGTTCTAAGAAACTAGTCATTGTCGACAAGCCGCGAGGAGAATGTATGTACGCAGGTGTCGAGTCCGGGGGTACCAAGATCGTCTGTGCAGTTGCCCACGATCCCGAAGACCTCATTGCTCGCACATCTTTTCCAACCGGTAGCGACCCAAGAGCCGCGGTCATCCAGATGGCCGAGTTCTTTCGGGAACAAGACGATCAACATGGTCAGATCGAGGCTATTGGTTTTGGAAGCTTCGGCCCCTGCGATCCAAATCCTTCCTCCCCACGTTTTGGCCACGTCACTTGTACCCCCAAACCTGGCTGGGAGTATTTCGATGTTGTCTCAGCGCTGCGCCAAGCTCTAGACGACAACGGCCTATCGCGAGATTTGCCGATTCCGTTCGATACCGATGTGAACGCCGCCGCGCTGGCAGAGCATAGATATGGTGCTGGACGTGCCGTCGATAGTTTCGCCTATTTCACCGTAGGTACCGGAATCGGTGGCGGAGCTATAGAGAAGGGGCGTCTCCTTCACGGCTTGATCCACCCTGAAATGGGGCACATTCGAATCCCACGACCAGCTAGTGAAGTTGAAGTATTCGATGGCGTCTGTCCTTACCACGGTGACTGCTGGGAGGGGGTGGCCGCTGGTCCTGCAATCGCGGCGCGTTGGGGGCAGCCCGGTGAGGATCTCCCAGCAGAACACATCGCCTGGGATTTACAGGCTGCTTATCTGGCAGCTGGGCTGCACGCGGTGGTGTGCATGTTGTCCCCTGGCCGGATCGCAGTCGGCGGCGGGGTGGGTCTAGCTCCCGGTCTCTTGGAGCGAGTTCGGCCGCTGCTGCTTCATTCGCTGGCCAACTATGTGGATAGTCCCGCGCTTTTGGAACATATTGACAAGTATCTGGTCCCCGCAGCTACTGGCGCAGATGCTGGCGTTATTGGAGCAATGTTGCTTGCTGAGCAGTCCGTGACTAAGAAGTAGGGCGGTCGGCGAGCGGGAGTGCTGGGGGCGGTTATCTGGAACTCGGGGCCGCGTCGCCATTATGAGATGCTCGAGGGAACACCTAGGCTTCAGCAATGCGCATCGGACTTATTCTCGTGAGCTTCGCACTCGTTGTTGGTGTGATCGGCGGTGGGATTTACTACGTTCAATCTCAAGAGACGTCGACATCGCAGAGCGCAACCAGTGACCCGGGCTCGACCTCACCCCCCTCCGACCCCGGCGAAGCGGACTCAACCACATCCAATGCCGATGACGCACTACAGCCACCGGATCAACGCTATTGGTCCGATCCGGCCTGGGTGGGCCAGCCCTACCCGCCCGACGAGGTACCCGGACTCATCACCTTTCGAGGTAACCCCACTAGGACTTTTTATGGCCAGGGACCGGTGCCACAGCAAACGCCAGTGATCGACTGGTCTTACCCGAAGAATTCCGGAATGTGTGGCACCTCGGATGACGGGTCNGGGCCGTCAACCTGGTGCGGNACTGGNTGGACCGGACAACCATCTGTTTTCGAACGCGAAGGNAAAACCTGGTTGATATTTGGCGCCTACGACTACGGGATCCACTTCCTCAATGCCCGGAACGGAAAGCAGCTGCTACCGACTTTCAAAACCGGCGACATCATCAAAGGATCAGTGACTGTCGACCCCGACGGATACCCACTGGTGTACTCCGGATCACGAGATAACTATCTCCGCGTCATCGCTTTTGACGGCTCATCTCCGCGAGAATTGTGGAAACTGAACGCCAGGGATGTCTCCCCTACGCAATGGAATGACGACTGGGATGGCAGCCCACTGGTCATTGATGACTACCTGTTCGAAGGCGGCGAAAACAGTCGCATCCACATCGTGAAACTCAACAGAAAGTACTCGAAGTCCGGGCAGGTCAAGGTCTCACCTAAGTTGGTGTGGGATGCCGCAAGCTGGGATGCCGAACTCAGTTCCGCATTCGGAAGTCCGCAAACGTCCATCGAAAACTCAGTCGCAATCTACAAGAATACGATGTATTTCGCGAACTCCGCTGGCTTAGTCCAGGGCTGGAATATCAAGGGCCTCAAGCAGGGTAAAGATCCTCGTCGAGTGTTCCGTTTCTGGACGGGAGACGACACCGACGCGACGATAACTATCGACGCCGACGGCTTCCTTTACGTCGGCTCCGAATATGAAAAGGGGAATGCCCGCTCACAGCAGGTTGGCCAGATGATGAAGCTTGATCCGAGCAAACCTGATAATCCTTTGGTTTGGTCCGTGAAGGATCAGTCGCGTCGTCCCGGTGGTATCTGGGGGACGCCGGCTCTGCACCGTGACGTCGTCATCTTTGACACTGACGGTGGCCAGTTCCTTGCGGTGGACCGAGACTCCGGCAAAGTGCTGTGGCGCAGGAACCTACCTGGACCCTTGTGGCAATCGCCTGTCGTCGTAGATGACGTGCTACTTATCGGAGATTGTCTCGGCACCATGCACGCGTATGACGTCAGCCAAACGCGGAAGCGTCCACCCGAGTTGTGGCAAAAGACTGTTGGCGGCTGCATCGAATCGACACCGGCGGTTCATAATGGTCGCATCTATTTCGGCACTCGTGCCGGTAAGATGCACGCTCTCGCGGCCCCGTAACGGATCCGATCGGATGTCATTCTCAGACGCAAAGTCTGCGACTAGCGAAGTTCTCAACCCAGAGATTTGGCGTTCTTGGAGCGAAGGTCCGCGGTGGTACTTCGTGCTAGCGGCCATGATTACTGATTACCGCGTGGAAGCCTACCGTGAAAACATCGCCGCGGACCTCGGTAATGCCCTCCAATTGACATCACCTGGCCAGCCGCATGTCTCGGTGCGGGCACTTGGATTTAAGTCCTGGGACTGGGAGCCACGTACGGTCGAGCTCGAAGTCCATGCCGCCGATACCTTTTCCTCCGCTGTATACCTCAGGGTGAAAAGTTCAGATATTGTGCGACTTCAATCGGAACTCGAGACGTCGACTGTCGCATTCCCCAGTGAGGACCGAAAGGTCCCCTACGTACCTCACGTCACTGTCGGAACCTACCTGCGACGCGTTCCTCTTCTCACGGTGAAACGTCTCCTGGCGGAGACTACGCCCTTAGAGCCGATTAGGTTGACAGCCGAGGTCCGACAAGTGGCTGTCGATACGCGCTCTCAACTTGGCGAACTGCGGGATCCCTAATGCAGACTCGGTCTGATCCTCTACCGCTAACCTCAGCCTGAATTCGGCAGCGGCCATTGCTTCGCGTACTCTCGTTTGCGGAGGATTCGCCTAGTGGCCTATGGCGCACGCTTGGAAAGCGTGTTGGGGTACTCCCCCTCGCGGGTTCGAATCCCGCATCCTCCGCTGGTGATCTCCAGCCCTTTGACGGTTGCAGGGCTCTCGTTGTGCGCCCAGATGCTGCAAAAGTCGGCCAGATCCTCAAGTCAACTGTCGTGGTCTACCTGGGAAAAACATATTTGTAGTGCTTTGATAGTCGGCGTACCCGGGACGCTTGTGCAACGTGTAGTACTCGCTAGGAACTGCGCCGGAGTAGTAGGTCAAGATGCGGTACATCAGGTAGGAGAGGTAGATCAATCCGAGAAGTAGGACTCCAGTGACCCACATCGGCACCGGCAATAGCCACAGGCTCGGGAGGGTCGACAACGCAAGGCCGGTCCAGACCAACCACTCTCCAAAGTAGTTCGGATGTCGGCTGAACTTCCACAATCCCACTTGGCAGTAGTCCACGCGTCGGCCAGCTTTGGCATTACTGATCATAAAACGGGCCTTTTGGCTGTCTGCGGTGAACTCGAGGGAAAATCCAACAAGCCAGATCAGGTAACCCAGAACAGCCAATGGAGCCAGGGTTTCCGCCGGGGAAACAACCTGGATGATGACGGGCAGCGCCAAGAAAGACATATTTGCCAAACCTTGGGCCGATACTTCGTAAAGCATCGCCGGTCGTTCGTTGAGTTTCCGGCGTTCCCATCGCAATCGTTGATAGCGATATCGCGGCAGCTCCCGCTTCAACCAACCCTTGCGCCACCCGATAGTAGCCATCATCGCCAGCCGGCCGCCAGAGATCAGATACAGCGCAGCAACAATATAACCGTTGACATTCGCCGGATCATTGAAGACAAGTGCCTGAACACCAAGAAGCACCAGACCCCATGGCCAACCCAGATCTACGTACGACATCCGTTGCGTTCGGAAAGTGGGAATCAGGACCACTAACAGAAAGAGACCAGCCTGAAGGCCCGCGTTGACCAAGGCGAAGGACCGGGTGGGCCCGATGAAACCCAGTAAGACGAGAACGGTGAGATAGGGGAGCGCATCAAGGAAGTGCTCGCGCAACTGGCTGGCATTCATGCGGTT